>CANLGD010000083.1 GCA_947490145.1 Flavobacteriia bacterium
CATCGTTTGGCACAATTTAATCCACGTGGGACAGACGTGCCGGTTGTATTGGACTTGATGATTCACGATATTGATGTGATTTTAAGTATTGTGAAGTCAAAAGTGAAATCTGTTTCCGCTTCCGGCGTTGCCGTTGTGAGTGAATCTGATGACATTACGAATGCACGAATCGAATTTGAAAACGGTTGTGTAGCAAACCTTACTTCTTCCAGAATTTCTTTGAAAAACATGCGTAAATCTCGTTTTTTTCAGAAAGATGCCTATATAAGTGTCGATTTTTTGACAAAAGAATTGGAAGTTGTGCGCATGGAAACTGTTGAAGGAACGCCTGATCCATTTGACATTGTGTTTGATATGGGAGAAGGTAAAGCGAAGAAAAAAGTACTTTTCGATAAACCTGATATTGATGAAAGTAACGCCATAAAAGATGAATTATTTTCATTTTACGAAGCAATTTCTCAAAACAAAACGCCAAGAGTTAGTATTGAAGATGGATATTTAGCTTTGAAAGTTGCAACCCAAATTTTGGATAAAGTAAAAGAAGCAAAAATCACATTTTAATTAATTGTCTGAATTATAGCTTATTTTCTAATTGACTTTCTCAAAGTCAAAATAAGTCGCCTTAGAAACAATATTTCAGAAAATTAAACGTTTTATATTTCACTTATGACTAAACTAATTCCATATTCTTTTTTGATTTTTCTATTTTTCACTTCCTGTGTTAAAAATAATCCAGATCCAGCGTGGATTGAAATTACGAAATGGGATTTAGTTGAAAATCCAAATTTAGGAACTGAAAAAGAATTATCTCATAATTTTAGTAATGTTTATGTTACGGTTGATGACAATGTTATAGGAATTTTTGAATTACCAGTTAAATTGCCAATTTTAGAAGAAGGGAAGCATAAAATCACCCTTTATCCAGTTATTTTAATCAATGGAATTTCTGCTTCAAAGAAAATTTATCCATTTTGCGACACTTATATTGTAAACGTAAATTTAGTTAAAAATGAAACGGTAACGATAAATCCTGTGACAAAATATTCTGATGGAGTTGATTTTTGGATTGAAGATTTTGAAGATGCAAGCACCAAAATAATTGACGATGTGAGTTCGACTTCAAATTTAATTAGAGGTTCAGATCCATTGATTTTGACGTATGGAAATTATTATGGTCACGTGCATTTAAATGCCGCTGATTCTCTTTGGAAAGGATTAACCAATTCTGGTTTAGATTTGCCAAAAAGTGGGGCAGAAGTTTACCTTGAAATCGATTACATGAATACAAATAGTGTTTTGACAGGCGTAATCTCTTACGATGCAAACGGATATAAAGACAATCCGCACATTCAACTTAATCCGCAAGATGCTTCAACAATGCAGTGGAAAAAAATCTACATTGAATTAAAAGAAATCGTTTCTTATTCTACTTCAGCTTTTAAATTTGAACATTATTTAATGACAATTTTAGACGCAGGAAAATCTGAATCAGATGTTTACATTGATAACATTAAAATCGTCCATTTTTAGGAAATGATTGTCTCTTTTCGTTCATATTTACTTTTTTTAATTGATTTAATTTCAGCGACTTTGTCGTGGGGTTTTTTCTTTTACTTTAGAAAAGTGAGTATTGAACACACAGAATTTGAGGCTACAGAATCATTTTATTGGGGAATCATTTTAATTCCAATTTTTTGGACGGTACTATATCTTTTACAAGGAACGTACGTTGATGTGAAAAGACTCTACCGCATTAAAACTTTATATTTAACTTTTCAATCGACTTTTGTAGGTACGTTAATTTTGTTTTTCGCATTACTTTTAGATGATTCAATCAAAGGTTATCAAGTTTATTATAACTCTGTCATGAGTTTATTTATCATTCATTTTTTTGTAACCTTTATACCAAGAATCATTTTTACCAGTATCCAGGTTTACCGTATTCAAAAGCGAAAAGATGGATTTAATACCTTACTTTTAGGCGGAAGTGACAAAGCAGTTGCATGTTACAAGGAAATCAGTTTGATGCCAAAAAGTATTGGTAATCAATTTGTTGGTTTTGCAAATTTAAATGGAATTGATAAACTATTGGAAAACGAATTAAGCTATTTGGGTCACGTGAATGAATTAGAAAAAATTCTTTTTGAATGTGAGAAAAACGGAACACCAATTGAAGAAATAATTATTGCCTTAGAAAGTACGGAGCATGAACGTTTAAAGTCCTTGATTTCCAAAATTTCGAGTAAAAATATTATCATTAAAATCCTTCCTGACATGTATGATATTTTAGCTGGTTCGGTAAAATTAAACAATATTTTTGGTGCATTATTGATTGAAGTAAACACGAATAAAATGCCTGTTTGGCAAATTATTTGCAAGCGATTTTTTGATGTTTTTTCCTCTATTTTTGCAATAGTAATTCTCTTACCAATCTATATTTTTATAGCAATCGGTGTAAAATTATCTTCCAAAGGTTCAATCTTTTTCTTGCAAGAACGAATTGGTAAAAACGGTAGAAAATTTAAAATCATTAAATTCAGGACAATGTATATTGGTTCGGAAAAAGATGGGCCGCAACTTTCTCGAGAAGACGATCCTAGAATCACGAAGTTTGGAAAATTTTTAAGAAAAACTCGTTTAGATGAATTTCCCCAATTTTTGAATGTAATCATTGGCGATATGTCGCTTGTTGGTCCAAGGCCAGAAAGGCAATTTTATATCGATCAAATTTCCGCTATAGAACCTCAATTTTTAGAATTAAACTCCGTTAAACCAGGAATCACATCTTGGGGACAAGTAAAATTTGGTTACGCAGAAAATGTTCCTCAAATGATTCAACGCATGAAATATGACTTGCTGTACTTAAAAAACATTTCTCTAGCGTTGGATTTTAAGATTATGCTTTACACGATCTTGATTATTTTTAAGGGAAAAGGGAAATGAGACTTAAGACTGGAAGACGTAAGACTTGATTTCAGTAGGGAGACTATTTTTTAGATTAAAAAGAAAGTCATCAGTGCACCTTGACGGAAGGATATAAAGATATTAAGACTTAATCGATTAGAAAATTCCAATCAATTTTTTCCGTTTAATCCTTTGTGACCCTCGTGCTTCTTTGTGCCTTCGTGTCAAAAAAACTCTGCGTCCCAATAATTATCGGGGTTGCGATTCCTTCGTTCCTTTGCGTTTAAACCGAAATCACTCTTCTGCAAACTCCATATTACTCACAAATTCAAAATCTGTCAGCGTATTCAAAAATGCTTTCAACAGCATTTTTTGTTCAGCATCTAATTGAACTCCGCCTTGATTTGCATATTCAATCAAAGGATCGATTGTCGGTGAAACATGAACTCCACTTGAATAGTGTTCAATCACTTCGTCCAATGTTGCAAATCTTCCATCGTGCATATATGGAGCAGTTAAAGCAATATTTCTCAAACTTGGTACTTTAAATTTACCTTTGTCATTTGGATTTCCTGTGATTATTTCTCTTCCAAAATCAAGTGGAGATGCATCTAAACCATTGTTGCTAAATTTCTTTACTTGCATTAAAGGTCCGTTGTGACAATGAAAACAATCTGCTCCATTTAAACTTTTAAACAAGTCATATCCAGCCCATTCTTGGTTTGAAATTTGGTTTTTAATAATCTTTTCAGATTCAGTCAAGCTCAATGAATTTTCAATTTTATACATCACATCGTATTTGGAAGTTCCAGAAATTAAAGTCCTTAAAAATTGTGCTATTGCCTTACTAATTAGTGTCTTATCGATTAATTCAGTTTTAAAAACACGGTAAAATTGTGCCCTGTAATTATCGTTAGCATAGATTTTTTTTACTGCTTCTTCCCACGATTGGTGCATTTCAACAGGATTAGGAATAGGTTCTAAAATTTGTTCTTCTAGTGTTTTAGATCGTCCGTCCCAAAAGAAAAAATCTTGCCAAGCTAAATTGACTAAAGACATTGAGTTTCTGTTTCCTAAAGCTCCATTTACTCCTTCAGAATATTTTTTCGGGTCAGAAAACGCACTTTTTTGTTCGTGACACGAAGCACACGAAATTGTATTATCTAAACTTAATTTTTTGTCGTAGAATAATTTTTTTCCAAGGGTAACTCCTTCTAAACTCATCGGATTGTTTTCAGGAATGATCGCTTTTGGAAAATGACTTGGAACTTTCAATTCATAAGGTGTAAGTTCTGTAATTGTACCTTCTTTTTTACAAGCAAAAGCAATGATAAAAACTAAAAATAGTAAGGCTAAAAATCTCATGGAATAAAACTAAATGAATTGGCAAAATTTTGAATTACCTTCAAACTTAAGGCTTCTTGTCCACTTGCTGTGTGCGAAATAAATTCGGTTTTTATATCTATTACTTCCGGTGCTAGAAAAAACTGATTTAGATCGATTTTCAAAGTTGCCATGCTCAAGTATTCTGAACTTATTTTCCAAGGAATTGCTGGCAAATTAATCGTGCCTTTATTTTCATCATTTCCAATATGAAAAGTTACGAAGTGAGTGCAATTTGTTGTGGCATCTGGAATTGTGTCAACTTTTGCTTCAATTTTCATGAAAATATAACCAGGATTCCAGCCCCAATGCATTCCTCCAGCATTCATAATATTTAAAGGACTTGAATTGCTAAAAGCCGCTGGATCAGAATGGTTTCGTGTAGAATCTACACCTAAAATTGCATTTAATGCTGTAAAATCTGACGAAGCACCCATAACTTTTAGAAATGAATTTCCTGTTTCCCTAAAATCAAAAAAAGCGATGTCTGAAAGGGATTTATCTCCGCTTTTTATATTAGCGCAATAAAATTTAATGTCCGTAAATTGAATTTTATAATTGTCTGACATTGTATAAGTTGAGTCTAAAAAAAGTTTAGTTGTACCAAAATATGGTTCAACTTTTATTTCCACTTCTTTAACTGGTGGAACAACAATTTCTGGCTCGTCAATTTTATCTTTTTTACAAGAAAAAACCACAAAAAATGGCATTATAAAAAATAAATATTTCATAAAATCAATTCTTATTAAAGCAAACGTTATAATAGAAACCAAATTTACAAAAAAAAGTTCAATCTTGGAAGAAAATGTTTATATTTATGACTTGGAAGAAGCAGGAATTTTTCCGTTCATTAAATCTTTAAAATGATTCCGTTAGGAGAAGTTGCAAAGCAAATGAAGACAAACGTAGTGCAGGAGGAAATATTTAAAATGGCGGATGTAGTCCGCTGAAAAACAGTGAATTTAATTTTTTTGACGTGTGTTTTTGACTAAAAACCATGACAAAAATAAACTATTTTAGTAAGTCAAATTTGAATTTTTTAAACACCAAAAAATGAACATAAATACAATTTCACCTCAAAACAAACCTTTAAAAATTTTAAGTGCATCTGCTGGAAGTGGAAAAACATTTAATTTGGTAATGACTTACCTGAAATTAATTTTGAGTGAGGAAGAAAACGCTTCGGCTTTTGGTTCGATTATGGCGATGACATTCACAAATAAAGCCGCTTCAGAAATGAAATCACGGATTATTGAAGCTTTGGATGTTTTGTCGAATACCGACTTTTTAAATAAAACACCAGAAAATGCAAAAGAAAGGTCTTATTTGAATTTTATTGCAAACGAGTTTCAGCTTTCAGAAAATTTGGTGCAAATACGCGCGAAAAAAGTGTTGAAACAAATTTTACATCAATATGAAAACTTCAATGTTTTGACAATTGATAAATTTAATTTGCGTTTAATTCGTTCGTTTTCAAGAGATTTGAATATTAATACTGATTTTCAAACAACGACTAACGAAAAAGATGTATTAAGTGAAATTGTGGATCAACTTTTTTCTGAAATCAACCAAGAAAATTTTGAAAAACTAACAGAAATTGTCTTAAAATATTCCAAGGAAAACAGTGATGAGGAAATAAAATGGGATTTTAAGGGCGATTTGAAAGCTTTAGCAGAAATATTAATTAAAGAACAGAACTTTGCTCATATTCAAGCAATTTTAGAACAAGATTTTTCCATTGATGTGTACGAAAATTTGAAGGAAGAAATTCGAATTTTAAAACATAAATTTACTTCAAATGCAAAAGAGTTACATACAATTTATTTCAATAATGATACTTCAAAATTTCCTGGAGGTTCAATAACTGACAAAGGATTCCAGAAATTAATTTCGGAAGAATTATTGAATTCAAAGCATGCAGAGTTTTTCTCGTCAACAATTTTAACAAATCTTGAAACTGATCCAAAAGGAAAACAATTTCCGGAAGAAATTAAGAAAAAAGGACTTGAATTTGCTTCTTTTTACAAAGAAAACCGACCAAAATTTATTGAATTAACAACCTTCAAAAAGAATTTTTTCAACATTGCGATTCTGCAGTTGATTGCCAAAGAACTTGAAAATTACAAAAAATCAGATAACATTGTCTTGATTTCTGAGTTCAATAAATTGATTTCAGACTTGCTAAAAAATGAAGATGCCCCTTATATTTATGAACGAATTGGAAATCGCTACAAGCATTTTTTATTGGATGAATTTCAGGACACTTCGCTTTTGCAATGGACAAATTTAATTCCTTTGGTGCATGAATCTTTGTCTTATGGACAAGAAAATTTAATAGTTGGCGATCCAAAACAATCAATTTACCGTTTTAAAAATGGTTTGGCGGAACAATTCGTTGAGCTTCCAAAAATTTATAATCCTGAGAATGATGAAAATTTATCGTTAAAATCAGCGTATTTTGAAAAAATGGGGATTCAGCTTCCATTGGAAGATAATTACCGATCCAAAAAAGAAATTGTTGAATTTAATAATTTGTTTTTTGAACATTTCAGAGATAAAGAGAACGATTTATTGAAAGAATTTTACAAAGATGTGCGCCAAAATCCAAAAGGAGAATCAGGAGGATATGTTTATTTGGAATCGCAAATTTCTGCTAAAAAAACTTTTGAAGCGGAAGAAAATGAAGACAATGGAGAAATTGAAGAATTATCTTTTCTACTCGATTGGATTGCGGATTGCAAAAAAGATGGATACGAAAATGGCGATATTTGTATTTTAGGTTATACAAGTAAAAGCTGCAATATGTGGGCAACTTTTCTCGGAAATAATGGTTTTATAGTTGTTTCTGCAGATAGTTTATTACTCGGTTCTGATCCATTTGTGAAATTAATTTTAGCTTACATAAAATGGAGAATAAATCCTATTGGAGAGTTGGAAGCAAAACTATTTTCGGAAATTTATTTTGATTTGAAAACTGGAAATTCAATTCTTTCTTTAGAAAAATACTGGAAAACGAATGAAATTGAAGACAGAAAATTCACTTATTTTGACTCAAATGAATTTTTGAAGGATGAATTTTTTTCAGAAGAAAATTTCTTTTACCACTATGAAAATTTATATCAGCTGGTGCAAAAATTCTTTCTTTTAGCAGATTTAAAAGAATTAAATAATCCGTATTTACATCAATTTTCTGATTACGTTTTTAATTTTGATTTAAATTTCGGACCAGATTTAAGTTTATTTGTTGAGAAATTTTACAGCAAAGGATTTAGTGATGCTGTTCAAATTCCAGAAAATAAAGATGCAATAAAAATCATGACGGCTCACAAATCTAAAGGTTTGGAATTTCCAATTGTTTTGATTCCGACTTTGAATTGGCAAATTTTGATGAATAAAAGCAAATTTTTGATTCAAGATAAGGAGCATTATTTTTACACATCGATTTCTAAAAATTCGATTTTGACTTCCATCACAGATTTCTATAAGAAGGAATACAATCAAGCCTATTTGGATAAAATTAATTTGAATTATGTTGTTTTTACGCGTCCCAAAGATCGGTTGTACATCAGAAATGTGAGTTCACGTAAAAATAGCGAGAATAATTACGAGCAAAAAGTACATGAAATTGTTAATTCTTTGCCAGACATAATTCAGCAAGAAGATGGTAAAATCACTTATGAATATGGAACAAAAACAAAGAAAATAAGCATGGAATCAAGTGTTGAAACTCCTATTTTTACTCCGAATTTCATTGGAGAAAATCTATGGTTTCCAGATATTTCTTTGCAAGATTCAAATTTAATCGAAGATGAGGTTTTAAATAAAAATCGACGCTTTGGAAATCAATTGCACGAAATTTTATCGTTGCTAACTGATATTTCTGAACTAGAAAAAACAGTTGAACAACTATTTTTGAAAGGTAAAATTGAATTTGAATTCAAAACAGAATTAATTCAAAAAGCTCGAGAAATTATTAGTTTGCCAGATTATCAAAATTTATTTCAAAATTCAAAAGTAATTTTAAGAGAACAAGACATTATCATTTCAGACATCAATACCAAGCGACCAGATTTAATTATCACCAAAGAAAATGAAACTTTTGTGGTAGATTATAAAACGGGAGTTGAACGCTCAAAACATGTAAAACAAGTAAAAGAATATTGTGAGACTTTAAAAACGATGAATTTCCCAAATGTGAAAGGTTTTGTTTTTTATACAAGTGAATTAAGAATTTTGGAAGTTGCAGTTTAAAATTTAGATTTCTCGATTCACTTCGTGGCTGCTTCGCGGTGTTAGATTTCTCGATTTTTAGACTTGATTTTTGTAAAAACAAACTTCATTTTCTCTGATTTTTACTGTTTACTTTTTATTATTCTAATTTTTACCGTCAAAAAACGAGTAAACATTATTTTGTACGATTTGTACTGTTTGCTATTAATTAAGTTTCAAATAAGTGATTTTTTTGGATGTTTAATTTTGAAAGAGAGATTTTTCTAAAAATAAAATGCTATTTTTGAATAAAATAAGTCGCAAAAGCTTAGACCTATCCATCTAAAATTGGGTGTATAAGGGAAAATTTATGGGATATATAAGTAAGTTACCGGTCATGCTAAGACGACAAACCAACAATTAACAATAAGAAAATTTAAATGACAAGAAGTTACTACTCAAATACAATTTCGGAATTCTTGAAGGATGATGAAACTCGAATTCTTGGACAGTTAAGTTTGCATCACAATCATGCACTTGAAGACTTGCAAAAAAACGCTTGGATTAAGCAAATAACAATTCTCAAAGACACCCTACAAAGTGTTGACAACGGGCAAATATATTTTGAGTTTTCAATTCCTCGTATGGGAAAACGAGTTGACAATGTTTTAATAATAAACGACCTAATTTTTGTTTTAGAATTTAAAGTTGGCGACAATCAATATCAGAAACACTCAATAGAACAAGTAGTTGACTATTGTTTGGACTTGCAAAATTTTCACGAAGGCAGCCATCATGAAAAATTAATTCCTGTATTAATTTCAACAAAAGCAGAGCCAATAGAGAACGTATTTAAGAGTGAAGCCAATCTATTTGAGCCTTTAAAAGCTAATCAACAAAATTTAAGTGCCGTAATAAACAAGACACTTTTACAAAGCAACGGAAAACAAATAAATGCTACTGACTGGGAAAATTCAATTTACAAACCCACTCCAACTATAATTGAAGCTGCACAAGCACTCTACAAAGGACACAATGTAAAAGAGATTTCAAGGCACGATGCCGGAGCAATCAATCTTTCAAAGACAACCGACTGCATCAATAACATAATTGAAACTGCAAAAAGAGAAAATAAAAAATCAATTTGCTTTTTGACTGGAGTTCCTGGTGCTGGGAAAACATTAGCAGGACTAAATATAGCTAACGAAAGAATGAAAGCGGATGAAGATGAACATGCAGTTTTTCTTTCTGGAAATGGACCGCTAGTAGATGTTTTGAGAGAAGCCTTAACCAGAGATGAGGTTGCAACGTCAAAAGAAAACGGTGAACCACTGACAAAAAAAGTTGCTGCAATAAAAGCTAACGCTTTTATTCAAAATATTCATCACTTTCGAGATGACAATTTAATTTCTAAGAAAGCACCAGTTGAAAAAGTTGTGGTTTTTGATGAAGCACAAAGAGCTTGGGCAAAGGAACAAGTAAGCTCCTTTATGAAACGAAAAAAAGGAGTTGAAGACTTTGATATGTCAGAGCCAGAGTTCTTAATTAGTGTTATGGATAGACACGAAGATTGGTGCACAATTATCTGTTTAATCGGAGGCGGACAAGAAATAAATACTGGTGAGGCTGGAGTTTCTGAATGGCTTTCTTCTTTGAAAAACAATTATCCCCATTGGGATATTCATTACTCAAATTTGATTTCTACAGACGATAATTATTTATCAGACATTGAATTAAGAAATTGGGTTCAATCTGTAGCCACCGAAAAACATGAATTGCATTTATCGGTTTCTGTAAGGTCTTTTCGTTCAGAGAAAATTTCCGAATTAATGCACGAAATTTTAGAGGCAAAACATGAAAGAGCAAATACACTTTTAGGTGAAGTCAAAAATGATTTTCCAATATTAATTACAAGAGACTTGACAACTGCAAAAAAATGGTTGAGAACTCAAGCAAAAGGAAGTGAAAGAATTGGACTAGTTGCAAGTTCCGGAGGTAGAAGATTAAGACCTTTAGGAATTGATGTGAAAAATGAAATTTCAGCTCCAAATTGGTTTTTAAATAATTCAGATGATATTCGTTCTTCTTATTTTTTAGAAGAAATAGCAACAGAGTTTGACATCCAAGGTTTAGAAATTGATTGGGTATGTTTAGCGTGGGACATAAACTATTATTTCAAGGATGGAAAATGGAATTGTCAATATTTTTCTGGGACTAAGTGGCAAAATATCCACAACGAAAATGACAAAACATATTTGCAAAATGCCTATAGAGTGCTTTTGACAAGAGCCAGACAAGGACTAATAATTTATATTCCAGAAGGTGACGACCTTGACCATACAAGACCAAAAGAACTTTATGACAGCACATTTAATTACTTTCAATCATGCGGAATACAGACTATATAACGACATTAGAAAAAGAAGCACGAACCGGTAACAGCACCTACCCAAAAGGCGGGGTTTCGTGTTCCAAAGACAGTTTTGTGGTTAATCAAGCATTAGTTTTTCAAATCAAGTTTTGTGGTAAAAGTCCCGCCCTTCGGGTAGCTGCAAAACGTTATGTGCCATTTTGAAACGACATAAAACACAATAAAAACAAGATAATAATAAAATAATGCAAGATGAAATAAAAAAACACTCAAAAAAGGTAATTAAAGCAATGAAAAACACTGAGCATTCTGGTATTGACAAAATAAAAGAGATAGGTATAGAAATATCTATAATTATATTTGCTGTTTCTTTCTCAATATGGCTTCATACATGGAGCGAACACCGACATCAACAAGAAGAAGTAAAAGATTTTTTAGCCGATTTGAAAGAGGACTTGAAGAGCGACATTGAAAGCCAAATTGCTGCAAAAGATGTTCATTTAAAGACAATAGAAAATTTTAGTTACATTATCAACCTTTCAGAAGAAAAGTATGACAGTTTAAGAAGAGGAAAAGACAGTACATTGTTTAGAACTAATTTATCTGATAAGATGAATTCATTTCCCAATATATGGTTTAAAAGTAGGAGCGGAAATTATGAGGGTTTCAAATCAAGCGGTAAAATTGGATTTATTGAAAATAAAAAATTGAAAAAATTAATACTTGAATATTATGAGCAAGAAGTGCAAGGTACAACTATACAAGACAATTATAAGAGGGAAATGATAATGAAAACAGCCGATTGCCTATCGGAGATTGATGGAAATGGAAAGAAAATTGTTTTTAATAGAAAGTTAAGGTATTATTTACAAAATATATTGCTAATGTCGAACGCCTCCTTATCCAACTACGACCTTATTTCTAAATCAGCTCAAGAGATTTTAGAGGAAATCAAAAAAGAAGGATTGTAATATAACGTCACATAACAGCACCTACAAGAAATTGGCGGTTCAGTGATTAAATGAAGCTTTGTGCTTCGTATCAAGTTCAGTGTTGGCACAAAGTTTTCGTCTCCGAAATCGCCAACTTCTTGTATCACCAAAACGTTATTGGCAAATCAAGCTACCTATATAAATTTTTTTTATGACCAATTTACCTCAAACATCCAATCAAATTAAGTACGTTTCGAATTTTGACGAACTAATTTCGACACCTTTTGAAGGAGGAATTAATGCAATTTGTTGGTCGCGTAATCTTTTAGTTGATTTTTCTG
>CANLGD010000084.1 GCA_947490145.1 Flavobacteriia bacterium
TTAAATGGAAACAAAATCGTTTATCACGAAGAAGAAAGCTATCATTTAATTGATTTTTCAAGTCTTGAAACAAGCTTTTTTTCAATGAAGAATATCCCAGATGTTAATTTTGACAAACTAAAATTTAACCTTGGAATTGATAGTTCTACTAACAATGCTGGAGCATTGGGTGGGGATTTAGATCCAACAAAAGGAATGTACTGGACATGGCAAAATGGATATATTAATTTTAAACTAGAAGGAAAAAGTAATCTTTGTGCAACTAGAAATAAAGAATTTGTTTTTCACTTGGGGGGATTTCAGCAACCCTATTCTTCACTGCAAAAAATTGAATTTCCATTATCCAATTCAGTAACCAACAGTGAAATATCATTAATTTTAGATTTGGAAAAATTCTTTCAAAAAATTGACTTATCCAAGACAAATCAAATCATGTCGCCTAGCTTAGCTGCAGTAAAATTATCAGAATTTATGAAATCAATTTTTAGCATTTCGTACTAATGAAAATAGTATTTATTGTTTTTATTTCGGTGATTTTTCTAATTTCTTTAATTCGAAAAGAAGATAAATTAATATCTATTCCAAAAAATTGGCCAAAACCTCATTATAATTTTTCCAAAAATCCTCTTTCAAAAGAAAAGATATTGTTGGGAAGAATGTTGTTTTATGATCCGATTTTATCCAGAGACAATTCAATTTCTTGCGCAAGTTGTCATTCTCAATACACAGCATTTACTCACGTTGATCATGATTTGAGTCACGGCATTGAAGATAGAATCGGTACACGAAATTCTCCAGCTTTGATGAATTTAGCCTGGAGCAAATCTTTTATGTGGGACGGAGCAATCAATCATCTAGATATGCAATCTCTGGCACCAATTTCACACCCCGATGAAATGGACGAAAAAATTGAAAATGTGATTCTTAAATTACAAAAATCTCCTATTTACAAAAATCAATTCTTCAAGGCATTTGGTGATACGGTAATTTCTGGAGAACGAACGTTAAAATCTCTTTCTCAATTTATACTAACATTGATAAGTTCAAATTCAAAATACGATAGTGTGCAAAGAAAGAAAACTCAATTTACTTGGCAAGAAAAAAACGGCTATGAATTATTCAAGAAAAACTGTGCATCTTGTCACAAAGAACCACTTTTCACAAACCAAGAATTTGAAAATAATGGGCTAAAAATGGATGCTTTTTTGCAAGATTTTGGTAGAATGAAAATTACTCAAAACAAAGGCGATTCTCTAAAATTTAAAGTTCCAACATTAAGAAACATTGAATTTTCTTTTCCATATATGCACGACGGAAGATTCAAAAAACTCTCAGAAGTTTTAAATCATTACACAACCGGAATTCAAAAAAGCAAAACTTTATCATCCAAACTGGAAAAGCAAATTAGTTTATCATCCAATGAAAAAGTCGATATTATTGCATTTTTACTAACTTTAACTGATAAAAACTTTTTATTTAATCGCAAATTTGGTTTCCCTCAAAATTTGATGTCGAAATGAAAAACTATTAATTTTAAGTTTTATTTTGTCCACCGCAAGAATTAATTTAATTCGTATTCTAAAGGAATATATTTAAAAAAATAAAAATCTATGAACAAACTAATTTTATCGGGAACCTTGAGTTTATGCTCTCTTTTCGCTTTTTCGCAAACGAATCCAGCAATTACGAATTGGCTTCAAAATACAACAGGAATTGTTGGAAGGCATTACGTAAGTGGAAATTCAACAGCAATAACGGATGCAGTAGAGGCAAATATTCAAACTGTTCAATATTCAGCAAACTCTGTATATGTAAGCACACATGGAATTCCAGCCTACGTGACTGGTCCGTTTTTAGGCGGAAATCCATCCGTAGCAACTGATCAAAATGCCATTTTTCAATTTCCTTTAAATCCAACACAAAATTCAGGAACACCAACAGCAACAACTGGAGGAAATATTGGAGTATTTATAAATGGTGTTGCTTTATTTGATTACCGTGATGGAGTAGCTTGGAGTCCAACAGCTAATGCATTGTGTGGAGGACCTGGAAATCCACCTTGTACAGGAGGACCAATGGCATTAAACGATTGGAATAGAGACGCAATTCCAGCTGAAAAAGGGGGTTTCGATTGCTCAAAAGCACATCCAGCAATGGGAAATTATCACCATCATCAAAATCCAAGCGCTTTTAATTTAGACTTAACGGTAATTTCAACAATTTGTGATTTATATCCTTCTGATGGACTTTATACAATAAATGTAAATCAACATTCGCCATTGATTGGTTTTGCTTATGATGGATTTCCAATTTATGGAGCCTATGGTTTTGCAAATACTGACGGAACAGGAGGAATTCAACGAATGCAATCTTCTTATAGCCTAAGAAATATTACTACTAGAACAACATCTCCAACTGGCGCGCCAGTAAGTTCAGGTCCAGATGTAAGTGCGACCTATTTCTTAGGTTATTTTAGAGAAGATTACGAATACATAGCCTCTTCAGGAGATTTAGATGAGCACAATGGCCGTTTTTGCATTACACCAGAGTATCCAAATGGAACGTATGCCTATTTTTGCACAGTTGATGCAAATCACAAT
This sequence comes from Flavobacteriia bacterium, assembly GCA_947490145.1. Classification (GTDB taxonomy): domain Bacteria; phylum Bacteroidota; class Bacteroidia; order Flavobacteriales_D; family Crocinitomicaceae; genus M2408. The sequence continues at coordinate 2,601 of CANLGD010000084.1, forward strand.
TCTGCATATCCATATGCCGTTGGACCAACATTCTACGGAAACAAAACTGCGACAAAAGTTACTACGATTTCTGAGAGTGTTACGGCATATACAGCTCCAGTTACGAATAATATTTCAGAAACAGAAAATTCGATCAATCAAATTACGATTTATCCAAATCCAAGTACTGATTTTATTGCAGTTCAAATGAATGCTTTGGCGAAAGAAACTCTTGAAGTAAATTTATATGATTTGAATGGAAAATTAATTCAAACAACTTCAATTTTACAGGGAAGTACCATTGCATATTTTGATACTCAAAAATTATATAGCGGAGAATATGTGATTAAAATTGGAAAAGGAAATAGTTGTGTTACAAAAACAGTTACTATTGCAAAATAACAAAAACCGATTTAAAACCACCATTTCTTCGTTACTTTAAAAATTTAACTTTCTCATTTACAAGCGTAAACTTAAAAGTGAAATTTTCAAAAAGCCTCAAAATGATGATCTTGGATCGGTTTTAAATTTTTAATAATTATGACTGATGAAGAATTAATATCCAAGTTAAAAGTAGGTGATTCGCTTGCTTTTAACTTTTTAATTCAGTCCTACGCTCAAAAAGTTTTAAATACCTGTTATCGCTTTTTTTTAGATAAAAATGATGCAGAAGATATCTCTCAGGAAGTTTTTTTAGAAGTTTACCAATCGATTCAAACTTTTCGGGCCGACTCTAAATTATCCACTTGGATTTATAGAATTGCTGTTACAAAAAGTTTAGATGAATTAAAAAAACGCAAACGGAAAAAACGTATTTCTTCTTTTGGAAAAATATTGCATTTAGACGAAATTTCCAACTGGATTTCAGGAACTTTTAATGCTGATAAAAATTTAATGGAAAAAGAAGATATTTCTGAAATAATGGATTGCTTGAGCAATTTAGCCGATAATCAGAGAGTTGCCATTACATTGAGTAAAATTGAAGATTATTCAAATCCTGAAATTGCTGAAATTATGCAAACAACAATTGGAGCTGTCGAATCTTTAATTTTTCGTGCAAAAAAGAAATTAAAAGAAGAATTAAATTCAAGACAAAGTAAAAGAAACGAATAAAAAAATCGTCCAAACATAAGACTATTAAAAATTACATAAGGTGATACAAAAAGAAATGAATCAGAAAATAAAGAGTTTAGAAGAATTCGAAAACTTTGAGCAAATCCAAGTTTCTTCAGAATGGAATCAATCTTTGCTTCAAAGAATTGAATCATGCAAAAATTCAAAAAAATCCTCGCTTAATAAAAGTACGCTGATTTTTAGTTTAACCATCCTATTTTGTTTAAACCTTGGTTTTTTAAGTTCGTTTTTGATTCAAGAAAATCAACAACCAGAAGTAAATATGGTTTCAGAAAAAGCGGATTTAGAAATAGTATCGGAACAATTGAATATTAATTTAAATTAAATTTTTATGGATATTTTCGCACAAAAAAAAATGTTAATTCGTGTGGTTTTTTTCTTGGCATTTTTAAATTTATCAGCTATGGGAGTTTTTATTTGGAAGGAATTTATTCAAAAACCACCTCATTTTCATAGAGATTTCCGTCTGCCATTTCCTCCACCTCATCATGATATGAATAAAAATCATTTCTCTCGAATTTTGAAAGATAAACTTGAATTAGATGCTAAACAAGTCAAGCTTTTTGATAAACTTCGAACTGAATTTCATAACAAGGAAAATATTGTTTTACATAATTTAAGAGCTGGAAGAGATTCGATGAATGTAGAAATGTTCAATAAAAATACAGATGAAAAATTATTAAATTCTATTGCAAAACGTGTTTCTGAAAATGAATTTCAGATGGAAATGCTGAAAATTGAACAAGCAAAAAAACTAAAAGCCATTTGCAATCAAAAACAACTTGAAAAATTTGAAAACTTGATGCGAGAAATGCGCGATTATTTTAAACCTGAACATAAAAAAAAGTGACAAGAAAATAGTCAGATTTTAAGTTGGTAAGATATTTGGACATTTAGACTTTGTTTCTAAACAAAAACAAAGTCTTAGTTTTTTTTTGTACATAAGCTTTTTTAGATTAGAAATGCGACTCCGCTAGAGTCGAAAAAATTTTTACATTAAGTATTATAAACATTTAATTCCGCTGGAATTAAGTCAATACTAAAAAATTAATGACGTCTTTATTTTGCAGCTCATTAATATTAAATTTCAAAAATGACTCCTTTCTTGGAGGCAAATGTTTATAATAAGCTATAAAAAAATAAACCTACTCAAGAGGATTCGCGCACAAAATTGATTAATTTAAAGGGAAATAGTATCTTTGATTTTTATTTTTCATTTACTCCATGAATTCAAAAATCCAAAACCTTTATTTAGCTGAAAAAAATGCTTGTATTCTTTTTAACGAAATTGAAAACCGAAATTTAATTGTTCCAGGAAAATCAGAAAAAGAATTAAACATTGAAATTTTTGATTTAGCTTTTGAATTATTTGGAATAAAAAAATATTGGCACAAAAGGATCGTTAGAGCTGGAAAAAATACACTTCTACCCTACGCTCATAATCCCGAAAATTTAATTTTGCAAAATGATGATATTTTTTTTTTAGATTTTGGTCCCGTTTTCGAAGAATGGGAAGCCGATTTTGGAAGGACATTTGTCATTGGAGAAAATCCGAGAAAATTAAAACTAAAATTGGATGTAGAAAAAGCTTGGTACGAAGGAAAAGCATTTTTTCACGAAAATAAACCAACTCTAACTGGGGCAGATTTCTATAGTTTCACAAAAGATTTGGCTTTAAAATACGGCTGGGAATACGGAAATGAACATTGTGGCCATTTGATTGGAAATTTCCCTCATGAAAAATTATTGGGTGAAGAAAAAATCAATTACATCCATCCAGAAAACGCAGAATTAATGTCTAATTTAGATGTTTTGGGTCAAGAACGAAATTGGATTTATGAAATTCATTTTATTGATGAAAAAGAACAAATTGGAGGATTTTTTGAGCAATTAATTTCTTAAAATTGTTTTTTTTGAACAGAATTTTTTGCACTTGTGTAACTCTGATGTATTACTGAACATTTGTCCAAATTGAAAAGGAAATTTTGAACAAAGAACTAAGCGGATTTAATTCAAATCTAAAATACTCCAAATTTTATGTAAATATTCTTGTTCTTTTTGTCCTTTTGTTGGAAACAAAATTGCTTTTTTATCCAAAAATTTTAAATCCATCAAGGTTGAAAAACCTGAGCGGGAAATAATAGTTTCACTTTCATAAAACAAAATATCATTTTCCTTTAAATTATTTGCAGGGTAAAAATCTAAATTTACATTTTTTTCTAATCGAACAGAAATAGGATGTAAAACTGCAACTTTTTTATTGTTAAAATCTATTTTTTGTTTTACCTCATTAATAAATTGTTCAGAATATGGTTTTGCTCCAGAAATAACAATCAAATAATCATACTTTATTTCAAGGCTCAAATTCGTTTCAAACCGAGATTTCAATCCAATATAATTCAAACTAACGTGTTTAATTTTCATACTTAATTTCCCTGCTAAACTTGAATTATCATCATCTAAAACCCATAAAAAATTAAATTTTCTCAATTGCTTTTCGTGCCATTTTTGCACAAAAAAATAAAATCTTGAAAGAGGTAAATGTAATTGATGGGTTATAAAAACTGAAGGAATTACTGCTGAATAAAATCCGTAGCGATGGTCAGAAATTATGAAATCAATTCGCTTTTCTTCGCAATATTTAGCGACAAATTCATTTTCAGATTTAATCGTTCTGAAAAAAGACTTTCTTTGTTTCCATAAATCAAAATACCAATTTCCAGAACCTGAAAACTTAAAATTATAACCTTCCAAAAATTCATATCTTAAGTTTGGAAAGTAACTTTTAAAAAGGCTCTCTTGTTCAGAATTACAGGCAATTATTACATTATTTTGTTGTGCAATCAATTCACGAATAATTCCAATCGATCTTGTCACATGACCAAAACCCCAATCTAACGCGGCATATAACACTGTTTTATTTTTTACCTCTGTAACATTCATCTAGAATCTAAAAGTAGAAAAAAAATCGTGGTAAACAAAATACTAATCTGATTTAATATTTGCCCAAAATATTTAAATAAGAAATTTACTTATCTTTACGCCGATTTATGGCAAAAAATAAACTTAGAAGATTCAGTGAAATGAAAGATTGGTCGAACTGTTTCGAACCAACAATGGATGCAATTACCTTAGAAAATTTTCCCTTAAAAGGAAATTGGAACAAAAATCATTTTAAAAATGAAAATCCAATTGTTTTGGAACTTGGTTGCGGAAAAGGTGAATATTCAATTGGATTGTCGCAACATTTTCCAACTAAAAATTTTATCGGAGTTGATATTAAAGGAGCAAGAATTTGGGTTGGGGCAAAAGAAGCCGTCGAAAAAGAATATTCAAATGTGGCATTTTTAAGAACAAAAATTGATTTCATCAGTAGTTTTTTTGCCAAAGATGAAGTGGATGAAATTTGGTTAACCTTTTCAGATCCGCAACCAATAAAACCAAATAAACGCTTAACTTCAAAATATTTCATTGAAAGATACCGTCAGATTCTTAAAACAGGGGGAATAATTCATTTAAAAACCGATAGTGACGTTCTTTTTGAATCAACTTTGGACCAAATCGAAGAACATGACTACGAATTATTAGAATCAACTTGGGATTTATATTCAGAAATGGACCAAAATTTAGATCAAACAACAAGAGATATTTTTCATATCAAAACACACTATGAAAATTTGTTCGTCTCAAGAGGATCGGTGATTAAATATTGTAGGTTTAAAGTGAGTTAAAATAAAATTAGTAATTTGAATTATTAACTTTTTTTCAAAACAAGCTTTTCTAATTCACAAAAAGCACTGAAAATTGATTTCAGCGCTTCTTATTTAAAAAAAATATTGTAAAAATATTAATTCATTAATGCTTCCAATTTACTCACCAACTGGGCTTTAGGAACTGCACCAACTGATTTGTCAGCAACTTCACCTCCTTTGATAAAAAGAATAGTTGGGATATTTCTTACTCCAAATTGAGCTGAAACTCCTGGGTTTTCATCAACATTTACTTTTCCAATAATTGCTTTTCCTTCGTATTCTTTTGACATTTCTTCGATAACTGGTCCAATCATTCTGCAAGGTCCGCACCATTCTGCCCAAAAATCAACGATTACTGGTTTGTCTGCTTTCAATACTAATTCCTCAAAATTAGCATCTGTAATTTCTACTGCCATATTTAAATTGTTATTTATTTCATGTTAACTTTTTTGTAAAATTACTCTTACATTTCTGTACATTCAAATTATTTGCCAATTATTTTTAACTGACAAATTGACATTTACTATCCCAATCAGTGTTTGCTGCTTTTGATAACATTGTAACTTTAGTTTTAACTGTAAATAAGTCAACTAATAAAATTTCTATTTGTCAAGCATAAAATGAACTTTGGTGGCAAAACATATTAGGTAAGCAGAACTTATACCGCTGCAATTACGAAGGCATTAGCTTGTGGCAGTTTAAATAGTATCAATTTAATTGTTTCCATGCATTCAATCGCAACTATAACTCAATCTTCATGCGTTTCATTTACAGTTCCGCATGGACAAATTTTTACAAAATCCTGTTCAAAAACGGCAATCATACCAAATATGGCAGGATGTGACAGTATAATCACAATTAATTTGACTATAAATAATCTTTTTATTACTTGCAGGCTAGCAATTTTGGTAGCATTTTTTTATGAGAATTTTTAAACAAATACTGCTTTCATAGGTTTAGTTTATTTACTTAAATTTGCAGTATGATATCCTTTGACCAGCAAACTTTAAATGATTTAGAATTTCCAATTATACAATCTTGGCTAAAGAATTATGCCCTGCAAAAAACTGCTCAAAAACGATTGGAAGAACTTGTTCCCTCCAATGATTTTGTAAAAGTAAAAATTGAACTTACTAAATTGGATGAATTTGTTTCTATAAAAAGAGAAGGTGAATTTTTTCCAGCCCTTGATTTTGAGGAGATTGACAAAGAAATAAAGTTTCTTGCAATTCAAAATTCAGTATTAGAATTAGAAGGTTTTGTGAAAATTAAAATTGCCTCTGAAAGGATTAATTCAATGTTGGTTTTCTTTGATAAAAGAGAAATAGAATATCCAAATCTGATAAATATTCTAACAAAAGTTAATTTAACAACAGAAATAATTGATGCAATAAATCACATTTTCACTCCAAAAGGACTAATAAAAGACGAAGCTTCTCAATTACTATTTGAAATTAGAACTAAAATTACAGCCTTAAAAAATCAAATAAATCGAAACTTTGAGAAAGAAAAACGCAAACTTTTAAAAGATGGTTTATTAGCCGATACTCACGAAACATTTTTAAATGAAAGACGCGTTTTAACGCTTTTATCAACACATAAAAGAAAAATTACAGGTTCAATTTTGGGTTCATCAAAAACGGGTAGTTTGACGTATATTGAACCTCAAGTAAATGTTCCCCTAAACAACGAATTAGAAAGTTTACAAGATGATGAACGAAAAGAAATTTTTAGAATTTTACAACAATTGACAAAATTTCTTTCAGACTATTTGCTTTTAATTAAAGAATATCAGTACATTTTGACCGAATTTGATTTTATACAAGCAAAATCAAAATTAGCTTTGGAATTAGATGCTTGTTTACCCGGAATTGAAGAGGAAACACAAATCGAATTTATTCAAGCCTACCATCCAATTTTATGGCGAAATAAGAGAAGTGAAAGCTTTGATAAATTGAAAGGTATTTCAACTAATGTAAAGAAGAATATAATTCCTCAAAATATAAAACTGGATAAATTTTCAAGAATGTTGGTTATTTCTGGGCCAAATGCTGGAGGTAAAAGTATTACTTTAAAAACAATTGGTTTATTGCAATTAATGCTTCAAGCAGGCTTAATGGTTCCAGTGCAACAAAACAGTAAAATGTGCTTTTTTCAAAATATTCTGACAGACATTGGTGACAATCAGTCAATTGAAAATGAATTAAGTACCTATTCTTATCGTTTAAAACGAATGAAATACTTTTTGGACGTTGTAAACAAAAAAACATTGGTTTTATTGGATGAATTTGGAACAGGATCAGATCCAGTTTTGGGAGGTGCTTTGGCCGAAGTTTTTTTTGAAGAATTATACAATAAAAAGTGTTTTGGAGTTATCACAACGCATTACGGAAATATCAAATTAAAAGCAGATAGATTAAGGAATGCAATCAATGGTTGTATGCTTTTTAATACAGAAACATTAGAACCATTGTATCGCTTTTCGATCGGTCAACCAGGAAGTTCGTTTACGTTTGAAGTGGCTCAAATGAATGGAATTCCACTTGAATTGATAGAAGAAGCGAAAACAAAAATTGATTCTCACGAAGTGAATATGGATCAACTTTTGAGTGAATTACAGCGAGAAAAAACTTATTTGGAACAACTAAATAAAGATCACATTGAAGCGCAAGAAATTGCAGATAAAGCAAGAAGAGATTATTTAGAAAAGAAAAAAATGATTGATCAAAAATTGTTACAACATGCTGATTTTATGGAAAAAAATAGTTTGTTTATCAACAATGGTAAAAAACTAAAAACATACATTGACCGTTTCCAAACAAAAAGTAGAAAAAAAGATGCCAATCAAGCTTTAATTGATGAGATTAAAAAATACTTGACGATTGAAAAGTCGAAAATCGAAAGTAAAAATCTCACAGAAAAATTAAAACAAGACATTAAAAAACCGAAAAAAATAAAAGCTGGCCTTCCAGTAATCGATCAACATCAGCAAGATAAAATCAAAGTCGGCTCAACTGTAAAATTGATTGAAACTAAGCAGAATGGAACAATTGAAGAAATTCAAGGAAATCAATTAACCGTTGCTTTTGGATTTTTAAGAATGAAAGTTGAACGAGAAAGATTAAGTTTTGTGAAGTGAAATCTAAAGAGCTGTAATTTAATAATTTAACCCTTGAAATCTGAAAAAAAAAGCAACCCCTTCAGGGTGTATAGGCTGCCAGGGTCCCCACCCTAAAAGGGTTGAATTTATTTTAGTTTACAGTTGACATTTTATGTAATTTCTGTCTTAAATTAATGATTCAATTTCCAATTCACTTCCAACAAATATTCAATTGTTTCAAGATGCCTTTTTGCTTCGAATATATTTTCTCCCCAAGCGTAAGTTCCATGATTTTTGATAATAAAACAATGATTTGTAAATAATTCACTTTTTGATTTCATTAAATTTGAAAATGCAATCATATCTTGTGAATTTTCTAAGATTGGAATCGAAACTTGATTCTCGTGCGTTGTTTGTCCTTTAAATCCTTTTTGAATTTCGTATCCTTCAAACAAAATTTCATCTGAATATTTTTGAGAATTTAAAACTGAATAAACTGAATGACTGTGTAATATAACTTTTGTTAAAGGAAACAAATCATACAATATACAGTGAATTAAAGTTTCTGCAGATGGTTTAAAATCTTTAAATTCTATTGTTGGATTTCCATCAAAATCAACTTTAATGAAATCTTTATCGGAAAATTCTGACTTGTCAATTCCTGATCGTGAAACAAAAATTTCTTCTTCAATTGAATCAATTCTGAATGAATAATTCGTTGAAGTAGCTGGAGACCAACCTTTTTTGTGATTAGCACTAATTGTTTCAGCTAATTTTTCTTTCAAATATTGAATTTCTTCCATCTCAAATTGTTTTTTAAATGAATTTTTTTGAGATTAATATTTCTTCCATTTCTTCTTGGATTTTTTGAGCTTCAAATCTTGCTTTATCAGCAAAATCAATTTCATTTGACGTGTAAATTATTCCGCGAGAAGAATTTACTAAAAGGCCGCAATCTTTGTTCCAACCAAAATTTGAAACGTCAGTTAAACTTCCTCCTTGCGCTCCAACTCCAGGAACCAAAAAGAAGTGTTCAGGAACGAGTTTCCTAACTTCTCCTATTCTTTCTGCCCTGGTAGCACCAACAACAAACATAGTGTTATCTGGAGTTCCCCAAGAAGAAACTTTTTTTAGAACATTCCTAAACAACTCAGTTCCTTCGGAATCTTTCAAAAACTGAAAATCATTTGCTCCATGATTTGATGTTAAAGCCAAAACAATTGCCCATTTATTTTGAAATTCAAGGAAAGGTTTTACACTATCTTCGCCCATGTATGGAGCAATTGTCACAGAATCACAGTTCAAATAATCAAAAAAAGTTTTAGCATAATAAGTTGATGTATTTCCAATATCTCCTCTTTTGGCATCAGCAAT
>CANLGD010000085.1 GCA_947490145.1 Flavobacteriia bacterium
CCAGCAGCAGAAACTGTAATTGCGTCAGTAGTTCCAACTTGAGTAGCACCATTAAACCAAGTGTTACCACCAACGATATCAGATGTTAAAATTAAAGAACCACCGCTGCACAAAATATTGTTATTTGTGCTATTTGAACTTACATTTGGAGTAGGAGCAACAAAAACAGATACAGTAGCACAAGGAATTGAAACAGCAGAACAACCGTTGATAGTTACAGAAACTGAATAATCTCCATTTGCTGTAGCTGTGTATGTGTTAGAAGTTGCTCCTGCGATTGGCGCAGTTGGCGCACAAGTACCCCATTGGTATAAAGCACCAGTTTGAACTGGCACAGAAACAGAACCTCCAGCAACAGTAATTGTAGTATTAATAACTTGAACAGTTACTACAGTTGGAGCAGATGTCATACCTGCGTTAGTAACAGTATAAGAACCAGCAGCAGAAACTGTAATTGCATCTGTAGTTGCACCATTAGACCAAACATTTCCACCAACGATATCAGAAGTTAAAGTTAAAGTAGCATTAGCACATAAAATGTTATCAGTATCAGTTGAAGTAACAACAGGAGTTGGCATTACTGCACCGAAACCTAATCTTACCATAGGAGTACTTGTTGTGTAGAACCAAGTTCCAGCTTCATCTAAAAAGAAAGAAGTTTGAGCTTCAGAGGCACCAGAAGTACCAACAACTAAATCATTAGTAGCACCACCATCGCCTAATGCTCCAGCTACCAACAAATAAGAATTGTCAGCTAATAGATCAACTGGAGTTGCTAAATTTAAAGTTACGTAAGTATCTAAATCTGCTGCAGTTACAACATATTGAGCAGACTCCTCAGCGAATACGAAATCGCCAGTTGCTGGATCTACCGTATAAAGACGAGCATAAATTGTAGCTCCTGGGTTTGTATTTCCTTCAACAAAAATAACTGCTTTGGTAGCGGTTGCATTTGCATAAATATCAAAGATATTTCCAACTTCGTAAGCTTGTCCTACATTATAAGTTGTACCATCAATAGCATCCATATCCCTTGCATACGTATCTGGAGTAACTGTTAAAGCAGCAGCACCAACGTTATTTAAAGGTGTTCCATCAGTTGCTGCAGAAACTAAATCAAATGTAAAGTTAGTTGTACCTAAAGCAGTTGGTAAATAATCTGGAGTTGCATCCAAGGTATCTAAAAATCCTGCTGGTGCAACCGTAACTGCACTTGAAGAAGCATATCCTGTTGCACTTACGTTAAAAGTTACATCATTTTGATCTGTTGCACCTGCATTTGAAGCGATACCAGAAAATCTAACTGGAGCAATTTGAGCCATTGGCACCAATGAATATGGTAATCTAGGTCCCCAAAAACCTTCAGATCCCCAATAAGTTTCTGTTAATACTAAATCGAAAGCATCAGCATCTCTTAAAGACATGTCATCAACCATCCATGCGTATCCGCAACCGTCACCTCCATTAGAAGCATCACTCAAGAATAAGAAACGGATGTAAACAGTTGCTTGTGATCCTGCAGTTGCAGAAATATTCACAGATGTTAATTCAGGATTAGTAGAAGCATCATTGTTAGCATAAGTTTCATAAACTCTGTAGTTTGTGAAATTCACGTTATCAGTACTTACTTGTACATAGACTTCGTCATTATATTTTCTATAAAAACTTTCAAAATCAATTACAACTGATGGATGAGCAGAACAATCAATTGCAGCTGAATTACCAATCCAAGCAGATTGATCTCCTGAACATAATAAATCTGAATCAAATAATGCATAACCATTAGCAGCAGAAGTTGAAGCAATAGGAGCAAGAGGAAAAGCTCCAGATGGAACTGATGTACCTAAAACCCAGTTGTCATTTGCTCCTGCACCAGCAGCGTTGTTTGCAATTGTCCAATCACCTGCATTTGAAAAGTCGTTTGTATAAAACGTTGTTTTCAATCTTGAGATTGGATCTTCTTTAGCCATGACACCCATCTGTGTCTTTTTTGCTAGTGTTGTTTTTGAACTAACAGCTTGCAACGTTTGTGCGTTTACAGACACGAACATCAAAGCTGAACAAAAACTTAAGTAAACTTTTTTCATAATAGATTAATTTTTAAGTTCCCAAAACTAATAAAAAAATTAACATAATCGCGGTTTATTTGAAAAATATGTTTAAAAAAGTAACAGGCTGGTGAGTAGTTAAAATATTTTTAAAGTTTTTTGAATTTGTTGTGTTTGTTCAAAATGTCCCATGTGACCTGCTGACTCAATCAATTGAATTTTAAGGCTTTTATTGTATTTGGCCATTTTTCCTGCTAAAACAATTTTATCTTCCCGACCTTGAATAATAAATACTTTTGCACTGTTTTGAATAATATAATCACAATTAGACTCACGATCTCTCATTGCAATTGTGTGAAAAATAATTGCTTCTTGATTAATTCTTAATGCTTCTTGGATTAAATTTTCAATAAATGGAGTTCTTCTGAATTTTTCTAGAAATAAATTTGGAATAGCTTCCTTGATAAAAAAATCTTTTTGAGTTTTAACAATTTCAATTACCCGATTTCGATCTTGTTTCTTATTTTCATCATCCTCCCAAAAATTTGAATGCATTAAACAAATCTTTCCTTTACTATTATTCAATTTATGTAATTCGATTGCAACATATCCACCCAATGAATGTCCAATTATATCATAATCGATTATACCTATATTATGTATTGTTGATTTCACTGTTTTTGCAATTTCAAATATAGATGGAATTTCAATTTCTAAATTGGATTTTCCATGTCCTGGTAAATCAATTAATACGGAACAAAAATCAAATTGACTTAAATCCAAAATTTCCCACATAGTGGAAGATTCTAAAAAACCGTGTAAAAAAACTACTGTTCTTTGTTTAATATGAGAATTGATTATTTTGTGATGTAACATTTATATAAGGAATTTTGAAGAAAAATCAAAACTAATAACTTTTTTTAAATCCCTTGAATTTTATTTTTTCATTCAAAATTCTTAATTTTACACTTTATATTTTTTTTATTCAGAAAAATCAGCATGAAACAATACCACGATTTATTAAATCACATTTTAGAAAATGGAACGCAAAAAGGCGATAGAACAGGAACAGGAACTATTTCGGTTTTTGGCTACCAAATGCGTTTTGATTTGAACGAGGGATTTCCTGCTTTAACAACTAAAAAATTACATTTAAGATCTATAATTATTGAATTATTATGGTTTCTTCAGGGAAACACAAATATTAAATTCTTGAAAGATAATAATGTAAAAATTTGGGATGAATGGGCTAATGAAAACGGGGATTTAGGTCCTGTTTACGGACATCAATGGCGTTCATGGCCAGCAAAAGATGGTGGAACAATCGATCAAATTTCAAATTTAATAGACCAAATTAAAAAAAATCCAAATTCGCGTCGTTTACTTGTTTCCGCATGGAATGTCGCAGATGTGGACAATATGGCTTTACCTCCATGTCACACTATGTTTCAATTTTATGTGGCTGATGGGAAATTAAGCTGTCAACTATATCAAAGAAGTGCCGATACTTTTTTAGGTGTACCTTTTAATATTGCTTCTTATGCATTACTAACAATGATGATTGCGCAAGTTTGTGATTTACAATACGGTGAATTTATTCATACTTTTGGCGATACACATATTTACAATAATCATTTGGAACAAGTTGAATTACAACTAACTAGAGAGCCTAAAAAGCTTCCAACTATGAAAATAAATCCTGATGTGAAAGATATTTTTGGGTTTAAGTATGAGGATTTTGAATTAGAAAATTATGATCCGCATCCACATATAAAAGGTGCTGTGGCGGTTTGATTGAAATTACTGTTAAGGTTTTTTTACCACTTAGAAACTGAGAAAACTTAGAGTTGGTAGGTTGTGGGTAGAGGTTTTAACCACATAGGCACATAGAAAACATAGGGAATGACAGGTTTGATACTTGTTTTTCAGTTTTAAAAGGTTCTTAAAAATTCGCCAATTAATTTTACCAAGTCATTGTATTCATTGAAAGATAAATCTTCATACGTGTCAAAAACATCGTGGTAATTTTTATTTGGACCCATCGTATAGATGAAAAATGCAGGAATTCCATATTCTGTAAACCAATAATGATCTGAATTAGCAGCTTTTCCTCTTTTTTTTATTTGAGAGAGTAATTTTTCCCTTTCATTAATTGAATTTAATTTTTCAAAAATATCTGGGAAAATGGTCGCATTTACAACAGTAATTCCCTCTTCACCACTTCCCATAATGTCTAAATTCTGAACAAATTTGATGTGTTTTAATTTAAATAAAGGATTTTCCACAAAATGTTTAGAACCTAATAAGCCAGCTTCTTCTCCTGCAAAAGCAATAAAAACTACATTATATTTTAATGGATTTTTCTTAAATTCATCTGCTAAGGCAAATAACATGGAAGTTCCACTTGCATTGTCGTTTCCACCCGGGAAATAAGTATTATCTCCCATTCCACCCAAATGATCGTAATGAGCCGCAAGTAGCAGTGTCTTTTTTGTTCGTTTTTTTGCTGGCAAATAGGCAATCACGTTTCTCGAGTGGTGGTTTTTAATTAATTTAGCATCAATATTTGTTTGGATTTTATTTCCATTTTCAAGGAATTTTTCTCCTTTTACATAAATTAAAGCAAAAGGAAATTGTTCATCTGAAACAGAAAAAGTAAATTTTTCATCCGTTACAGAAATAACTGCGCAAATTTGTGCTAATTGAAATTGAATCGATTTTACTTTTTTTAGAGAATCTCCCTTTAATAATCGTGTATCCACAATTAAACCATTTATGATTTTTTTTAATTGAATTTCTGCAACAATTTCGAATAACTTTTTTTCGTCAAAAAGTTCACTATTTGTCAGTAATTTATAATTCCAGTTCATATTTGAGGACCCAGAACTTGGATCGACAATATAATCTTTTCCTGTGATAAGAAATTTATCATTGAACTTCACTTCCATATTAGCTGGAAAAGTATTTACAGTAAAATTAAATTCTTGAAACCATGATTTTTTAATTTTTTTCAATCCTCGTTTTTCAAATTCAGAAGCTAAAAATTCTGCCGCTAAAGAATCTCCAGATTTAATGTAGCCACGACCAAAATATTTTTCTGAGCAAAGCTCTTTAGTAATTCTTCGCCCTTCTTCCACTTGAGAAAAACTGGAATTAAAAGTCAGACAGAAAATTGATATAAAAACAAATTTTAGCATAAATCATTTATTAAAGCTCAAATATAAAGCAAAAGAATAACTTTGTAAAGAATAATAAAACAAAGTTAAGATGTTTGAATTTTTTGCAGGTTTTGATTTCAATGAAATTTTAAAAGCAACAATTATTTTGTTTGCAGTGATTGATGTAATTGGTTCAATACCAACGATTATTAAAATCAAAGAGCAAGCTGGAGGAATTAATTCTGGTCAAGCAAGTCTTGTTGCAATGGGAATTATGATTGGTTTTTTAGTTTTTGGTGAAAGTGTTTTACAACTTTTTGGCGTAAACATCGAGTCTTTCGCTGTTGCGGGTTCCATTTTATTATTTGCCTTGGCTTTTGAAATGATTTTGGGAGTAAAATTATTCAACGACCACGGATCAAGCAAAACAGTGAGTATTGTTCCTTTGGCATTTCCTATTTTAGCAGGCGCAGGAACGATGACAACTTTAATTTCCTTGCGCGCTGAATTTCAATACATAAACATCGTTATTGCGATTTTAATTAATATTTTAGTAGTTTACATTGTTTTAAGACTTAGTAAAAAAATTGAAAACATTTTAGGCGAAGGAGGAATTGAAATCTTGAAAAAAGTTTTCGGAATTATTTTATTAGCAATCGCAGTGAAATTGTTTACCACGAATGTGAAGGCTTTATTTTGAATAAATTCTGAATGGCTTTATCTAAAATAGTGAAACACTAATTCCAAATTGCAAAGGATTCAACTTGGTGCTCAAATCATTTTTGAATATTGGCATAAAGCCATAAGAAGCAAAAATGCTCCAATTTCTGATTCCAACACGAATGTGAGCACTCGCATTTATTGGATTTAAGTCATAAAAACCAACTGTTTTTTGTTGACTAATAATTCCATCGTATTTTGATGAAAGAATGGTAGAAGCGTGAAATTGATAGGTAAATTTCCCACCGATGTGCAATTTTGCATGTTTCCAGTTTTTTCCTCTAAAACGCAATTCTAGAGGAATAGAAAGTGTGTTCATGTTAAAAACAGATTTTTCAATACCATATTGACCAATGTTTGGAATTATTTTTGTTGAATTTTCACTACTATTTCTCGTCAAAAAATCATTCATTCTCACATGAAAAAAACCATAAGCAAGACCTGTTCCAAACGAAACAGTATTTCCTTCAGTTAAAGGAATATCGAACATTAGATTCGTGTTAAATCCTATTGAACTTGGTACAACCTTAAATGGTTTTACATCTTCACTTTGCCAATCATTGTGAACAACATCAAAAATTAATCGGTCGTATTTTCTAACTCTTTCTGGTGTTGCGGGTTTTAAACCCGTATAAAACCACATTACTCCCGGACGAAATCTTGAAATAATATCTGGCTCGTTATCTGAATCTTGAGAAAATACATTTCTACTTGCAGTTATCGATATCAGTAATAAAAAAAGATAATTAAGCTTTAATTTCAAAATATTATTTATTTTAATTTTCATCAAAAGTACTTATTTTTCACTAATTTGTTGTATTTTGATAAGTATTTTTTACCTACATTTACAGATGGCAAAAAAAACATTTGAAATAATAATTTTATAAGTAAATTGAACTTAATTAGTTCTTAATTGTTGCAAAAATAAAAAAACATGAAATTAATTCTTTTCTCTATTTTAGGATTATTGTATTGCCCAAACGAAGAAAATAAACTGAGTCAAAAACACAAATTGACAATTGAGATACAAGGACTTAACTCAAACAAAGGGAATATAATGATTGCTTTATACACCAAAAAGAATGAATTTGCCTCTAAAAATGACACCTTTAAAAATAAAATACAAAATGCCTCAAACAAACTAATTGTTTTTGAAAACCTTGATTCTGACAGTTATGCTTTTGCAGTTTTCCACGATGAAAATAACAATGGAATCATTGATAAGAATTTTTTTGGTGTTCCAATTGAAAAATATGGTTTTTCAAATAATGCGAGAGAGACCTTTAGTGCGCCAAGTTTTTCTGCCGCAAGTTTGGACTTAAAAGGAGATAAAAAAGTAAGTGTAAAGATAAAATAATTGATTCTCTGAAGAATTTACTTATTTATTGCCAAATATTATCGTAACTTTGTAACTCAAAAACACAGCAAAAAATCGATGAAAATAAAGTTAATTGTTGCCATGGATTTAGATCGTGGAATTGGCAAAAATAATGATTTAATGTGGCATTTACCTGCCGACATGAAATTTTTCAAAGAAACAACAATGAATCAAATTGTTGTGATGGGCCGTAAAAATTATGAATCCATTCCTGAAAAATTTCGTCCTTTGCCAAATCGAATAAATGTTGTTTTAACAAGACAAAAAGACTTTATTGCTGAAAATTGTTTGATTTTTCATTCTTTACAAGATTGTTTAAAGCATTTTACGAATGAAACTGAAAAAACGCTTTTTATTATTGGTGGAGGTCAAATTTATCTGGAATCCTTGGAGTCAAATCTAATTGATGAAATGTTTGTGACGCATGTTGATGGTCACTTTGATGCTGATACTTTTTTTCCTCAAATAGTTGAAAATGAATGGAATTCTGAAATTCTATTTAAACATGAAATGGATGAAAAAAATAAATTTGATTTTTCAGTGACAAAACATATCAAGAAAACCAATACATTTTAGCATTTTTCACCTTCTGCAATTTTGTTAATCATTGAATAATAGTGTTTTATCGAAAAAATAAAATTCTTTCGTAATTTATAGTAATTTTGACACTTGAATCCAACTTAAATGAACAAATATATCTACATTTTTTCAAGTTTAACGCTATTTTTTCTTGGTTCGTGCGGTAGTCAGGAAGCAGCAGAGTACGAAGAACTAGCAAATAAAGTGATTATTAATCAGCCTATCCGAGATGCGCACAGTTATTCTAATTTGGATGAGATTCAAACAAAACACATTCACCTTGATTTGGAGGTAGATTTTGATAATAAATCAATATACGGAATTGCAAGACATGAAATGATTAATCGTGGCACAGATACAGCGATTTTTGACATCAAAGGTTTAGAAATTCAACGAGTCACTTTAGGGGAAGTTGGTAAAGAAGAAAATACAGGATATGTAATTGGTATTGAAGACGTTATACTTGGAGCACCATTGAGTGTAGAAATTGACTCCAGCACAACTTTTATCAATATTTATTATAAAACCACAACTAGTTCTGGAGCCTTAGATTGGTTAGATCCAAAATTGACTGCTGGGAAAAAGCACCCTTACCTCTATACGCAAGGCCAGGCAATCTTAACGAGAACTTGGATTCCAACGCAAGATAGCCCATCAAATAGAATTACGTACTCAGCAGATGTAAAAGTTCCAAAAGATTTAATGGCTCTGATGAGCGCAACAAATCCTACTGAAAAATCAGAAACTGGAGAGTATCATTTTGAAATGAAGCAAGCCATACCTGTTTACTTAATTGCACTGACAGTTGGAGATTTGGCCTATAAAAAATTAGGTAAAAATTGTGGAGTTTACACTGAACCTTCCATGTTAAAAGATGTTTCATGGGAATTTGCTGATTTGCGCAAAATGATTGCCGCTGCAGAAAAATTATACGGAAAATATCAGTGGGAACAATATGATGTAATTGTTTTACCCTATTCTTTTCCTTTTGGCGGAATGGAAAACCCGCGTTTGACTTTTGCTAATCCAACTTTAATTACTGGAGATAGAAGTTTAATTAGTGTAATTGCTCATGAATTGGCTCATTCTTGGTCAGGAAACTTGGTTACAAATGCAACTTGGGATGACTTTTGGTTGAACGAAGGCTTTACGGTTTATTTTGAAAATCGAATCATGGAATCAATTTACGGAAAAGAAGTTGCTGATATTCTTGCTTTAATTGAATTTCAAGAATTGGAGAATGAAATTATTGAAATCAGTGGTGGAGATCATCCAGAAGATACGTATTTGAAATTAGCCTTAAACGGTCGCGATCCTGATGATGGAATGACTTCAATCGCCTATGTTAAAGGTGCATTTTTCTTAAAAACGTTGGAAGAAAAAGTTGGACGTGAAAAATTTGATGTTTTCATAAAAAAATATTTTGACACGTATAAATTCAAAACAATCACAACAGATGTCTTTGAAAAATATTTGGCTCAAAATTTGTTGAACCCAAATGACATTGAATTTAACACAAAAGAATGGCTTTATGAAAAAGGAATTCCAAAAAATTGTGTGAAAATTGTTTCACCAAGATTTGAGAAGGTAGAAGTCTTAGCAAATGAATTTTCAAATGGAAAAAACATTTTTAAAAAGAAGAAAAAGAAAGACCTTATAACACGTGAAAAATTCATTACTCAAGAATGGCTGGCTTTTATAAGAAAACTTCCTAGAAATATTGACGTGAAACAATTGGCTATTTTGGACGAAAAATTAAATTTCAAAAACTCTGGAAATGCTGAAATTATGACAGAATGGTTTGTTCTTGCAATCGAAACTGGATATTTAGATGTTCGCCCTGAAATGGAAAAATTCTTAATGAAAATTGGTCGTAGAAAATTCATTTTACCAATCTATAAAACACTTGCAAAAAAGAAAGAAAATTTAGCTTTTGCAAAAGAAATTTATAAAAAAGCAAGACCTTATTATCATTCAGTTTCGCAAAAAACAATGGATGAGCTGTTGAAAGTGAATTGATTTTGCTCTTAGAGCTTATTTTACAAGTACTTGATCAATAAATTCTTAACGCATTTGTTTTTAAACTGACGCAATTTATACGATTTCCGTCAGTTGATTGACGCAATTAATGTTATTTCCGTCAATTAGTATTTAAAAACATCTTTTTTATTCTTACTTCATCCAATGTAAATTACGACTATACAACAAAACAAATAAGCCAGAAAATAGAACATTTACAACAATGAAAAATCCTGGAACTTCACTTGGAGGAACGCTGACATAAATTGTTGCAATACTTATTAAGTTGTAAATAATGTACATGTGAAAACCATTTTTATTTCCTTTCATCATATTAATTACACCAAAAAGTCCGAGTACAAAACCTAAAATTGTAATTAATTTATCGGGATAAAAATTCAAATTTTTATAATTTTCCATACGGAAAGCCATTGCAAAAGTATCCGAAAAGTTATTT
>CANLGD010000086.1 GCA_947490145.1 Flavobacteriia bacterium
CAAATATAATATTATTTCCCTAGAAATCAAGAATTAACAAAACGAAATAAATTTCCCTCAATACTTCACAAAAACATTCTTCGCTTCCGTAAAAAATCTTAAAGCTTCTAAACCGCCTTCTCTTCCAACACCTGAAGATTTTACTCCTCCAAACGGTGTTCTTAAATCTCTTACCAACCAAGCATTTATCCAGACAACTCCCGCTTGAATTTCCTCTGCTAAGCGATGTGCACGTCTTAAATCACTTGTCCAAATGGTTGCTGACAAACCATATTCAGTTGAATTTGCCATTTTTAGTACTTCTTCTTCGGTTTCAAAAGGAGTTAAAGTAACAACTGGACCAAAAATTTCTTCTTGGTTAGTACGGCAATTATAATCTAAACCTTCTATTACTGTTGGTTCTAAAAAATAACCATTTTCATGAGGAGCGTCTAAAAATACGCGTTTTCCGCCAGTCAAAATTTTTCCACCTTCTTCTTGCGCCAAGGCAATGTATGATTGCACTTTTTCAAGATGAGGTAAAGAAACCAAAGCTCCCATTTTTGCTTTTGGGTCTGATGGAAAAGATATTTTTAAATTAGAAACTCTGTCAACAAAGGCAGTTTTAAATTTTTCGTAAATGCCTTTTTGAACAAAAATACGGGAACCACACAAACAAATTTGACCTTGATTGGCAAAAGATGAACGCAAAGTTGTGCTTAACATTTCGTCAAAATCACAATCATCAAAAATAATATTTGGATTTTTTCCACCCAATTCTAAAGATAATTTTTTAAACATTGGAGCAGCTGTACGAGCAATGTATTCTCCAGTTTTTGTTCCACCAGTAAATGAAATTGCTTTGATTTTTGGATGTTTCACGATTGCATCGCCAACTCGATTTCCTAAGCCATGGATGATATTCAAAACTCCTGCGGGCATTCCTGCTTCTTCGCACACTTTTCCTAATAAATAGGCAGTGTAAGGTGTTACTTCTGACGGTTTTGCAATCACACAATTTCCAGCTGCAAGTGCAGGAGCAATTTTCCATGAAAACAAATATAAAGGTAAATTCCAAGGTGAAATACAACCAACGATTCCAATTGGTTTGCGTAAAGTATAATTGATTCCTTCGCCTTCCATGGCGTGAGATTCTGATGCAAAATGAATGATGGAAGTGGCAAAAAAATAGAAATTTGAAACCGCTCGTGGAATATCAACATGTGCGGCCAAACTTACTGGTTTTCCATTGTCTTTCGATTCGGCAGCAACAAATTCATCCATACGACTTTCAATTCCTTTGGAAACTTTTACTAAGATATCACTGCGCTGTTCAATCGTCATTTTTGACCAAATCGGGAAAGCTTTTTCAGCAGCATTAACTGCATTTTGAACATCAATTTCATCTGAATCAGGAATTAAGCAATACACTTTTCCTGTTGCTGGTTCATAATTATCAATGTATAAACCATTTTTAGGTTCGCAATAAACTCCGTTTATGAAATTGTGTATTTTTTCCATGTTGAACTGTTTCTAAAATTTTGATTGCCGAGGCTGTTGCAAATGTAAGAAGAGATTTTTAAATTTAGGTAAAAGTTTAGCAGATATTAAGACATCAAGATATTATGACTTTTATTAGTCTTCCATATTTAATATAAATAAATTTTTAAATTAGACTTTTACTATTGAAATTTTTATCTTCAAATTTGATTAATTGTTTTTGCGAAAAATTTGTGCATCGAAAACGTAAATCTGGCACCTTTCACAAAAAGTAAGCGTGAAAAATTTAACTGTTTGATCCGCCGGGGCGGAGAGTTTTGAATTTTTAGCGTCGTTTGTTGATAGGTAGATGCGTTTTCAAGCACTAGAACTTAGCCAAAGGCGATCTCAGCGAAGCTACTTTTGCTTCTTTTTGGCGATGAAAAAGAAGGGAATAAATTTAAATTACCACATTTTATATTTTTGTAGGTATTTTGAGTTCAATCAATAAATTTATATTACTTTAGTAATCCAATTTCAAAAAAAGTACATGTTAACTCCCAAAATAGAAAAAAAAATATTTTTATTAGATGCTTTTGCCTTAATTTATAGAGCATATTTTGCTTTTGCTAAAAATCCTCGCGTAAATTCAAAAGGTCAAAATACGTCTGCAGCTT
Organism: Flavobacteriia bacterium; assembly: GCA_947490145.1. Taxonomy (GTDB): domain Bacteria; phylum Bacteroidota; class Bacteroidia; order Flavobacteriales_D; family Crocinitomicaceae; genus M2408. The sequence goes on from CANLGD010000086.1 coordinate 2,136, forward strand.
TTGGTTTTACAAATGCCTTAATTGATGTGATTAAAAAAGAAGAACCAACACATTTGGCTGTAGTTTTTGATCCTCCAGGAGGAGCTTCAAATCGTCAAGATGATTTTGCAGCTTACAAAGCACACCGACAAGAAATGCCAGAAGATTTGCGTTCTATGATTGAACCAATTAAACGAATTGTTGAAGCCTTTAAAATTCCTATTTTAATGAAAGAAGGATTTGAAGCGGATGACGTAATTGGGACTTTGGCAAAAATTGCTGAAAAAGAAGGCTATACAACTTACATGATGACTCCAGATAAAGATTTCGGTCAATTGGTTTCTGATAAAATCTTTATTTACAAACCAGGAAGAGGTGGAGATCCTGCAAGTGTTTTGGGTGTTGAAGAAGTATGTGAAAAATTTGAAGTTGATCATCCTTTAAAAGTAATTGACATTTTAGGTCTTTGGGGCGATGCCGCTGATAATATTCCAGGAATTCCAGGAATTGGAGAAAAAACATCAAAATTATTGATTCAAAAATATGGTTCGGTTGAAAATCTAATTGCTCATGCGCACGAATTAAAAGGCAAGCAACAAGAAAATGTCATCAATTTTGCAGATCAAGGGAGATTGTCAAAAGCTTTAGCAACAATTATTTTGGATGTTGATGTTGAGTTTGAACCGGAACATTTAGTAATGTGCCCTCCAGATGCAGATAAAATTAGAGATATTTTTACCGAATTAGAATTTGTAAACCTTGCAAAAAGAATATTGGGAGAAGAAATTGTAATCACCCAAAGTGGCAATTCCGCCAGCAAAAAAACAAATGATGAAAATCAATTAGACTTATTTGGTTCACAAAGTTTATTGGAAAATCAAAATCCTATTGCAACGAATAATCAAAAAACTTTGGTTACTGAAAAAGCAAAATATCATTTAGTAAACACAGAAGAAGAGCGTAAAAAATTATGTTCCATGCTTTTGAATGAAAAATCAGTTTGCTTTGACACAGAAACAACGAATATTGAAGCTTTAGAAGCAGAATTAGTTGGTATTGCCATTTCTTTTAAAGAAAAAGAAGCCTATTATATTTCATGTCCCGAAGATCAAGTTTTGACACAACAAATTATAGAAACTTTCAGACCATTTTTCGAAAATGAATCCATCGAAAAAGTGGGACATAATTTAAAATATGACATTCAAGTTTTAGCAAATTACGGAATCGATGTCAAAGGTCCATATTTTGACACAATGATTGCACACTATTTAATCAATGCTGATTCAAAACAAAGCATGGATTTTTTAGCAGAATATTACTTGAATTATAAAGCAATTTCAATTGAAGAATTGATTGGGAAAAAAGGCAAAAATCAAGGAAATATGCGTGATCTTACTCCTGAAGAAGTTGTTGATTACGCTTGTGAAGATGCAGACATTACTTTACAATTGAAAAATGTTTTTGAACCAGAAATTCAAAAAGAACATTTAAAAGATTTGTTTTACAACATGGAAATTCCATTGATGAAAGTGATTCAAAAAATGGAACGTGAAGGAATTGCAATTGATGCTGTTCACATTGATTTGTTCGCAAAACAATTAGACGAAGAAACAATTAAGTTGGAAAAAGACATTAAAGAAATGGCTGGAAGTGAATTTAATTTAAATTCTCCAAAACAATTAGGCGAGGTCCTTTTCGATCAAATGAAAATTTCGAGTAAAGCTAAAAAAACAAAAACAGGACAATATTCAACTTCGGAAGATGCTTTGGAACAATATAAAAATGACCATGAAATCATAGGTTTGATTTTAGAATACCGTCAATGTAAAAAATTAAAAAGTACTTATGTTGATCCAATGCCGAGTTGGGTTTTGAAAAAAGATAATCGTGTTCACACACATTTTATGCAAACTGTAACGGCAACTGGACGTTTGAGTTCAAATAATCCTAATTTGCAGAATATTCCAATTCGTACGACAAAAGGAAAGGAAATCAGAAAAGCATTTATTGCAAAAAACGAAGATTTTACCTTGATGGCTGCGGATTATTCTCAAATTGAACTTAGAATTATCGCTGCTTTGAGTGAAGATAAATCCATGATTCAAGCTTTTAATGAAGGAAAAGATATTCACCAAGCAACAGCTTCAAATGTTTTTCATGTTGAAATCGATGCAGTAACGAGAGAACAAAGAAGTGCTGCAAAAGCCGTGAATTTTGGAATCATTTATGGTCAATCAGCTTTTGGTTTGGCTCAAAATTTAGGAATTTCAAGAACCGAAGCAAAAGGAATTATAGATAGTTATTTTGCGCAATTTGGAACCATCAAATCCTACATGGATAAAGTTGTGAATGACGCAAGAGAATTAGGTTATGTAGAAACAATCATGAAACGTAGAAGGTATTTGCCGGACATTAATTCTGCCAATGCTGTTGTGAGAGGTTTTGCTGAAAGAAATGCGGTAAATGCTCCAATTCAAGGTTCCGCTGCAGACATCATTAAATTAGCCATGATTGAAGTGGATAAAGCCATGATAAGTCAACATGTACAATCAAAATTATTGTTACAAGTGCATGATGAGTTGGTTTTTGACGTTCATAATTCTGAAAAAGAAATCATGAAAAATTTGGTTAAAGAAGCAATGGAAAAAGCAGTTTCACTTGTTGTTCCGTTAGATGTTGAAGTAGAATTTGGAAAAAATTGGCTTGAGGCACATTGATAGTTGAATTCGAGAGCCTCAGTCAACAAAATTACTAGGATAGTTGCCTTCTAAATTAACATTCAAATAAAATAAAATGCCGATTGCAGCCTGGGGAACTCGAAGGCAACACAATCTACACAATATAATTAAATGTCCGCAGAAAGACAAATATTTACTTTAAAGCAAGTTGCAACGTCTATTCAGAGGTTAATGTCTGAGCGTTATCAACAAAATTATTGGGTGCAAACAGAAATCCATAAATTAAATTATACTACAAAAGGACATTGTTATCCTGAATTAGTTCACAAAGAAAATAGTCGAATAGTAGCTGAAATGCGCGGAACAATTTGGGCAACAACTTACGATAAAATAAGTAAAAATTTTGCTGAAATTGTCAAAGAACCAATTCGTGACGGAATGTCTTTGTTGATGCTTGTTAAAATTGTTTTTCATCCGCTTTACGGAATGTCGCTAGAAATTGTCGATATTGATCCAACATATTCCTTGGGCGAATTGCAAAAAGAACGAGATGAAACTTTAAAAAGACTAACCAAAGAAGGAATTTTAAACAATAATCAAAAATTAATTTTTCCACTTTTACCAAAAAGAATTGCCATTATTTCAATGGATTCGAGCAAGGGACTTTTGGATTTTTACAGTGTTACACAAAATAATCCGTGGAACTATAATTTCTTTTTCATGCTTTTTTCAGCTAATTTGAATGGAGATGTGGCTGTTAATTCGATTGTAAATCAATTAAATAGAATTGAAAAAGTAAAACATCATTTTGACATAGTTTTAATAATTCGCGGAGGCGGCGGAGAAATAGGTTTATCTTGTTACAACAATTACCTTTTGGCAAAAGCAATTGCTACTTTTCCTTTGCCAATTATGACTGGAATTGGGCATTCAACTAATATTACCGTTTCAGAAATGGTGGCTTTTCGCTCAGCAATCACACCAACAGAATTAGGTGATTTTTTAATTCAAGCCTTTCATGAATTTAGTGTCCCACTTGATAATGCAAAAAAATCCATTTCGACAAAATCCATTTCTTTATTGGAGATTAAGCGCAAAGAATTGAAAAATGAAATTCGTTTTTTATCCAAATCAAGTTCCCTGTTTTTAATTGAACACAAAAATTCGTTAAAAAATAAATTACTATTAATTCAGCACAAAACAATTCAATCGATTCAAAATTTTTATTTGCAAACAAATAAACTTAATTTTGTGCTTAATCATGGAGTTAAAAATGTGGTTTTAAGTAAAAAAAATGATTTAGATAAAGTTAAAGAAAAACTTGAATATGGTTTTTTAGAATCAATCAATCAAAACAGACAAAAGGAAAAAATATTAGCAGATTCAATGCATAATTTAATATTAAAATTACTAGAAAAAGATAAAAATCACTTAAAATTAATTGAAAATTCAATCAGGTTAATTGATCCCGCAGAAGTTTTAAAACGGGGATATTCAATCACCTTAAAAGATGGAAAATTAATTTCAGAAAAAAATCCAGTTAAAATTGGAGATATAATTGAGACACAGACGAAAGATATAATAATTAATAGTAAGATTTTAGAAGATTTAAGATCAGCCGCGGCTGAACGAAAGACCTAAGACTTGATTTATTTAGATACATATTTTGCATATTTTTGAAACTAAAATGAGAAAATATAAAAGAAATTAAATTATTCACAAAATCTGCAATTTGTTATCTGCAATTTGCAATCATTTTAAACTATGGAAACAAATTATAAAGAAGCATTTGAAGAATTACAACAAATTGTTGAAGAAATTGAAACAGGAGAAATCAGTGTTGATGAACTATCTTTGAAAGTAAAACGCGCAGCAAGTTTATTGAAAATTTGCAAGGAAAAGTTAAGTTCAACGGAGGAAGATGTGAATCAAATTTTGAAAGAACTTGGTGATAATGATTAAAGATTTAAATAAAACTTTACTAAATTGATTTATTAAAGTTAATTTTACGATAAAATTTAAAAAACACTTTTCGAAATGGAGATTTTAAACGGAAAAGAAACAGCAAAAACCATTAAAGAAGAAATAGCTTTAATGGTGAAAAAACGCAAATCAGAAGGAAAAAAGATTCCACATTTAGCGGCGATTTTAATCGGTAGTGACGGAGGTTCAATGACTTACATCAACAACAAATTAAAATCCTGTGAAGAATGTGGTTTTGAAAGTACTTTGATGCGTTACGATGATTCTATTTCTGAAGAAACTCTGCTAAATAAAATTAATTCCCTAAACGAAGATAAAAGCATTGATGGATTTATTGTGCAACTTCCACTTCCTCCGCACATCGACGAAATGAAAATAACTTTAGCAATCGATCCAATGAAAGATGTTGATGGTTTTCACCCCATGAATTTAGGGAAGATGGCTTTAAATCTTCCATGTTTCATTTCTGCAACTCCTTCAGGAATTATCGAATTATTAATTCGAAATAACATCAAAACCGCAGGAAAAAAATGTGTTATTATCGGTCGTTCAAACATTGTTGGTATGCCTTTGAGTATTTTACTTTCTCAAAATGCAAATCCAGGGAATTGTACGGTAACGTTGGCGCATAGTCAAACTCAAAATCTGAAAGAAATTTGTTTAACTGCTGATATTTTAATCGCAGCAATTGGTCAACCAGAATTTGTTACCGCAGAAATGGTAAAAGATGGAGCAATTGTTATTGATGTGGGAACTACTAGAATTGATGATGCTTCAAAAGTGAACGGTTGGAGACTGGCAGGTGATGTTAAATTTGATGAAGTTGCTCCAAAATGTTCTTATATTTCTCCTGTTCCAGGTGGAGTTGGCCCAATGACTGTTGCTTCGCTAATGATGAATACTTTGAAAGCAATGGAATTGAAAGGGAAATAAGACCAAAGATTTTAAGACGCAGAACAAAAGACTTAATTCGATTTAGAAATTAAATTCTTACTTAATAAAAATAAAACTCTTTGTGTTCCTCTTGTAAACTGAGGTTCCTGAAGTTTGTGCCTTCGTGTCAAAAATGAATACAAGAATTTTTCTTTTTACCCCTTTTAGCTGCTTTTATTTCTGAATAAATTTTCATTCCATAAATCTCAGAATTCTCCTTATATTTGTACCCTAAAAATTGAATTAAAATACCATGAGTTTTATTGAACTTTCTGATCAAGAACAACAACGTCGCGAGACCTTGTCAAAATTACGTGAAATGGGAATCAACCCTTATCCGGCTGATTCATATCCTGTTGATGCTTATGCTTCTGAAATAAAGAATAATTTTGAAGACGCCAAACAGGTTGTGATTGCTGGACGTTTGATGAGTCAACGTGTCATGGGGAAAGCTTCTTTTGCTGAAATTTTAGATAGTACAGGAAGAATTCAAGTATATTTTAACCGCGATGAAATTTGTCCGGGAGAAGATAAAACTTTATACAACGATGTTTTCAAAAAACTCCTTGATTTAGGAGATTTTATTGGGATTAAAGGATATTTATTTAAAACACAAGTAGGTGAAATTTCTGTTCACGTTTCAGAATTCACCTTACTTTCAAAATCATTGAAGCCACTTCCTTTTCCAAAAACGGATGCTGAAGGAAATGTTTTTGATGCTTTTACAGATCCAGAATTGCGTTACCGTCAGCGATATGTTGATTTGGTTGTAAATCCACATGTAAAAGAAACTTTTATTAAGCGTGCAAAAGCGATTACTTCAATGCGAGAATTTTTCAATGGAAAAGGTTACATGGAAGTTGAAACACCAATTTTGCAACCGATTCCTGGAGGCGCAACTGCTCGTCCATTTATCACGCATCACAATACTTTGGACATGCCTTTGTATTTGCGTGTTGCCAATGAATTGTACCTAAAAAGACTAATAGTTGGTGGTTTTGAAGGAGTTTATGAGTTTGCGAAAGATTTCAGAAATGAAGGAATGGATCGAACGCACAATCCTGAATTTACAGTAATGGAAATCTATGTTGCTTACAAAGATTACAACTGGATGATGGATTTTACCGAAAAAATGATTGAAAAAGTAGCATTAGATGTTTGTCAAACAACAGAAATTACTGTTGGAGAAAATCAAATTTCGCTAAAAGCTCCATTCAAAAGAATCTCTATGCGTGATTCTATTTTAGAATTTACAGGTTTTGATATCTACGGAAAATCAGAAGAAGATTTACATGAAATTTGTAAAAAATTAAACATTGAAACAAATCCTTCTTTTGGAAAAGGAAAATTAATTGATGAGATTTTTGGTGAAAAATGTGAAGGAAATTACATTCAACCAACTTTCATAACTGATTACCCTGTTGAAATGTCTCCATTGTGTAAAAAACACCGTGATAATCCTGAATTAACAGAGCGTTTTGAGTTGATGATTAACGGAAAAGAAGTTGCAAATGCATACACAGAATTAAATGATCCAATTGATCAAAGAGAACGTTTTGAAGAGCAAATGAAATTGTCTGAAAAAGGTGATGACGAAGCGATGTTTATTGATCAAGATTTCTTGAGAGCTTTGGAATATGGAATGCCTCCAACTTCTGGTATGGGAATTGGAATTGATCGTTTGGTAATGCTTTTGACTAATAATTCTTCGATTCAAGAAGTGTTGTTTTTCCCTCAAATGCGACCTGAAAAACTTAATTCTTATGTACTAGAAGAAGACGAGAAATTAATTATGTCAATTTTAGAAAAAAACGAAGGATCAATGAATCTTGGAGTTTTAAAAACGGAAACAAATCTTAGCGGAAAAAAATGGGATACAGCAATGAAAACATTGGCTTCTCATGGTTTGACTAAGGTTAAGGTTGAAGGTGATTCGAAAATTGTTGAATTAAAATAAATTAAGACTTTTTCAAAAGCACCCTTTCAGCGTTATTTCAAAAATATTTTTTAAATAAAAATATCAAAAAGTCCGAGTGAAAATTTTCATTCGGACTTTTTCGTTTATATTGCTTTATGAGTGATAAAAAAACTAAAAATTGACAACTATTAACAAGAATGTCAAATAATTGTTAAATATACACTAAGTGTGTACTATATCCGGAAAACCTGCGTTATATTTGTACCAGGTCTGAAATCAGAGGTGCTTTTGGCACAGATTTTGAAATGAAGGACTTGAAGGTAGTTTTCATAAGTAGTAGTTTAAGTTAGGTACAAAAAAGAGTGGAGCTTTAGTTCCACTCTTTTTTATTTTACAAACTTTTCCTAAAATTATAGTACAAAAAAAGACCGCCAGCGAATGCTAACGGTCCTTCAATATTATAAAAATTTATTTAGAAAA
>CANLGD010000087.1 GCA_947490145.1 Flavobacteriia bacterium
TTATTTGGAAGTCAACAGCGATTTAAAGATGAATTTTCAACACCAATTGATAAATTCAAGGACATTGGACGAGCGAAAGAATTACAGCAAAAAATTAATCCTTTCATTCTAAGAAGAACAAAAAAACAAGTCGCAAAAGAGTTACCCGAAAAAACAGAAATGGTACTATATTGCGAAATGGAAGTCGAACAACGTAAAGTTTACGATACTTATAAAAATGAAATTCGCGAGAAATTAATGAGTAACGATCCAGAATTAGCGAAGGAAAAAAGTATGCTCGTTTTGAAAGGATTAATGAAATTAAGGCAAATTTGTAATTCTCCCGCTCTATTAAGTGACGAGGAAAGTTATGGTTCTTCTTCTGCAAAAATGCATGTTTTAATTGATGAAATTGAAACAAGATCAAAGAATCATAAAATTTTGGTTTTCTCTCAATTTGTTGGAATGTTAGATTTGATACGTGTAGAATTGGATAAATTGGAAATTTCTCACGAATATTTGACTGGTCAAACGAAAGATCGCGAAGAAAAAGTTCATTCATTTCAAAATGATTCAGAAATCCGTGTGTTTTTAATCAGTCTAAAAGCCGGAGGAACAGGATTAAATTTGACTGAAGCAGATTATGTTTATTTAGTTGATCCATGGTGGAATCCAGCAGTTGAAAATCAAGCAATTGACAGGTGTTATCGCATTGGACAAAAGAAAAATGTGGTTGCCATTCGTTTAATTTCTCCAGATACAATTGAAGAAAAAATCATGAAAATGCAAGAAAATAAACGCGAATTAGCCGAAGACATTATCAAAACTGATGCAAATGTCTTAAAATCACTTTCTCAAAAAGATTTGATTGGCCTGTTTGAGTAAACTAATTATTGACTTCGAGAGTAACCAACAATTAGTTTTCTTTTAGACTAGAATGAATAAATGGTTACTGAGGTTCTCGAAGTTCCAATTATTATCCCTAACTTTGTAAGAATTTATTTTTTGACAAATTAATTTAGAAACTCCAATTAAATTAAACATAAATTCATGTCTCTCACAAATCTCCAAACAATTCAAGAAGGCTTAACATTTGATGATGTTTTATTAGTTCCAGCATTTTCTCAAGTTTTACCTAGAAACGTGCAATTACAAAGTAAAATTACCCGAAATATTACTGTAAATACACCAGTTGTTTCTGCAGCAATGGACACTGTTACCGAATCTAGTTTAGCAATTGCAATTGCGCAACAAGGAGGAATTGGCGTAATTCACAAAAGCATGACAATTTCCGAACAAGCTTTGGAAGTTCGAAAAGTGAAACGTTCTGAAAGTGGAATGATTCTCGATCCAGTAACTTTACACGAAGATGCTTTGGTTGAAGACGCATTGAAAATAATGAAAGAGAATAAGATTGGAGGAATTCCAGTTGTTGACGAAAATCAGATTTTAAAAGGAATTTTAACGAACAGAGATTTACGTTTTGAGAAAAATTTCAAACGCCCGATCACTGAAATCATGACAACTAAAAATATCATCACAGCAAAAGATGGTACAGACTTGAATACAGCAGAAGGAATTTTGCAAGAAAATAAAATTGAAAAATTACCAGTTGTTAATGCTGATTATAAATTAATTGGCTTGATTACTTACCGAGATATTATTAAAGTTAAAGAACATCCAAATTCCTGTAAAGATTCTTTTGGTCGTTTGAGAGTTGCCGCTGGAGTTGGGGTTACGAACGACACAATGGACAGGGTAAAAGCGCTTTATGATGCTGGAGTTGATGCAATTGTAATCGATACTGCTCACGGACATTCTTTAGGAGTTGCAGAAAAACTGAGAGAAGTAAAAGCGCTTTATCCTAAATTAGAAGTTATTGTTGGAAACATAGCTACAGCAGAAGCAGCATTATTTTTGGTTGAAGCTGGGGCAGATGCAGTAAAAGTTGGAATTGGACCAGGTTCTATTTGTACAACGAGAATTATTGCTGGAGTTGGAGTTCCACAATTAACAGCCATAAATGATGTTGCACAGGCTTTAGAAGGAACGGGAGTTCCAGTTATTGCAGATGGAGGAATTCGTTATACAGGAGATATCGTGAAAGCTTTAGCTGCTGGTGCTGATGCAGTTATGATTGGTTCCATGTTCGCAGGAGTGGAAGAATCTCCTGGTGACACAATCATTTACGAAGGAAGAAAATTCAAATCTTATAGAGGTATGGGTTCACTTGAAGCAATGCAAAAAGGCTCCAAAGACAGATATTTTCAAGATGCAGAAGATGATGTTAAAAAACTTGTTCCGGAAGGAATTTCAGGAAGGGTTCCTTACAAAGGAAGTTTAATGGAAGTCGTTTACCAAATAATTGGTGGTTTAAGAGCTGGAATGGGCTATTGCGGAGCAGAAAATATTCAAGCATTGAAAGGGGCAAAATTTGTTAGAATTACAAATGCTGGAATGAAAGAATCTCATCCACATGATGTTACAATAACAAGAGAAGCTCCCAATTATAGTCATAAGTAGGATGAATTAAGGCTAATAAAAGGATTTTTTTTTATTTTTTTTATCTAAAAATTTATTTACGAAAGAATTAGGAAATACCTCACTACCGGGGGTAATGATTAACCAAATAAGTAGAAAATTACAAAATATAAAAAATAATTATTTCTCATGTGGCAATTGTGTTGCAAATATTGTCTCTGTGAACTGCAAAAAATAGTGTTTTAGAAAATTTAATCAAGGATAAATCAAACAATATTTGGTTAAATAATGTCATTTTTAATACTTAAAAATCAATATTTAACCAACTTTTTTTAACTAATTCCTCCTTGGTTAGATAGTTGCAGTGTATAAATTCGAGAACTTAGAAAACATATATCAAAATCAATTTTAGTTTCGTGCAAATTACTTTCGAAAACACATACACCAAGTGAATTAAAAATTTGAAAGAAAACGTCTTTGCTGTCAATAATTTCAATGGAAATTTTATCTGCTGCAGGATTCGGAAAAATTATCATTGTGGAATTATTTATCTCCATTATAAATACAACATTTAAATTTAAAACATCTAAAATACTAGAATTCAAACTTGCACAGAAGTTTTTAGTTACATAAAACCTCAAAATTTGCTGCCATTGCATAGGATGTATGATTGCTTTCTGTTGGATTTTGTAGAGATGAAGTAAAACCATTTGTGGTTTTTTACATTTTATTTACTCGTCCAATAGTATGTTATATGTCAATATCCATAAAATAAACAGACACAAATGAATTAGATATTCCAGTATTCAAGTTAGACCAATCAGCTCCTGCATTTGTGGTTTTTACGGTGGTTCCATCAAGTCCAGCCGTATAACCTTTATTTGCATCAGGAAAACAAACGTATTATAAATTTACTGCTTGCGATTGTGGATTTTTCCAATCCCAATTTTGCGCTCTTGCAGTATTGCATGTAACAATTACAGATAAAGCAGCAACAAAAATTACAAAAAATGAAGAGAAATAATTACACCAATATAAAGTTCAATTAAATGCTAAGCTTGCAGTAGAAAGTCGTCTAAGAAAATTCATAAAAGTTAAAAAATATAACCACATTTTTTCTTTGATTCAAAACAAAATTCATGAATTATTGTTTTGTAAAAGACGAGTTAATAACTTAAATTTTTTTCTCCAAGCATTTTCTCGTATTTTTGTACCATGATTGAAGAACGCCCAATAACAGACTGGTTACCAATAACGAAAAAAGAAGCTGAAAAACATGGCTGGAATGAACTAGATGTAGTTCTATTTTCTGGTGATGCTTATGTAGATCATCCAGCTTTTGGGACAGCTGTAATTGGCAGAATCATTGAAGATGAAGGTTTTAAAATCGCTATTGTGGCGCAGCCAAATTGGAAAGATGATTTACGTGATTTCAAAAAATTCGGAAAACCAAAATATTTTTTCGGTGTAACTGCTGGTTGCATGGATTCGATGGTTAATCATTACACAGCAAATAAACGATTGCGTTCAACAGATGCTTATACGCCTGGAGGTGAAGCTGGTTACAGACCTGATTACACAACAATTGTTTATTCAAATATTTTAAAAGAAATTTATCCAGATGTTCCCGTTTTGATTGGTGGCATAGAAGCAAGTTTGCGCCGTGTGACACATTACGATTACTGGAAAGATAAATTAATGCCATCTATTTTGGTTGATTCAAAGGCCGATTTATTAGTTTATGGAATGGGTGATCAACCTTTGAGAGAAATTTTACGTCTATTAAAAAAAGGTGTTCCATTTTCTTCTTTAAATACTTTGAAGCAAGTGGCATTTATGCAAGACAAAACGGAAGAATTACCAAAAAATAAATTATGGGAAACCCTCGAATTGGCAAGTCATGAGGCATGTTTAGAGGATAAAATTAAATATGCTGCGAATTTTAAAATCGTGGAAGTTGAATCCAATAAATGGCAAGCAAACCGAATTATTCAACACGTTGGAAATCAAACTTTGGTGATAAATCCACCTTATAAAACGATGACAGAAGACGAAATCGATCGCTCTTTTGATTTGCCTTATACTCGTTTACCGCATCCGAAGTACAAAAAACGGGGAGCAATTCCTGCTTATGACATGATTAAATTTTCAATTAACATGCACCGTGGTTGTTTTGGAGGTTGTAGTTTTTGTACAATTTCAGCTCATCAAGGAAAATTTATTGCGTCCCGAAGTGAAAAATCTATTTTAGCTGAAGTCGATCAAGTGACAAGTCACCCAGAATTTAGAGGTTATATTTCTGATTTAGGCGGACCTTCAGCGAATATGTACAAAATGAAAGGTAAGGACGAGGAAATTTGCAATCGTTGTTCAAGTCCGAGCTGTATTCACCCTGTAATTTGTTCAAATTTAGATACTTCGCATAAACCAATGACTGAATTATACCGAAAAGTTGATGCGAATCCGAAAGTTAAAAAAGCTTTTGTTGGTTCAGGAATTCGCTACGATTTATTAGTTGATGACTTCAATAAGAATAGCAACGATGATGGAAATCACGATGAATACATTGAACAAGTTGTAAAACACCATATTTCCGGGCGATTAAAAGTTGCTCCTGAGCATACTTCTGATGCAACTTTGAAAGTAATGAGAAAGCCATCTTTTAAATATTTTCATAAATTCAAAGAAAAATACGACCGAATTTCTGAGAAAGTTGGAATGAAACAAGAATTGATTCCTTATTTTATTTCTTCTCATCCAGGTTGTGAGGAAGAAGACATGGCGAATCTTGCCGCTGAAACAAAAGACATGGGTTTTCAGTTAGAACAGGTGCAAGATTTCACTCCAACTCCAATGACAGTAGCTGAAGTGATATATTATTCTGGAGTTCATCCTTATACTTTAAAACCAATAAACACCGTAAAATCTAAGGAAGAAAAACTGAATCAAAATCGTTTTTTCTTTTGGTACAAACGTGAAAACCGTGATTGGATCAAACAAAGACTTCAAAAAGCCAATCGTCCAGATTTAGCAGAAAAACTATTGGGAGATTCGACGGAAAAGAAGGTTCCGAAGTGGTTGGAGGAGAGAAGGAAAAGGTGAAAAAATAGATTCACTTCCTGGTTCTTTGCGGTGTTAGATAATTTGATTTTTAGATTATTAAAAAAGAGATTTATTAAGAATAAAAAAATCTTGAAAGCTTAAACGAAAGCTAAAAAAATAAAAACAAAATTTGCATACCAACAAAAAAAGCTTTGTTTCGAAGCTTTCAGAGATGATGTTCTTAATAAGGAACATTTTTGCGAAAGATTAAAATAATTATTAATGGTATTGAAACACCTATAAATAATTAGAAATAAATTTTTTCACTAAAAGGTTAGAACCCCCTTGGACATCACACTTTTTAGGAAAGCACGCCACAACCGGTATGCTTTTCTTTTTGCCCCTCCAGAATTTTTGGAAACACTGAGTATCATCCAAATAAAATAGGTGGAGAAATATTTTCATTATAACAAAACCATTTCTTTATGCAAATAAAACGGTTAGTTGATTAACTTTTTTGCAGTTGGTTTTTAGTTTAAATTTCCACAGAACTTAAATAGTTAAAATTGAACAATCCGCTTTATGTTACATATAAATTCGTCTATGAATGCTATTCTTCCCTTTAGTTTCCGGAATAAAATTTGTAGCGATTTCCATTTTGATCTGATAGAATAAAAATGCCATCAGGTAAATTTGGTGGTAAAACAGTTTCTCCTGGTTCGATTGTTTTTTCAATGAAAACTTGCCCACAGACATTGAAAATTTGGATTTCTACTTTATTTTCTGAGAAGATGTGTAATTCATTATTAACTTGCCAAACATTCCAAGTTGAAAGCTCTTCTAAAAGACTAGCTGTTTCATTTAGATTGACTTTGGTAACAAAACTTAGTATAGATGTGCACGAATCGTTATAGATTGCATAATTCACTAAACCACGAGTAATATCATCATACCCGTCGTAAATTCCATTTTCAATTGTTGCAGAGTCTGAAGAGCAAAAACAATTCGTATTTGCTTTAAAATTTTTATCCGTTAGATTTTCAAGGTTATAATTCAGATTGCTGCACAGCAAGTTGTCAACTATTTGCGCTGAACTTGGATTTAATGCACTAACTTGAACTCCAGTTCCGTTCTCAGTAATCTCATTGTTTGTCAAGAATGAATTTTCGCCAAGCCTAACCGCAAAGATATTATTTGTGAATACTGAATTCGAAATGATAGATGAGCCACTTTCGTCTAAGGCAACTCCATTTCCATCAAACAAACAATCTGAAATTTGTAGATTCGAGGATTCCGTTATCGCAAAATCGTTGTTAAAAAAACTACAGTTTTGTATGCTTCCAGCACAACCAATTATGTTATTTGAATTTCCTGTAAAGACACAATCGTTCAAATTGATACTATTTGACCAAGTCATGGAACAGAAATTCTCAGTAAATTGACAATTAGTTGCTGTTAAAGAACCGTAAGATATTTGAGCAGCTTTAGCAACACCGTTTTTTTCAAAAATAGAGTTTGTGAAGTTTAAATCAGAATTTAATTGAATTGCGTAATTGTTATTCTTGAAACGACAATTTTCAAAATTATAAGTAATTCCAGGTTCTGATATATCATTGTAAATTCCAAACCAAGCATTATGTAATTCAAATCGATCTAACTGACAATTTCCGCCTTGACTCCCTTTAATGCTGATACCTTGCCAATTGAAAAAACCGTCAGTTGTATCGCTACTAGTGAATTTAATTTTGTTGGCATCCGTTCCTAACGCAATCAAGGTTCCTCTAATTTCTAAACAAATAAAGTTACCTGTATTGAATGTATAATCAGAGTTGAAACGAACTACACAACCTGGTTCAATGGTCAAAGTTTTTCCCGGGAAGACAACAATTGAACCTGTTACAATGTAGGGACTTCCGGAAAGTGTCCAAGTTGTATTTTGGTATATACCACCAGAAACGTTTGTTTGAGAAATCAAATTTCCAACTAAAAAAAGTAAAAAGAGTGTAATTAATTTTTTCACTGTTTGATTATTTTAATGGTTGAAGTAATTGAATCACCTTGAATGCCTTGAACGAAGTATATGCCAGGCGATAAAAACTGTAAATCAAATACCTTCGAACCTATTGCTTCTATTGTAAATAATTGTCCCTTTGCACTATAAATGCGAATTTGTTCGATTGCTGCTTCTTGAAAAATGGTTAAGTAGTCACTAACCGGATTTGTGTACGAACTGATCGTAGGAAAATAGTTGATGAGTCCTTTCGTGATATCGTCATAGCCATCAATTAAGTATTGTTCTATTTCCGAAGAATCTAAAGCACAAAAACAGTTGGTTAAAAGCGAATAATTCATGTTAGTGTTGTTATTCACATTGTAGTTGATGTTTCCACAAATTTCGTTATTATAAATCAGAGGACTATCTTGAACAAGCGAAACGTTTGAAATAAATAGACCTCCAAAATTATTATTGATTTTATTGTCATGAATGACCGTGTTAACAGAAGCTTCCAACGCTAATTCATTATATAGAAATTCATTATCAAAAATCTCACATGTTGATGCAGATTGCATAGCAGTGATATTTTGGCTAAACAAACAATTGCGAACTACACCGTTATTTGGATAACCAAGGGCTAGCTCATTGTTGAGAAATTGGCAATCTGATATTGTCATCAGGTCAAATACATAGGCAGCGAATACAACACCAATCTGATTATCGATGAAATTGCAGTTCGTTAATTGAACCGTTGTAGCATATGCAAAAATTGAGGTCGTATTGTCTTTAAATAAACAATTGTTAATCGCGAAGTAGGACCAACCATAAACACCAACTTCATTATCGATAAACTGACAATTTTGTAAATTAACTGAATTGGCAACAGTAATCGCCTGAAAACAATGGCTAAAGACACAATTGATGTATTGATAATTTGTCAAAGCAGTTTCATAAGCGAAGGGAGTGTGAGCGTTTGAAATATGAAAGCGATCTGCATTTAATACCCCGCCTTGAGAACTCGTACATATAAATCCTTGCCAAGCCACCGGATTCAGGGTGTCGTAGAGTGCATGAATGGTGATTGGTGATAAATCGGTACCAATACAATTTAGTGTACCGCGCGTTTCAATGTAAATGGAGCTGCTCGTTTGATTATCAATCAAAATTTCAACACCAGGTTCAATAGTTAAGATTTTTTCGGGGAACACTACAATAGATCCAGTAACAAGATATGGGCTATTTGCAAGTGTCCAAGTTGTATTTTGATAAATTCCTCCTGAAACCGTTATTTGGGCTTTGACCGAATATGCAACTATATTGAGTGCAAATAGAAATAAGATTCTCTTCATGCTAGTATTATTTTTAAGATAACAATGCATAAAGTGTTTTGTTCATAATCATTTGCTAATAGCTGTCTTTTTTTGGATTCCATAAGAATATGACTTTATGCACCTTCGGACCTATTTTCATTCAAAAAAAGGCAAAAAAAAATCCTTATCATAAAATGATAAGGATTTTATAAAAGTGGCATCGACTTACTCTCCCACCCTCAAAAGGGCAGTACCATCAGCGCTAGTAGGCTTAACTTCTCTGTTCGGAATGGGAAGAGGTGGACCTTACTGCTATAGACACCTAAAACTTTAAATATTTTAGATTCAAAATTACACATTACAAATTACAGATTATTGCAAATTTGCAATCTATAATTTGTCAATTTGTAATTGAGAGATTTGAAAATTACAGATTCCAGATTAATGATATAATCTTTCAATTTGTAATTTGCAATCTTACAATTTGCAATTTAAAAATATATCGGACGATTGAAGTAGTATATTATTTTAGGAGATATTATAAGTCTACGGGTAATTAGTACTACTCGGCTGTGACATTACTGCCTTTACACCTGTAGCCTATCAACGTGGTAGTCTTCCACGGCCCTTAAAAGAAATCTCATCTTGAGGCGAGTTTCGTGCTTAGATGCTTTCAGCGCTTATCTCATCCATACGTAGCTACCCTGCGATGCAGCTGGCGCCACAACAGGTACACCAGAGGTATGTCCACCCCGGTCCTCTCGTACTAGAGGCAGGTCCTCTCAAATTTCTAACGCCCACAACAGATAGGGACCGAACTGTCTCACGACGTTCTGAACCCAGCTCGCGTGCCACTTTAATGGGCGAACAGCCCAACCCTTGGGACCTTCTCCA
>CANLGD010000088.1 GCA_947490145.1 Flavobacteriia bacterium
TCGAAATACAAATGCAAATGCTGAGTCTTTCAACTCTAAAATAAAACTATTCCGAGCAAATCAAAGAGGCGTTATAGATGTTAAATTTTTCCTCTTCAGATTAGCAAAACTTTTTGCATAATCCCCAGAAAATTTACGTGACCCAATTATATTCTTGAAGGAATACAATCGGAAAGAAAAGCAAAAATTGATTATTTTAACGAAACAAAAAATTTGATTTTTTCTGAAACTGTTGGATTAAAAATTTCTGGTCATGGTTCGCGTCATTCGGCAGTTAAAAACCTTCAAATGGATTTTAGAGAAGAATATGGATCTAACTTTTTGGACACCAATTTATTTCAAAATTCAATTTTGCATAAATACGAATCGCTTTCTTTACGCTCGGGCGGACATCGCCCAGATTGCTTGCCGCGAGATGATTACTCTTCGGATTTATTTTCCAAAATTGAAATCGATCATGCAGAATATGAGTTTGTAAATGTGTATCTAAACGGAGAATATTGGGGAATTCATGCCATAAAAGAGCGTATGAATGAAGATTACATTTCAGAAAAATATAACTTGGATAGCGATGATTTAATCATCTTAGAAAATTCGCATGATTTGAGTTATGGAAATATTTCTGACGAAACAGATTATTACAACTTAATAGAATTTGCGCAATCAAATGATTTGAATGTTCCAGCAAATTACAATCACATCGATTCTTTGATTGACATTGAAAACTTCACTAATTATTTGTGTTCAGAAATGCTGACTGGCCCAATAGTAACATTAAATATTGGAAAAAAAGAAGCGCAGTAAATTCCGATGCAGCATTTGGTCATGATGGAAAATGGCGTTGGTTACTTTATGACATTGACGGTGGTTTTGGTGGTTCCTGTAATGATGTATTTCCAACTTTCAACACTTTGGTTTGGGCCCATCAAACAAGCCAATATTTTGAAGCATACACAAAATTGATTATTGGCTTGATGAACAGTCAACAATTTCGTACAAAGTACATTAATCGTATGAGTGATTTGCTGAATTCAAGTTTCTTACCAAATGTTACACGACCAAAATTAGCAACAGTTTTAGAGAAATTAGATTCCGAAATTGATAATCACATCAATCGTTGGAGATATCCTTCAACAGCTATTACCTTGGCAGACAGAGCAAATGAAATTCCAAATTTGGATAAATGGAATTATTTAGAACAGAAACTGGATACTTTTCTCATTGCTCGGCCGCATTTCACTAGACTTCACATGACTAATTTGTGGGGATTAACTGATTCTGCAAAAATAACTTTAAATGTAAATTCAATATTAAAAGGAGAAGTAAAAATCAACTCCTTCAGATAAATGATTATTTAGAAGGCGTAAATTCAAATCCATATCCTTGGGAAGGAATGTATTTTAAAAATTTAGCGATTCCTTTAAAAGCAATTCCGAATCATGGTTACGGTTTTGTAGAATGGTTAGAAACTGGAAATACTGCAAGTGAAATTGTAATTAATGTCAATTCAGATACAATTTTCACAGCAATTTTTGATGTAGATTCAAATTATGCGCTAGATTCTCTATTGAAAATAAATGAAATAATGGCGCAAAATTCGCAAATAATTAAAGACGAGTTCAATGAATTTGATGATTGGATAGAAATTTATAATCCAAATTCTCACTCAGTTAATTTGAACGGCTATTATTTATCAGATGATAAAAGTTTCTTGAAAAAATACAAAATTAGCATTGACCTTATTGTTCCAGCGAAT
Organism: Flavobacteriia bacterium; assembly: GCA_947490145.1. Classification (GTDB taxonomy): domain Bacteria; phylum Bacteroidota; class Bacteroidia; order Flavobacteriales_D; family Crocinitomicaceae; genus M2408. The sequence continues at coordinate 1,757 of CANLGD010000088.1, forward strand.
GGATTTAAGCTTTTTTGGGCTGATAATCAAGCTGGTCAAGGAATAAATCACACAAATTTTAAACTTGCTGGAAGTGGCGAATTTGTGGTACTTACAAAGCCAAATGGAATTAACATTGTTGATTCGGTAAGTTATTTTTCTTCCCAAAACGACATTTCTTTTGGTTGTTCTTTTGATGGAAACGGTTCTTGGATTAATTTCAATGATCCAACTCCAAATGCAAGTAATCAAACTACAGAAATTCAAGAAATCTCAAAAACAACTTTTACCATATACCCAAATCCAGCGAATTCAGATTTAATTTATTTTTCAAAAACTATTAGCGGAAAATTTGTTGGAATTAACGGTCAAGAAATTAAATCATTTTCAAATGTAAATTCATTATCAATTTCAAAACTTGAGAATGGCATTTATTTTATTGCTGAAGAAAATGGTGCAGTGAAAAAGTTTGTTGTGCTTAGGTAAATTCTAAATCTTTGCGTCATATTTTCTCAAATATAGCAATTTTATTATACAAAATATCAAATTTTTATTTCGCCAAAAAAACTCCTAAAATTTGCAATTCTAAAAATTATTCTTAACTTTAGTTTAACAACAAAATTTGAGTTTATATAGTAAATTTTCTTTTTAGGCATTTTTAGCCACCTTGGCGGAGTTGAAAATTTGGATTCAGCTATGCCTGATGACCAATCTTTAACTAAAACAACTTAGAGAGAAGGCTTTTTTAGCGAACTCAAAATCTTTTACAAAAAACCTAAACCAATGAAAGAAGAATATCTGCACGCAATTTGGCGTTTAAAACGTCTGCCTATTTCAAATTTATTTTCAACAGATGGCAGAGCAATTAAAATCCTAAACACAGGTTGGCACAACCCAGATTCTGGACCAGATTTTTTTAATGGATCAATTGAAATTGACGGAATAAGATGGAACGGAAATATCGAAATTCATGTGAAAGCTTCCGATTGGTATTTGCACAAACATCAAGATGATGCTGCTTACAAAAATGTAATTTTACATGTCGTTTTTCAAAATGACAAAGATTTATTTATTGACAATCAAAAAATTCCTACTTTGGAATTACAACATTTAATCGATTTTAATCATTGGAATAAATACCGAAATTTGCTTTTAAATCAAACTTGGATTCCGTGCGAAAATTCGATTCAAGAAATTGAAAAGCAAGTTGTTTTGAACCAAATTGAGAATTCTGTTATAGATCGCTTGAATAGAAAAAATCAAATTTTAGCTCAAACTTTTACGGATTTAGAAAATGATTTATTGGCTCTATTTTTTGAAATTTATGCTAAAGCTTTTGGTTTAAAAGTGAATAATTTGCCTTTCATTGAGTTAACAAAAAGAATTGATTTAAAAACATTTTGGAAAGTATCTGAATCGCAGCGTTCGATTTTATTTTTGGGAGTTGCAGGATTTTTCGAAGAAGATGTGAAATTTAACTTAATTCACGAAAAAAAAGAATGGCTTTTCTTGAAAAAGAAATTCTCTTTAGAGGAAATGGAATTAAGTTCTTGGAAATTCAAAGGACTTAGACCGCCCAGTTTTCCGAATTTAAAAATTGCACAATTCGCTACTTTTTGCTCCTACAAGGAATTTTTTTCGATTCACGAATTGAATTCAAGTCAGGTTTTGGAATTGTTGGAAAAACTCAATTTCTCTGAAGATTTCAGAAATAATCTATTGATAAATGCGATAGTTCCAATTTTTTGGTGGAATTTTGAACGTTTTCAAGATGCGAAAATGCAAGAAATTGCTTTGAAATTATTGTCAGAAACGAAAACCGAAAATAATCAAATTATTTCAAAATGGAAAAATTTGGGAATAAAATGCAAATCTTCCTTTGAATCGCAAGGATTATTGGAATTAAAAAACGAACTTTGTGCTAGGTCAAAATGTTTAACTTGTAAAATTGGTTTTGCGATTTTGAAAAAATAGATTTGTTGTTTAAATAAAAACAAAATGAGAACTTTACAAAAAATAATTTTCTTCTTCGAAATGCGTTCCTACGGAGTATGCGAATGGTGGGCAAGAAAATTAGGAATTAATTCCTCAAAAGTAAAATTGGGTTTTATTTATTCATCTTTTTTAACTTTTGGAACGCCACTTTTTGTATATTTGGCCATGGCTTGGATTTTAGAAAACAAACATTTTTTTAAGTTGCAGCGAAAACGCAGAACAACTATTTGGGAATTATAAAGTCGAGAAGTATGTTTAAATCAGATTTTCGCTTTGTCAACAAAATTTTCTTTTTTATTGCGCTGATTCTGTTTGGATTGACAATTGGAACAGTTGGCTACATGTGGATTGAAGAATGGCGTTTTCTAGATGCGCTTTATATGAGTGTTATCGCAACAACTACAGTTGGTTTTGGTGAAATACATCAACTTTCAGATGCAGGTAGAATTTTCACAATTTGTTTGATTTTTTTGAGTTTTGGTACATTTGCCTATGCCATTACCTCACTTACAAGGTATATAATTGGTGGCGAATATAAATTTTTTGTTTTAGAATACAGGTTTAATCAAAGTTTAAAAAAAATGAATAATCACGTTATTATTTGCGGTTATGGAAGAGTTGGTATTCAAGTCGCTGAAGATTTGAATGCTCAAAATATTCCAGTTATTGTAATAGAATTTTCGAAAGAAGTTCTTGAAAAGGCATCAAATAGTGCTAATTTTCTTATGATTGAAGGCGATGCTAGTCAGGATGAAATTTTTTCGCAAGCAAAAATTGAATCTGCCCGAGCTGTAATAACATGTCTTCCAAAGGATGCCGATAATTTGTACGCCGTTTTGGCATGCAAAGAATTGCGAAAAGACATTGATGTGATATCTCGTGCATCCAATCAACATGCTGTTTCAAAATTAAAACGTGCCGGTGCAAATAACGTAATTATGCCAGATGCCATTGGAGGTTCTCACATGGCTTCCTTAATTTCCAATCCCGATATAATGGAGTTTATGGAAAATATTCACGCCCAAAGTTTTGAAGGAGTAAACATCGAATCAATTTCATTTTCTGAACTTCCAGCTGAATTTCAAAATAAAACTATCAAACAACTTGAAGCAAAACGTTTGACTGGAGTGACAATTATTGGTTACAAATCCCCTGAAGGCGAATATATTATTAATCCAGATTGGGATATTGTTGTGGTGAAAAATTCAAAACTATTCGTTCTTGGAAATCCAAAACAAATCGATGAGTTTGATAAATTATTTCAATTGAATAGGACTTAAAGACGAAAGACTTTGATTAAATTGGATACAAAATCTGATTGTAGATTTTTTGGATTTTAGACTTAATCAGATTAGATAGTCTGAAAATCGAATAATTTAGTAATCGAATCATCTATATTATCCCATCAACTCTTTCATCAATTTATCGAAATTTTCTTTTAGTTCAGCTAATTCAGTTTCAACTAAAGTTAATCGTTCTTCTAGAGCAGCATGTTTTGAAGAAGATTCATTTGGATTTTCAGTGTAAGCTATTTCATTAAATGGAGCAAAACAATGACAATATCTCGCTTCTTTTTGACCTGGTTTTTTAGTTAACAATTTTACAAAAGGAACTTCGTAATTTGCCAAATTCTCCAAAGTTTGTTGAACTTCTTGTAAAGAATCGAAATCATGCAAACGACCAGAATTTGAATTTATTTCTCCTGCAGTTAGTGGTCCACGTAGAAAAAGTAAACACAAAACACTTGTTTCAGCTGGATCTAAAGGAAAAGCAACTGCCAAAGTGTGTCTATATTTTAAAGCTCTGCTTCCACCTCCAATAACATTTGCAGAAAGGTGCTTTTTCTTTAAAGAATCCAAGGCCAAAACCACATCTTCTTCCGTATATTCAACCACAGGGTTTCTAGCAGACTTTTGATTACACGCCGTTTGAATTGAATTCAAGGTCATTGGATAATAATCAGGAGTTGTTTTACTTTTTTCAAGCATTGCACCTAAAACTCTGATTTCTTCTAATGATAATTGTGTTAAAGTAGTTTCTTCCATTTTTTATAAGATTAAAGACTCCAAGACGTAAGACTAATTACTTGAATGTGTAAATTTAAATTAGACAAAAAATAAAGATTAAAGATATAAAAATGTAATTACTTAAATTATTTTTTCAAATTTAATTTTTGTTAATTGTAAAAATTGGAGGTCCAAAAATCTAATAATCTAACAATCAAATAATCTACTTCAGGCATTTAAAATAATCAAAAGGTTCTAAACAATCGTTACATTGATATTGCGATTTACAAGCGGTACTTCCAAATAAACTTACCATTCTTGTATTTTTAGATTTACATTGTGGACAAGGAACTACAACTGGTTTTGAAAACAAAACACTTTTGTCAGGTTCATTCTCTGGTGGAGCAATTCCGTATTCTCTTAATTTGTTTCTGCCATTTTCAGAAATCCAATCTGTTGACCACGCTGGTGATAAAGTAAGTTTTATTTCACAATCAATAATATCTTTTAAAAGAATTTTAATATCATCTTCAATAACTTGCATTGCAGGACATCCACTATAAGTTGGAGTAATTGTAATGAAACATTTTCCTTCAATTAGTTCAACAGTTCTTACAACACCTAAATCAATTATTGTCAAAACAGGAATTTCAGGATCAGTCACTTGTTCCAATAAATCCCAAATTTCTTTTTCTGTAATTTTAAAATTTACCATTCCATGTTTGGATAAGCGCGTTGCATGTATTGTAATTCAGCTAACAAAAATCCTAAATGTTCAGAATGCATTCCAGTTCTTCCGCCCTTTTGTTGCCAATTTTGAGCTGGAATTTCCAACGTTGCTTCAGAAAATATTTCATCAATATAATTTTTCCAAGGAGAAATTAAACTTTTATTATCAACGGCAATTCCTATAGAAATCAATGCTTCATCCACTTCATTTTGGAAAAATAATTCATCTGTAAAACGCCATAAATCATTTACAGCACTTTGAATTTTTTTGTGAGATTCTAATGTTCCATCACCCAAGCGAATCATCCATTCAGATGAATGTTTTAGGTGATATTTTGTTTCTTTCAATGATTTTTCAGCAATTCCAGCTAAATTTTCATTCGTTGAATTTACAAGTGCTTCGAAAAATAATTTTCTATAAACATCAAAGAAAAACTGTCTTGCAATTGTTACTGCAAAATCTCCATTTTTTTGCTCAACTAAAAGTAAATTTTTATATTCACGTTCGTATCGTAAAAAAGCAAAATCGTCAGCTGAACGATTTTTCTCATCAATTGTTCCAGCATATTCAAATAAATTTGTTGCCTGACCAACCAAATCCAAAGCGATATTTGTAAGCGCAATATCTTCTTCCAAAATCGGCCCATGACCGCACCATTCTGACACTCGGTGACCAAGGATTAAGCTGTCGTCAGCGATGCGAAGCGTGTATTCAAGTATATTAGACGTAAGACTATTTGACATAATTAGATTTTAAGACTTTAAGATTCAAAAGTCAAGAGTGTTTTCAAGACAAATTGAATTGATAAATTTTATTTTTAGATATTAAGATTCGTGACTTTTTGTTAGAGTATTTGAATTTATTGATCTTTTAAAACCTCCAATCATTCTTTGAATAGAATGAAGATCATTAATTATATGTTCACTTTTTAAATTATATAAATCTTCTACTAGAATGATTTGTGTTTCAAGTTCATAAGATGACGAAATTGCAATATTTAAAAAATAAAGTAATTCCTTGTCTGTATTTCGGCCAGAGCTTTCAGCAATATTTGAAGGTATTGAAACTGCACAGCGTTGCATTTGAGACTTTAAACCAAATTTTTCTTCAGTAGGTAAATTAGCAGTAAGAATGTAAACCTCCTTAACAATTTTCATTGCCTCTTTCCAAATCGACATTTCCCTAAAGTTATGCTTCATAAATTAGTTTTTAATTCAAAATTTTCAAGTCTTGACTTCTGAATCTGTCAGTCAATTTTCTGTTTTTCAGTCTTGACTTTTGAATCTTTCAGTCTTATGTCTGTATAAAATCACATATGCGAAATCCCGTCTGGAACGTCATAAAAAGTTGGATGTCTGTAAACTTTAGAATCAGCTGGTTCAAAAAGTGAATCCGAATCATGAGAATCTGAAGCAGTAATCAACTTTGATTCAAGAACCCAAATGCTGATACCTTCGCTTCTTCTTGTGTAAACATCTCTAGCATTTTCAATTGCCATTTGAGCATCGGCAGCTCTTAAACTACCTACGTGTTTGTGACTTAAACCTTGTTTACTTCTGATAAAAACCTCGTAAAGAGGCCATTCTTTATTACTCATTTTAATATTATTTAAAGTCGTGACTTTTGAATCCTTTTATCTTCTTATGCTGTTTTCAATTTACGTTTTTCTGCATGAGCCATTGCTGCTTCTCTGACCCAAGCTCCGTCTTCTTTTGCTTTTCGTCTTGCGTCAACTCTGTCTTTGTTGCATGGACCGTTTCCTTTTACAACTTCGTAAAATTCTGACCAATCAATTTCACCAAAATCATAAGATTGTCTTTCTTCATTCCATTTCAAATCTTTGTCTGGAAGTGTCAATCCAACCATTTCTGCTTGTTTTACTGTAACATCTATAAATGTTTGACGTAATTCATCGTTTGTTGAGCGCTTAATTTTCCATTTCAAGGATAAAGCCGAGTTCGGAGAAGAGTCATCATTTGGACCAAACATCATTAATGCTGGCCACCAAAAACGATTTAGGGAATCTTGTGCCATTGCTTTTTGCTCTGGAGTTCCATTTGCTAATTTTGCAACAATCTCAAAACCTTGACGTTGGTGAAAAGATTCTTCCTTGCAAACACGCACCATTGCTCGTGCATACGGTCCATAAGAACATCTGCAAAGTGGAACTTGATTCATAATTGCAGCACCGTCAACCAACCAACCAATTGTTCCCATATCCGCCCAAGTTAAAGTTGGATAATTGAAAATTGAAGAATATTTTGCTTTTCCAGAATGCAAATCGTCAATCGTTTCTTCACGATCAGCACCCAGGGTTTCTGCTGCTGAATAAAGATACAAACCATGACCTGCTTCGTCTTGAACTTTCGCTAACAAAACTGCTTTTCGGCGTAAATTTGGTGCACGAGTAATCCAATTTCCTTCTGGCAACATTCCAACTATTTCAGAATGTGCATGTTGTGAAATTTGGCGAATTAAGGTTTTTCGGTAATTCTCAGGCATCCAATCGTTTGGTTCAATTTTAATTTCTTTATCGATTTTTTCCTGAAATCTGCGCTCTAGCTCTAAAATATTTTTTTCTTCCATGATTTGAAAAGATTTGTTACAAAAATACGATTTATGAACAAGATAACAAAATTACTGCTGATTTAGTTTAAAAAAGATAAGCCATTTTACGTAGTTTTATTTTTTGTCTTCTTTATCTTGAACGTTTTATTGAAACTGGATGATGGTAGAATTAAAAAATTGTTTCCAAATTTGGATTTTAGCGAACTTACGGATTTAGAATTTTCCCTTTTTTAGAGGAATAAATCGAAAAAAGAGAGCAAAACATTTTTATGCTTCCAACGGTCAATTTTTAAAGAAATTTATAATCGATTACAATTCAAAATCTAATAAAAAACGGTTTTTTTGTTTTGATTACACCCATATCTACCACTAAAACTGAATTTAATACTGAAATCTAATTTTTGTTCTTTTTCATTATTCACAAGTTTATGAGATCGCTTCGCTAAGTTGCCAAAAAGAACCAAAAGTAGCTTCGCTGAGACCTCCTTTGGCTAAGTTCTAGTGCTTGAAAACGCATCTACCTTTCAACAAACGACTCTAAAAATTCAAAACTCTCCGCCAAGGCGGATCAAACACTTGAATTTTTTTCGCTTACTTATTGTAAAAGGTTCCAGATTTACGTTTTCTATGCAC
>CANLGD010000089.1 GCA_947490145.1 Flavobacteriia bacterium
TTTTTTGATTCTAAATCAACTTGCTCTTTGAAATCAACAATATTGAAATGTTGCAATAAACCCTCAGGCAAAAAATTTGAAAGTACTGAAAAATCCATCTTTTTTTTATGCAAATTTAAGACTTCTCCCCAACTTTTTTACATGACCCCTTTAATTTTAATTTTTCAAGAAGGAATATTTCAGAAGTGAAGGAAATCATTATCCCAAAAATTAAAATAAATTATTACTTCTGATTTTTTCTTTTCTGTTCATCCAAATATTCAAAATGTTTTTCCATTCTTTGAACCATGTATCTTTTGAAAAAAAACATTAAGAGTGCAATTACAGGAACCACATAATAATAAATCCAACGATCAAAACCTTCTATGAAGCCAAAATAAGTTATACTTATCGCTGAAACGATTGATAGTCCTAACCAAAAATACAGCATTACTTTGTTGTATAAATTCATAAATTTTAGTTTATTAATACCTCTATAAAATTCTTAACTTTTTCTTACTATAAAAATTTTATTTAAGTCCATTACTTATTTTTTTTAATTAACTTTATTTTTTAAATCAATTTTTCCTTCTGGTTTGATAAATTCGTAAGAGGAGAAATCTTGTTTTGTTCTCACTCCTTTTCCAAAAAATAGTGCATCTGGAGTTCTTATTACAACTGATTTATTTGTGAAAATTGCACTATCTTTTTGATTCCAAAATAATTCTTCAGTTTCCAAACGTTGTTGCTTTTTTTCATTAAACAATTGAACCGAATCACGTACAAAGATAGTTCCTTTTTTTTGATTAATTTCTCCATAAAGTGCTGTTAAAACTGAGACTACATCTCCTCTATTGTCAAAAAACTTCACTTTTACACCGTCTTTAAATTTAACAATAGGTTCTGGTTTTGAAAATGTTTCAGCTAATTTAGCATACACTTCAATTTTAGCATAGCCGCTATCTGTATAAAAAACATTTAAGTCTGTTGTTCTCTCGTCAGGATCTGTAGATTTGTAACTTATTTTTTTGATGGTATCTAAATCGTTTACGCATGAAAAAATAGTTCCGAGAAGGAAAATGAAAATATAAATCGTTTTATTTTTCCTTGTCAAAAGAAACATCTTTATTAAATTTAAAATAAGCTTAAATAAAAATTTAATCAATTTTATATTTTTTAAACCAGCGATCGTTTAATCCTGGAGCAATTGAAATTCCGAAATTAATTCCGTAAAATCTTTCGTTTAAAGAATTAGCTTCTCCGTTTCCTCTATTTCCAGCTGAAAAACTTAAATTTAAAGATGAGACTGATCTTTGACTAACAATTGGAAAACTAAAACCTAAATTCACTGATTTATCAACTAATTGTTTTCCAAGTCTTTCCAGAGGCAAAGTTGCATATTGCGCACCAACCTTATATCTTATTCTACTGAGATAGCCAATATTTTTAGATCTATCAAAATAATTATAATGAGGAATAAATTCAATTCCCGCGCTATATTTTGTTGATTTTAAAAGCGTTAACTGTTCATCACTTTCAAAATTAGTTTTATATTCACTCCAATTCGTTTCGGTGTAAGAACCAAAAACAGTCATTTGAAAAATCTTTACTTTATTGAACGTTGAATCTACATTTGGTCTAAAAATATAGGAAAAACCGAAACTCATCATGGAAGGCATAGAAATTGATCCTTTTTCGTTTATGCTTGTAATTGTATCAATGATAGAACGTGAATCAGTTACTTCCAAAGCATAATACAATCCTAGATTCTTTGTCGTTGCTAAATTTTGGTTTGGCGTATAAGTTGCTCCTGCAATAAAGCGCGAAGTCTTATTAAAAGTCAATTGATAATTTAAACCAAAATCTAAATAAATTGATTTGACTTGCAAATTTGTTTCTTCGATACCTCCCGAATTTAAGGTACTTAAATTAGAAAGCTTTTGGTTTAGATTATTCCCGAAAACATATCCGAAATTAGTACCTAATGCTAGTTTGTTAGAGATTTTTTTACTATTTAGATTCAAAACCTTTATCGAAAATCCCGTAAAAGCCTCATTAAAACTGCCAGTTCCATTATAAGAGTAATTCATTGTATCCGATGCACCAACTGCTTCACGATCAGAAATAGAATATCCAGTTCTTGCGAAAGGTTTTACTCCAAAGGCAATTCCAAAAATTCGCGCAAAAGGAATTCCAAAAACAAAATGATTAACTCCAGATAGACCTGTTTTATAAGAACTCCCATTCTCACTGTAAGTTGACAAACGTGTAGAAACTCCCGTTGAAAATAAAGGTTGTCCTTGAGCTAAAAAAGAATAGGAAGAGGGATTATAAAAATTTACGTTTATAGAATCAATAGCTGCTGTGAAGGCTCCACCTATTCCACAAAAGGATGGATGTTCCATTGAACCAAATTCTCCAATTCCAATTGAACTAAAAGGCGAAGTAGTAAATTTTTGTCCAAATATTCCAAAGGATAAGAAAACACTAAAAATGATCAAAAAAATACTATTCATTTGCTTTTAAAATATATGATAAACCTAATAAGGTTAAATTTTCGACTACAAAGATGTTGTTTTTTGGAGAATAATCAAAATATAAAGCATCTCCGCCGGTCACAAAAATTGTTAAGTCACTGAATTTCTGATTGTAGGAATCAATTAAATAATTTAATTCTCCTTGAATTCCGTTTAAAACTCCCGATTGAATACATTCATGAGTGGACTTTCCAAGATAATCAATTTTTGATGTTACACTTAACAGAGGCAAAGCTCCTGTGTAATCATTCAAAGATCTATATCTTAATTGAATACCTGGTGAAATTGAACCTCCTTCATAAATTCCTTTTTCATTCACAAAATCAAATTTTATACATGTTCCAATATCTAAAACTAAAACATTATTGTGAGCTTTAAATTTGGCTGCTACAGCGTTAGCTATTCTGTCAGAGCCCAAAGTGTTTTCAGTTATGTAATCAATTTCTAACGGAATAAAAGCATCCTTTAAATCCAAACAATTTTTTAATTTAGATTTCAAAAATTGTGTGTCAAAACCTGATTTAACTGAGGAAATTATGGATTTTGAGTATTCAAATTGTTTTAAAAAAATTTCAAAACGTTCTAAATTTGAATCTGAAAAGACTGAAAATTGATTAATTTTTTCATCTTTTATTAAAGCAACTTTTATTCTGGAATTTCCAGCATCTACTATCAACATATCTTATTGTGGGGAATTTAAATCCCAAATTGTATGAAATGGTGATCCAAATGTTTATAAAACATGACATCCCATTCTCTGGAAGTTAAGGCACCCATTGAAGAACTTATTTTTCCCTCAAAATAAGCTTTACCATGTTTTTCTGTTTCAGTAATATTTGCAATTAAAAGCGCTTTTTCTTTTTCAAAATCACGCTCTTCTGAGATGATAAACTCTTTAGCAGTAGGAGAATTTGTTTTGTATGGTTTGTCACCCACAATTACTTTTTTGATGAATAATTTCATCATCAATTTCACCATGAAATTTGGATTTAACTTAATTTTACCATTAGCAGCATCGTAAGGAACATTTAAATGAGCTAGAACTTGAGCTGCATTCATTTTTCCCCATTGAGGTTTGGTTTCATTTGCTAACTTCTCTAATCGATTTAAACACTCTTCCGTTGTTGATGTTTCAAAAATACTTGGAAATGGCATAAACTTTAATTTTAAAACAAAAATAGTGATTTTTTTCTAATTTCTTAATGATTTTCAACATAACCCTTTTTCCCTTTTTTTATATCCAAAATCCAAGTATAATAACCTATAAAATGTGATTCGAAAAAACCTTTTTTAACGTATAATTTCTCTGGAATGTAAATTCTTTTTTTCGCTGAAAGTCCATCAACTTTTGATTGCGGAGCTACACCATCTTGCAAACAAGGTGCATCAAAATCTTTTTTATTAAAATTACTTCCGTATTGCCACACTGTTTTCCACTCTTTTTCATTTATTTCACCAGATTTTGCATTTTCTGGAGCAATAATTAAATATGCTCCGAAATTAATTTCCCCTCTTAATTCTTCTATAATTCCTTGCGAATAAGCGAATCCCATGCTGTGGGCTACAATAAAAAGTGTGTCATTTCGGGATGACTTTGGAATTACATTCAATACTTGCAATAAATTTCTTCCTGCAATCCTACCTTTTTGCTTGCGATAGGCAAAACCACTTTTGTTTGGTCGCATTTTTAAATCATCAATTGTTTTTGAATTACCTAAAATTGATTTATTAATAGTCCTGTTTTCTTTGTAATAACAGCTGTGTTTTTTTTTGTTATGACACCTTTTTGGGAATTGTTGGTAAAGTTGCGTAAAACTTAAAATACTGCGATGATTGGAACTTGAAACTGAAAAATGTCCATCCAAGTAATAAGTTTCACTGGGGTTTATCCGCCTTTGAAAAAGTAAATTTATATTATTCCAAGGAGTCCAATAATCGAAACGATCAAAATCATAAACATAATTAGTTGAATTTGGAAACTCAATTCCTTTTTTAGTAATATCATTAAAATTTTCTTCAAAAGTGTTCCCGGTAGATGTTGGACGATAACCATTTACAAAAATTAATATACGTTTTGGTGGGTTTATGTCTGATGCTTTATCACTAAAAGTTTCCTTCCTACCTTTACCTAATTCTTCAATTTTAGAAGTCAAATTTCCACCAAAAAAATTAATTAGTTCTTGTTTTTCAATAGTTCCATCCTTATTCAAATAAGAAAGAATCATGTAATGTGAAGTTGCCTTTTCTGAATAATTTAGTGTTTTTAATTTTATACTATCACTATTCGATACAAGTTTTATTTTATCCCAATCAGCAGAATTTTCAGATTTAGTAACATCAAAATATAATACTTTCATTCTTTTTTTCAAGGACCATTTTGATTTTTTTTTGATTAAAATCTCAGAACAAAGAGTTGATTCCTCCTGATGACGCAAATTTAAATTCATCAACAATTGTTTGGAAGCCTTTTCATATGTTAAACTTTTTAATTCTTCCATAGGACCAGAAACCATTTTAAAGTTATCTAAAATATAATTTCCTAGATAAAAGCTTTCTTTAACTAAAAATATCATTCCAATAAAAATCGGAAGATATAAAACTCGTCTCCAAAATTTTCTTTTATAATTTTTATTAATCCAAAATCGCTTTATCCTTCTTCTAATGAAAAAGTTAAAAACCAAAATAAAAAACAGAAGCAAAACGTTTATTAGAGAGCAATAGTAAATGTCAAATTTGTAAAAAGGTTTTAAAATTTTGTATTTAACATCAAATCGGTAGGATAAGTAATTCTTTTTATAAGGCCGTTTTACATCATTTAATAATCCATTAGAAGCTTTAATAAATCCATCTTTGTCTTCTTCCCAAAAATAATAAGCAACAATCCCATTATTCGTTTTTACATTCTCAAAATTATCAATTAAAGAATAATTTGAAGATGTATTTCTCAAATCATTCCATTGAAATACATTTAAATTTACTCCATAAGTTTTATCCATAAGATTAGAAGTTGACCCTTGTTGTGGACCCATTCCTGAATCACCTTCTAACCAAAAATCTTTTAGAATACCTATTCCATACGCTAATGTTCTTGCAATATTGGTGTGAAAATTGGGACTTTTTTCTTCAAAAGCAACAAAGGCCAGTGATTTATTACGAACCATAAAACCATGAATTGTGCTGTCAGCAAATTTATTTATTACAAAAACGTAAAATGCTTTTTTATCCGCCTTTGGATTAGATTCAAAGTACAAATCTCGCAAAAGTCGCATTTGACCTGTATATTGATTTTGTAATTCACTTGGATTACTGAAAATTGTTTTCTTCTCAAAAACTTTTGATTTAAAAAGTGCATCAAAAGAAATTTCAAGTTGAATGTTTGCTTGCATGTAAATCGAATTTATTTTATCTCTAAATTCATTTTGATTTATTTTATCAGTAAATAAAGGTATAATAACAACTTTTTCTTTTTTTAAGTTAAAAATTTTGACATCAAGTTGCCCGACTTTGAGTTTTACCTTATTTATCTTTAAATACGCACTGATTGAATAATTTGATTTATTTTTTGGTAAAATCAAGGTAAATATTGAGTCGCTTATTTGTCTGTAAGTGATTAATTTTTCTTTGACATAAAACTCCAAACTATTTTTATCGACTTCAGATTTTTTAAGATTTTTAAATCTTAAAACAGCATTTACGAAATCTGATTCATTTTTCCCAACAGATTTTATTGGAACATAATAATTTTCAGAAAAATCTAATTTTATTTTTTTATAATTCTGCAGCCATTTTGGGTAAAAAAAGTTATCAAAGCCAAATTTTTGATTTTCATTTGCTTGGAAATTTATTTCAATCAATTCATTTCTAGATTTTTTTTCATTTTGCGAAAAAAATGTAAAAGGTACTAAAATTAATATTACTAAAAAATATTTCATTATCTATTATTTTGTCAATAAAAAAGGTGCATCAACTTGACGCACCTTGAATTTTTTAAAATTTTATTTTTAATAAGCCTTTTCTTCTCCTTTAAAAACATTCCAAACTGTGAGGAAAATTATTTTCAAATCTAATAAAAAATACCAGTTTTCTAAATACCAAACATCATATTCAACTCTGTTTGACATTTCAACATCTTCTTTAGTTTCGCCCCTAAAACCATTGATTTGAGCCCAGCCCGTAATTCCAGGTTTCACTAATTGACGAACCATGTAATCATCAATAATTTTGCTGTATTCAATGTTATGTTTCATCATGTGAGGTCTTGGACCTACAACTGACATATCACCTTTTAGTACATTCCAAAATTGTGGTAATTCATCTAAACTTGTTTTTCTCAAAATATTACCAATTTTGGTAATTCTGGAATCACCTTTTGTAGCCTGAACTATGTCGGAATTTTGATTCACGTACATACTTCGAAATTTATAACATTCAAATTCTTTTTTATCTCTACCTTGTCTTTTTTGCGAAAAGAAAATCGGACCTTTAGAATTAATTCTAATTAAAATTGCTAAAATTGGAAATAGCCAAGAACAAATTGTAATTAGTGCAAAAAGACTAAACGCGACGTCAAACATGCGCTTTACATTTCTCCAATGTGGCTCTTCTAAAGGTTCCTTTCTAATTGAGACGACAGGAATATCTCCAAAATTTTTAACTACATATTTGTTATGATAGAAATGATAATAGTCAGGAATAATTCTTGTTCTGCCACCAAATTTATTTACTATTTCTACAATTTCTTCAATTTGCGCAATCTCAATATTTGGGACAGCAACAATAACTTCATGAATTTTATTTTTCTCTAAAATTGATTTTAAATCTGCTATTTTACCAAGCAAAGTTGTTCTTTCTGATTTTAATGGTTCTTCATCAATGAAACCAACAACTTGATATCCTAAATCATTGTTTCTTATGATAATATTATAAAATCTAAGTGCCGCTTTTCCTTGTCCAATTATTACGATTCTCCTTATATTTAAGCCTTTCTTTCTTAACTTTTTTAAAATTTTTTTGAGAATAAATTTCTCAAATGTCAATAAAAAAATGGCGAAAATCAAATAGAAAAAAACAAATTTTGGTCCGTAAATTTGGTAGTCAACAAAAAACAACAAGAAAATTAAGGTAATCCCTAAAGCACCAACACTGATTATCGTTTTGAAAATTTCATTTGCCAATCCTTTCCTACTTCGGGAATCATTGTAAAGGTCGTTCGCTTTTACGATAAAATACCACGAAACAATTTGGTAAACAATAAATAACAACTCAAGTGGCTTGATCATTTCAAAATGAAAGTTTTTAATGACCAAGACACTTAAGAAAAGACTTATTGCAATGATAACAATATCAGAAACAAGCCTTAAGGTATAGATTTTATTGTTGTAAAATTGCATTTAGTAGAATGGGAATGAAGTTTTACCTCTGGGATTTATGCTTTTTTATTATCTACCTCTACCGAAGCTAAATCTTCTGATTTATATTCTCCTGAATCTAATTTATTTTTCAATTTTTTGAAGGTATCAATTGTATATTTCACATCGTCTAAGGTATGAGCTGCAGTTGGAATAATACGCAACATGATCACATCTTTCGGTACAACTGGATAAATTACGATTGAACAGAAAATATTGTAATTTTCTCTTAAATCAAAAGTTAAATTTGTTGCTTCAGCCAATGAACCTTGCATGAAAACTGGAGTTACAGGTGAATTTGTGGCACCAATATTAAATCCTGCATCACGGAAACCATCTTGTAGTGCATTTGTAATTTCCCACAATTTGTTTTTTAACTCTGGACGAGTTCTCAATAATTCCAAACGTTTTCTCGCACCAATTGTGATTGTAATTGGTAATGCTTTTGCAAACATTTGAGAACGCATGTTGTAACGTAAAAATTCAATGATACTTTCTTCAGCACAAATAAATCCTCCAATTGAAGACATCGATTTTGCGAAAGTTCCAAATAAAATATCTATTTCACCTTGAATACCTTGGTATTCACCAGCACCTTGACCAGTTTCACCTAAGGTTCCAAATCCATGAGCATCATCAACGAATAAACGGAAAGCATATTTTCCAGATTTACGGACTTCTACGATTTCTTTTAACTTACCTTGATCTCCAGCCATACCGAAAACTCCTTCGGTAATAACCATAATTCCTCCTCCAGTTTTTTCAGCTAAGGCAGAAGCATTTTTCATTTGTTTATCAAAACTTTCCATGTCGTTGTGTTGAAACACAAAACGTTTTCCAGTATGTAAACGCATTCCGTCTAAGATACAAGCATGAGCTTCACTGTCATAAACTATAATATCATTTCTATCAACTAATGAATCAATTGCCGAAACCATTCCTTGGTATCCAAAGTTTAGAAGAATACAATCTTCTTTACCCATAAATTCTGCCAATTCATTTTCTAATTTCTCGTGTTCACCAGTTTGACCTGTCATCATTCTAGCTCCCATTGGGTATGCTAAACCGTATTGCTCCGCTGCTTTTGCATCAGCTTCACGCACTTCTGGATGATTCGCAAGACCTAAATAATTGTTCAAAGACCAAACTAAACATTCTTTACCACGGAAAATCATCTTATTTCCTAATTCTCCTTCTAATTTAGGAAATGTAAAGTATCCGTGAACACCTTTAGAATATTGTCCGATTGGACCTCTGTTTTTTCTAATTTTGTCAAAAATGTCTTGAGCCATGAATGTAATTTTAATAATTTATTTTTTTGCAAAAATACAAAAAAATAGTGAATTTTAAAAATCTGATTTGATTTTTGTTAACTTTTGAAAGTTAATTTCTTAATTTTATTTGTAATCAAATTTTTATTTTAATTATATTTTTGTTTAATTGAACATACTAAAAAGTACCAAAAATATAAATTAGATGTTTATTTTAAAATTTATGTCGTTCTTTTTCATTATTCACAAGTTCATGAGATCGCTTCGCTAAGTTGCCAAAAAGAACCAAAAGTAGCTTCGCTGAGACCGCCTTTGGCTAAGTTCTAGTGCTTGAAAACGCATCTACCTTTCAACAAACGACGCTAAAAATTCAAAACTCTCCGCCGCGGCGGATCAAACACTTGAATTT
>CANLGD010000090.1 GCA_947490145.1 Flavobacteriia bacterium
TTAGATTCAAATAGTGTTGAAAATGGAATTTTAACTTCTTACGAAGCTTCTTATTTGAATTTAAAAAATACAGAATTGGTCGTTTTGAGTGCTTGCGAAACAGGTTCGGGACAAATTGTGAATGGTGAAGGCGTTTATGGTTTGCGTAAAAGTATTAAAGATGCTGGAGCAAAAAACATCATCATGAGTTTATGGAAAGTTGATGATAATGTTACACAAGAGTTTATGACCACTTTTTATGAAATTTGGTTGGCAGGAGGCACGATAAAAGAAGCTTTTAAAAATACGCAAGAAAAAATAAAAGGAAAATATCCTCAACCATATTATTGGGGAGCCTTCATTTTGCTTGCTGAGTGACGGTTACCTTTTCGGTAGATGATTATTAATTGACAGAAAGTTGTCTTACTCTTTTCATTTTATGTTTATTATTGTTTAAGAAAAGGAGTAAATTTGATTTTACTCCCTTTTTTGTTTTTTAATATTTTTTTCATCAATTTTTTTTCTTAAATATTTAATTTAAAATAATGATTATCAGTATTTTGAAAATAAAATTAAATTTTTCATTAAAATAATGGTTACCTTTTAAAAGTTCAGATATTAATTGGTATAAACAAGTAAATATTTTAACTATGAAACAATTCAGCAAAGAAGACCTAGAATACAGAGGTAACGGACATTATGAAATTGAAGGTGTAGAATACATGTCAATTTGGACTTTCAAAAAGCAAAATTTCTTGGGAAATAATTCCAATGGTGCAAATGGAAGTGAAGGAATACAATTAACTGCAAATGGTGTTGCAAATCAACGCACAAAACCCGATTTTGGTGGATTTGACAACATTTATGTTTACCCAGTGGAAGAACTTAGAAAATTTTACAATAACTAAAAATCAAATTATTAACTAAAAAATATTATCTTATGAATCATTTTGAAAATAACAGCGAAGAATGGAGTGGAACAAACGGATATGGTAATGAAATCTACAATCCAGAAGCATATTATCAAGCAGTTAACGAAAACAGGTATGGTTTTAATAGTGATTACTCAGAGCATCAAAGAGATAATTACTACGAAAATTACCATGATGATGCTTATTAAATCTTAAATTGAATAAAATTTTAAAGGGGCTAAATCTATTATGATTAGCCTCTTTTTTATGAAAAAAGAAATATAAAAACTTAAAATTAACTTTATGAAGAAAATGAAAAATTTCAGAAAGAAAATATTCCGATTAGCATTTAGAAGCACAAAAATGGAGGAAATTGTTTGGAACGACCTTAAAAAATTAGTGTCAGAGTCAAATTGGCATTCTAAAATTAACGAAAAAGAAAAATGTATCGAATGCCTTTTTGAAATTTCAGATAAAAATAAGGTGGTATTTTTGTATTATATGCAAGACGGATACTTTAATTGCAATGTAAGAATAATTGAAGAAAACACTCTTGACTTAACGGAAGATTTTTTTCATTTAACAGCTCATTTTAATACCATTTTTAATCTTGGACTTTTAAATATCTATGTTGCAAGACAAACCATAGAATATCAATCAAAAACACCTTTGATAGTTCCTTTCTTGATTGATGATGGAGTTTATTTACAGATAATAAACCATTTTAATGCTTCAAAAGATATCTATTCTGCTTTTGAAAGACTTATTAATGAAAGGGAATCACCCGTTGTTATCATAGGCGATTTACTTCGAAAGATACCTAATTAACTTTCAACAAAGTGCTTAATGGCAGGTGAAATACAGATTGAATATTAAACAGGTTTTTTTATTATTCTTCTAATAAGTCTAATTTTTCAATAATGTCAATGTCATTAATTAAATTTAATTTTTCAAGTTTATTGCTTGAATTTAAATTATAATAATCTAAGGTTTTCAGGTAATAATTTTTAGAATTACCATCTTCGAGAAAATAAATTTTACTTTCTGAACCGTTTTCTTTATGGAATTTTGAATCAATGTAAAGTTTACATTTTTCTTTTTCTAAATCAAAAATGTATCTATTTGAATGCAATTTTATTTTTTTGTTTAACTCTTTTAGTTGAGTTTTGTGCTTTTCAAAATTTACTCCTTTTTTCTTTATTAAGGCTTCTAATTTTTTTAATTTTTGGTGCGCCTCTTCAAAGTCCAAAACACTTATTTCTAAACTTATATTTTTATCTTTAGAAGAGAAACCAAAACTTTCTTTTTCAATAACTTTTACATTTGCTTGAAGAATTTTTTCAAGTTTAATATCAATAATTTCTTCAGGAATCGATTTATTTATTTTGTTTGAAATAATTGAATCAATTTTTTCCTTTTCTTTTGGATGATTCTTTTTAGAAACTTGATTTTTATTGGCGTTCCAGTTATTAATAAAATAAAATGGTAATATTATTGCAATTAAAATTGCAGCGTATTTCAAGAGATTAAAAACTGAAAATGATTTTTTATTTGAACTCGAATGTTCAGAAAATGAATTACTATCTGAGGTTGCATGGTGAGAAAATGATGCATTAGCAATTCGGTTATTTGAGCTTTCATTTTTATCCAACTCACTAAATTTCTCTTTTAATGCTTTTCTTTCAAGCTGAATAAATGCACTTTTAATTTCGCTTTCATTTAAAAAGTCAGCTTCATTTTCATCTAATTCTTTAAATTTAGTTCTTAAATTTTCTCGTTCAAGCTGCTGCAATGCTTTAACGAGTAATTGCTTTTCATCTATTTTAAGAATTAAAGCTTCATATTTATTTTCTTTTAGAGAATTAAATAAATCTGATTCGAAATTTTCTTCCTGATTCGAAATCAAAAAATCTAAGAAATCACTTTCATTTTTTGAAAGTATTTCAAAGAAAACCTCAACTAATAAATTATTTATATCTTTAGCTACAATTGGAACTTTCAGAAAATATAAATATACCAATTCATTGATAATAGAAAATGATTCTTCAGAATTTAACGCACTAAATTCTTCAGAATTTCTGAATAAATCAGCTAAAAAAATATGTTCTCTTGAATTAATCATTTAGCTTGTTAAATATTTCAAATGCTTCTTGATTTAATTTTTTGAAACACCGTGATTTTTGATTTTTAACATTGTCAGCATTGGTGTATTCTAAATCTTTTGCGATTTTATCCATTGAATGATTTTCGTAGTAAAAACGTTTCAAAATTTCATAACATTTTCCTCCAAGCCCTTTTATTTTTTCTAAGGCATTAATCGTAGCCGAAAGCTTATTGTCGTTTATATTTTCAATTTCATCATCGATCCAATCTTTTATGCTTTCATCATAATCATCATTATGAACGACGTGCATCGCATTTTTTTTATTCCTGTTTAAAAGTTGATTTCTACAAATTGAATTCAAATAAGTCTGGATAGATGCCGAAAGAACAAAATTTCCAGAAATAATTTTTTCATATAAGGTAATTATTGCATCATGATAAATGTCCTGAATTAAATCACTGTCATTATTCATCTTCCTCATAAAATTCAAACAATAGTTTTTATGTTTCAAATATAGAATATCAATATTTGAACTTGACTCAAGAATTAGTTCAATTAATTCGGAATCTGAAATTTTATTTGGAATTATTTTTTGCAAAATAGAATTTGTTTGAGCACAATATTAATTAAAATAAATCAATTTTTAGTTTTTATGGTTACCTTTTGTTCTATCTGCTATTAATAATAAAATAAAGCATGAAAACAAAAAAAATCAAAGTTAAAATTGACACAAATGAAAACGGATTCAAAATCAATTTAAGTTTTGAAGGAATTTCGATTGAACAATTAGATTTTGACTTTTTAAGAGATGTTTTTCAAAAAAACCAAAATTTTGAA
The DNA here is from genome assembly GCA_947490145.1 of Flavobacteriia bacterium. Taxonomy (GTDB): domain Bacteria; phylum Bacteroidota; class Bacteroidia; order Flavobacteriales_D; family Crocinitomicaceae; genus M2408. The sequence goes on from CANLGD010000090.1 coordinate 3,832, forward strand.
GAGATTGGATTTGAAATAAAAAAACAAAATTTTAAATTTTTAACAAAAGAATTAATTAAACAAGCAATAAGTATAATAGAAACAAAAAACAAAAATCATGAAATTAAAAACAATTATTAGCATCAGCCTTTTTACAATTTTGAGTTTTAGTGTGAAATCTCAAGACGCTTTCAATTTTCCTAAAATGATTGTAACAAAATTCCTTGATAATGGCTTCGATTATTCAAAGATAGCAGTTGAGCATCATATGATTTTAACATTTTATGAATCTGAAGGAGCTTATTGTTTTATGAATTTATGGGGAACTACTAGCAGTTATTCTTTAGGTAAAATTTATGATTTTAAAAGTAAAAATTATCCTGAAACAGAAACAACTTATGCAGCTACGGAGGTCAGTTTCCTTTGGAGATTTACTAATTCATATGATGAGGAATCAGGCTCAGCAAAAGTAACTATCATTTACACAACAATTGACAATGTAGTTACATTTAACTGTGAAATGGTTGTATTAGAAACAAAAGAAGTTCTTCAATATGAAGGGTATCGGGAGTAAAAAAAATAATTCAAAAAATCCATAAAAATAAAAAACCATGCAAAATACAAACAACAATTTATTAGACCAAAACACCTCAGAAACAAATTCCAATAATATCGATTTCACAATTGATGATTTGGCTAACGAAGATAAACGTTTTTTTAATTACCTAATTGACATTATTACAATAATACTTGTAAGTTATTTCATAAATGGCTTTTTGCCAATTCATCCAATGATTCTTTTTGTGCTATATTTCACCTTTTCAGAATGGCTTTTAAGCAAAACAATGGGGAAATTCTTCACTGGAACAACAGTCGTAACAGAAAATGGAAAGAGTTTAAGCTTTTTGAATTCTTTGGGGAGAACATTCTGTCGTCTTATTCCTTTTGAAGCCTTTTCCTGTTTGTTTTACAAAAAAGCGAATGGCTGGCATGATAGACTTTCCAAAACAATTGTTGTAAAAGATGATGTTTTAAAGGCAAAAAGGACAGCTTCGGTAAGCTTAAATAATTGATCTAGAAATATAAAAAAATATTAAAAATGTCATCACAAGCAAGGGAAAAAATCATTTATAAAGAGGAAGAATATTTAATATTGGATGAACCTCTTTACATATTTTTAAAAGAGAAAGGAATTAAGTTTGAAGCTTTCAGTTCTGCTTGTTATAAGGGTTATTATGGCAAATGGGAACTAAAAGATAGTAAACTATATTTAATTGATTTTGAAGGAAATACTGAGTTTCATAAACGAGTTCAGATTGATTATTTATTTCCAAATCAAACTGAAGTATTTGCTTCTTGGTTTTCAGGAAACTTTAAAATTTGTAAATATATTGATTATGTAGATGAATTTGGTGATGAAAATAAAAATGAAATCGAACTTACATTTGAGAATGGTGTATTGGTAGAAGATGCTTTGTTTGAGAAGCGAAATACAAATATTTCAAAGTCAACTATTCCAATTTCAAAAAATTCTTGGTTAAATCCAACTGATGGTTTAGGTAAAATGGAAAACGGTGTTGTAGATCAAAGCAACTGATAATTATTTTGAATAATTTACAAAAAAAAAATTGAAAACAAAAACCAAAGCATCTAAAAACTCAATAATTGAAAAATAAATAATTAAAAATAAAAACAATGTCAAAACAAGATATGGATAAAATCCTATACAAAAATGAAGAATATGAATTAGCTTCTGAACCGCTTTTCTTATTTTTAGATAAAAAAGGTATTAATTTCAATGCTCCACGTACTAACTGTGATCGGGGATATTATGGAAAATGGGAAGTAAAAGATAATAAACTGTATTTAATTGATTTTAAAGGGTATAAAAGTTATGAGGAAATTGTCAAAATCGAATACTTATTTCCAAATGAAACTGAAGTTTTTGCCTCATGGTTTACTGGAGCATTTAGAATTTGTGCAGGAGATGCCTTACGCTTAGTTCATTATGGTTATGATTCTCGATTCACAATTGAAATTGGACTTAGATTTGAGAATGGTGTTTTGGTAGAAGATGTTTTACTTTAGATATTATTAACTTTCTTATGATGATCGAGTTATATCTTGCTTAAAGACACATTTTATATTTACAAAAAAAGAATAAAAAAATTAAACTAACAGGTAAGAATTTGCACAAATATACGGCAAACATAACTATTTGCCATATATTTGTGCAAATAATAAGTTTAGTTTTTGTTTTCACTTAAAAATATTCGTAAAAGCGTTTATTTAAGTTATTTACATTTTAAAAATACATCAATTTAAATTTCAAATAATTGCCAGTATTTTAATTTACTGGCGTTTATTTGATTTAGAACCAATTTTTTTTAATAATTTTTCATAAAAAGCACCAAATATCAAACGAACTTTAGTATATTTGCAGAAATATCACAAAAAAGACTATGTTGATTGAATTTAAAGTATCGAACTATCGCTCAATTGGAGAAGAGCAAGTTTTAAGTCTTGTACCTTTTTCAAAAAAAGGAGATTCTTCAGATAATATTATTGAAAAGAATAAACACAAGGCTCTGAATGCCATTGCCATTTATGGCGCAAATGCAAGTGGGAAAAGTAATTTGTTGCTTTCGATGAGTTTATTGGATAAATTGGTTAATTTGTCTGCTCGTTCTTCTTCGACTACCAAACTACCTTTTGATCCATTTTTATTGCGAAAAGGTTGGGATAAGAAGCCGACAAAATTTGAAATTACTTTCATATTAAACGATGATAAATACCGTTATGGCTTGGAATTTTTTGAAGAAAAGATTGTTTCGGAATGGTTGTACAGAAAAGCAATTGGCAGAGAAGTGCATTTGTTTTTGAGAAAAGATGATGTAATCGAAACAACTTCTGCATTTAAAGGGAACAATAAAATTATTGATTTAGCAATTGAGGCTACAAAAGATAATGCATTATTTCTTTCAACATGTGATATGTTTAACATTGATGAAGCCAAATTGATTTTCCAATGGTTCAGAAATTTCAACATGGTTGACGGTTTAAATACCGATAGAGAAATGTTGAATACTGTAAATCTTTGGGAAGATGAAATTTACAAGGAAAAAATCAATGAATACATCACGAGTTTAAACTTAGGTGTTGTAGGAATCGATGTTGCAACGAAAGATTTTGATGCGGATGAATTACCTGATACTTTGAATGAAAATGCAAAAAGTAAAATCATAAAACAACTTACTGGAGCTAAGAGTTTCACTGTAAACACCAAACACAATGTTTATACTTCAACAGGCGAAAAAACGGATGAGGTAATAACTTGGAAATTAGAAGAACGCGAATCTGCTGGAACAAACAAAGCATTCCATTTGAGTGGACCAATATTATTTGCTTTAATTAATGGAGGTGTACTTATTATTGATGAAATTGAAGCTAAATTGCACCCAATTATGACTTTGGAAACCATCAATTTATTTTTAAATCGGGAAACTAACCCACATAATGCACAACTTATTTTTGCCACTCACGATACTAATTTATTAAGTTATTCTAAATTACGAAGAGATCAAATTTACTTTTCGGAGAAAAATGAATGGGAGTCAACTGAAATTTATTCTTTAGCGGATTTTGTCTATATCGATAAATCAGATGCTACAAAAAAGCAAAAAGAAAGACCAGATACAGATAAAGAGAAAAGATATTTTGAAGGACGTTATGGAGCGATTCCAATACTTTCAGATTTTCATCCTTTAATTTCTTAGAAAATGGCTAGAAAAGGAAAAATCGAAAAGTTTGAAACCAATGCAAGGGAAGAAAGAATATTTAAGCCAAGGAAATACAAATATTTGTTCTTGATTGTCTGTGAAGATGAAAAAACAGAACCTGATTATTTCAATAAGTTCAAAAGTCAGATACCTGAAGAAAGTATTTATTTAGAAACCATTGGAACAGGATTTGACCCAAAAGGTATTGTAAAAAAAGCGATTGATGAACGATTGAAATTAGAGGGAAAATTCAAAAGAGAGGTTGATGAAACTTGGGTAGTTTTCGACAAAGATGATGCAGATGAAAATGAAACTAAAATCACTAATTTTGATGAAGCTTTCACAAATGCAGCTGCCAATAATATCGAAATTGCTTATAGTAATGAAGTTTTTGAAGTTTGGCTTTTACTTCATTTAAAAAATATTGATTCGGAGAAAACACTCCCGAGAAATGAAGTTTACAAATTACTTGAGAGTCAAATTAAAAAAACAAAAAAGTACTCTGATTTTATTTACGACCACAAAAAACCAAACTCTCAAACTATTGATATAATTTTTGAACTTGGTAATTTAGATTTAGCCATTGAAAGAGCAAAATTATTACTGGAAAAACAAAAGAATAAAAAACCAATTGAAGCAAATCCAAGTACGAAAGTGCATGTATTAGTTCAAGAATTACAGTCTTGGATTCGTTATTTTTCTGAGTAAAGTAATTGTATTTACCCATATTTATCTCCATTATTTTGGTTTTTGTCATGGTTTTTATACAAAAACACACGCCAAAAACGAATTTTCACTATTCTTCACGACCGATTGCATCGGTCGTTACAAATATTTGATACCTACGGCATCATTTTAACAAATTAACCTCAAATTTTTAAGTACTCATGAGCATTTTGCACAAATCTACGGCAATTAGGTCTATTTGCCGTAGATTTGTGCACTCGCTAAATGTTTGATAACGAATGCATTATTTTGATAAGTAAATTTCAATTCTTCACATAAACCCCAGTATCTTCTTTCTCTAACAATTTCCCAATCCAAAATTTCAAAGTATTGTCAATCGTTCGTTCTTTGATTCCAAGTTTTACACCAATTTCAACGGCTTCTTTTCGGTGGAATTTTTGGGGAAGCGAATCAAAGAATATTTCTTTTTTGGGTTTGATTTTGATGCCGTGCTGTGCTGATTGGTTTGGTAAATTATTGAACATCAAAATGCTATGTTGCAAATAGACTTCCACAAGTGATAAGGCTGTCTTGAAATCATCGTCAGAACAATAAAGATTTTCGGATAAATCTCCGTTTTCAAATTTACGGATTGCTGTAAAAATCATGCAAAAACGGTATAAAATTAATCCCATTCTTTTCACAACACTCAAAGCATCACCACCAACTAAAGATTCAATATCTTCTAAATGAGAAGCAAAAGCTGTGTTTAAAATATTCCAATGATGATCAGATAGAAAAATTATGGTTGGATATTTTTTTAAAAAATGGACCATTTCAAGAACTTGTGTACTTAATGTTTTGAAAAGTTCTGTAAGGTTTTGACCTCCTTTTTTTGGAGCTGGAGAAATCCAAGTGCTATCGGTTCTGAAAAGGTAATAAATGAAACGACTGAATAAACCATCTTCTGCATTGGTGATTATGTTGAAAATTTGGTTTGGTGTTCCGGACAATGCAACAGACAAACGTGGATTATCGATTTCTAAATATTCGCTGTTGGTTTTTCGACTCAGTGAAACTCGTTCGTGATGAAATGATGAACGCAGTAATTCGGAATAAGAACCCCAATCGTTTTTAAAAACCATTCCCAAAGTGTCTGCTTCGGTTTCACAAATAATTCCCATTTCGTCATTTTCTTGCAAGTGCTGATAAATTTTTGCACTCGATGTATTGGCCGGAATAAAGACAACTTTAA
>CANLGD010000091.1 GCA_947490145.1 Flavobacteriia bacterium
TTTTGATTCTAAATCAACTTGCTCTTTGAAATCAACAATATTGAAATGTTGCAATAAACCCTCAGGCAAAAAATTTGAAAGTACTGAAAAATCCATCTTTTTTTTATGCAAATTTAAGACTTCTCCCCAACTTTTTTACATGACCCAAAAAAATGTAAAGTTATGAATTTTCCACCAAGGCGGAGAACTGTTATTTTATCACTAATTAAAATCTTAACTTTAAAAATAATACTAATGTGGGTAATCAATTTTAAAGCCATTTATTATTTCGTTGAAATTTAAAATGAATAGAAAAAAATTTATACAGACAACAATTATGTGAAGTGCCGGAATTTTGGGATTAAGTTCATTGAATCTAATTTTAGACGAAAAAGAATCAAGTGATTTAATGCCCGTTTTATTTGTTGGACATGGTTCACCAATGAATGCTTTAGAAAAAAATGTTTATACCAAAAATTGGAAAAAAATTGCGGGTGAAATTCAAAAACCAAAAGCGATGCTTTGCATTTCGGCACATTGGTTGACCAAAGGTTCTTTTATAACTGCTGTTGATAATCCATTGACAATCCATGATTTTGGAGGTTTTCCAGATGAATTATTTAAGGTAGAATATCCAGCGAAAGGTTCTTTGGATTTAGCAAAAGATGCGCAAAAATTATTTCCGAAAGACCTACTTCACTTGGATTTTGAGTGGGGGTTAGATCACGGAACTTGGTCTGTTTTAAATCAAATGTATCCTTTGGCTGATGCACCAACCTTGCAATTAAGCATTGACTACAGCCAACCTGCATCATATCATTTTCAGTTGGCTCAATATCTTCAAAGTTTAAGAAAAAGAGGCGTATTAATTATTGGAAGTGGAAATATGGTTCATAATTTAGGAATGGTTGCATGGGACAAAATAAATGAAGAAAATTATGGCTTTGATTGGGCAATTGAAGCAAATGAAATGTTTAAAAAGCACATTTTAGATCGTAACTTTGAACCACTTTTTGATTATGCAAAACTTGGAAAAAGTATGCAACTCTCAATTCCTACTCCAGATCATTTTTATCCTTTAATTTATTCCCTAGGATTGGTAAAAGAGAAAGAAGAATTAACAATTTTCAATGATTATACCATGGCTGGTTCATTGAGTATGACATCTTTGAAAATAGGGTGAGAAAAAAATGAAAAATTGAGAATGAAGAGTGAAAAATGAAAAATAGCCATTTATTCATAATTTTAATTTTATTAAACCAAATCACTGTAGGATAAATCGATTAAATCTGTTTTTTCTAAACCAAAATAATTGAAATAAAAGTCGCATAGCTGCTTTAATTCATCTAAAGTAAAACTTTCGTCAGTGTCAATTGCTTCAACTTCGATAAATGTTCCCAGATTTTCAACAATATCAAAATGAAATTTGACATTATCGATAAAATAAATTTTTCTTTTTTTGTCAACTACTGCCTTTTTTCCAAATTGCAAAGATAGAATAGCTTTTAATGCTTTATTTGGATTGTGTTGATACAGAATTATTTCTGATTTTTTTGAATCAGCAGTATTTTCTCGAATGTAATTTATCAAGGCATTTTCAATATTTCCTTCTCGTAATTTCAAACGACCTATTGGCACATTAAAATAAGTATCAATTTGGTGATCTTCACCTTTATAAATTGGATTCAATTGAAGTAATTTGTTTTCAAATTTCTGTAAATCGGAAACTTTTGCCTTGAATTCAAAATTTTTTATCTTCATTTTTTAAGTTATAGACGATGAGTTTCGAATTTCAAGTATTCATAACTCAACATTCATAACTCATAATTAGAATCAATGTTTCACCTCTAACTCAACATTTTTATCATGCTTGTGCTTAAAGAAGATTGCAAAAAGCACTGCGATAACTGCTGCATAAATTGCAAAACTTAACCAAATTCCTCTCCATTGAAAAGAACCATCAATATTTGTAAAGTACGTTTCAATCATAAAACCACTTGCGTAGCTTCCAATAATTGCACCTATACCATTTACCATCATCATAAATAAACCTTGTGCACTCGAACGAATTTTTGAATCAGTTTGTGTTTCAACAAATAAAGATCCAGAAACATTGAAAAAATCAAATGCCATTCCATAAACAATGCAAGAAACAATGATCATCCACAAGCCATCTGCGGGATTACCATAAGCTAATAAACCGAACCGTAAAACCCATGCTATCATGCTGATTAACATTACTTTTTTGATTCCAAACCTTTTCAAGAAAAAAGGAATTGCCAAAATAAATAATGTTTCTGAAACTTGAGAAATCGACATGATGATTGTAGAATATTTAACAACAAATAAATCTGCATATTTTGGAATATCTTTGAAATTATCAACAAATCTATCTCCAAACATATTTGTCAATTGTAAAGCTGCACCTAAAAACATAGCAAAAATAAAAAACATCGCCATTTTTGAATTTTTGAATAATTTAAAGGCATTTAAACCCATCATTTCAACAAACCCTTTGGATTCTTGATTTTTATTTGGAGGGCATGCGGGTAAAGTGAAAGAATATAAACCCAAAATTAACGACCCAGCAGCAGAAATATAAAACTGAAATTCCGTTGCTTTACTACCAGTTAAATTTGTTATCCACATGGCAGCAATAAATCCAACTGTTCCCCAAACTCGTATTGGGGGAAAGACTTTTACAACATCGTAATTATTGGTTTTCAATACGTTATATGCGACAGAATTAGAAAGTGCAATCGTTGGCATATAAAAAATCATTGCTAGAAACATGAACCAAAAAAATGTATTTGGGTCATTTATTTGTGGAATGTAACAAATTACTGCCCCTGACAATAAATGTAAAATTCCATAAAGTCTTTCTGCATTTACCCATCGATCAGCAATAATTCCAGTTAATGCTGGCATAAATAAAGAAGACAAGCCCAAAGTCATAAAAATATCTCCAAAATCAACGGGACCCCAACCTTTTGTACCAAACCAATAATTTGCTATTGTTATTAGCCATGCTCCCCAAACAAAAAATTGGAGAAAATTCATTGTTATTAATCTGAATTTCAAGTTCATAATGGCTAAATTAGAGGGTTTGTAAATTTATTGTCTTTTATTTATTTCATCACGAATTTTAGATGCCTTTTCATAATCCTCTTCAGAAATTGCTTCCTCTAAAATGATGTTTAATTCTTCTAAATTCATTGCCGTTAATGGATTTCCAATGGCTTCTGGAATGGCTTCTGAATGCTCATTTAGTGACACATCTGATGTTTCGTCGTAAATAATTCCTGCGGACGAGAGGATGTTTTCAAATGTATAAATCGGACATTTAAATCGAACTCCTAGTGCTATCGCATCAGAAGTTCTAGCATCAATTTCACTAAATTGTCCGTCTTTTTCGCAAATTAATTTTGCGTAAAAAATCCCTTCATTTAAATTATAAATAACAACTTCTTTTACAGAAATTCCAAATGAAAGAGCAAAACTTTTAAATAAATCGTGTGTTAAAGGCCTTGTTGGAGTCATTTTCTCCAATTCAATTGCAATCGCTTGAGCTTCAAAACCTCCAATAATTATTGGCAAACTTCTTTTTCCTCCACTTTCCGTTAAAACCAAAGCATAAGCCCCAGATTGTGTCTGGCTGTATGATAATCCTGCGATTTCAAGTTTTACTTTGTCCATTTGATGCTAAAATGTTTTTAAAATTCAAAAGGGAAGTTTGTACACTTCCCTGTTAAATTCTTTCGTAAATATAGTAATTGTTTTAAAAAAACAATATTATTTCTATCAATAATTATATTAATCACGTGATATATTCAAAGTTTGATTTATAACCTTTGCTTTTTAGGTATTTTTTATAGGTTTAAATTTTGAGTTAAACGAGGTTAATGATAACATTTGAACCAAAAAATAACGACAAAAGAGAATGTTATAAACGAACTTTACTTTGCTGCGTTGAATTTTTTAACCGCCTCCGTAAACCTAGGTAAAACTTCAAAAGCATCACCTAAAATTCCATAATCAGCAGCTTTGAAAAATGGCGCTTCAGCATCCGTGTTTATCACAACAATTACTTTAGATCCATTAACTCCTGCTAAATGTTGGATTGCTCCAGAAATTCCTGCAGCAATGTATAAATTTGGGCGAATTGCAACACCTGTTTGACCAACATGCTCATGGTGAGGTCTCCAACCGATATCTGCAACTGGACGAGAACAAGCGGTTGCCGCTCCTAAAGCTGTAGCCAAATCTTCAACTATTCCCCAGTTTTCTGGACCTTTCAATCCTCTTCCTGCTGAAACAACTAATTCTGCTTCTGGTAATGGAATATTTCCTTCTGGTTTTTTTGTCGTGATAATCTTAATAGCTGATGTACCTGCATTTGAAGAAATTTCTTCTACCGAACAAGCAGAGCCTGTAATTTCTGGTTGAACAGAATTTGGCAACAAAGAAATAATTTTTTTAGCCGTATTTACCGTTACAACTCCGAATGCTTTTCCAGAAAAAACGTTTACTTTGCAAGAAAAACCTGAACTTAAATCTGGAAGCGCAATTGCACCAGAAATTAAACCAGCTTTTAATTTTACTGATAATCTTGGAGCTACAGCTTTTGCAGTTAATTCATGTGAAAAAACAATTATTTCTGCATTTTCAGTTTCTGCGGCAAAAGCAATTAATTTTGTAATTTGTTGTTCGTCACCGTTTACAACTGCGCGATCAACGATTACTTTTGAAGCACCGTATTCACCAAGTTTAGCTAAATCAGAAGAATTTCCTCCAGAAACAACTACAACTTCACCCCCTAATTTTTTTGCGTAAGTAATAACTTCTAAGGATGATTTAGAAATTCCGTTATCACTATTTATATATACTAATGTTTTCATTTTTTAAATAGATTTTTAGATTTTTCGACTTTCAAATTTTTCGACATATCTAATAATCGAACAATCCAATAACCGAATGATCTATTAAAATTAAATAACTTTCGCCTCTGTGTGTAACAATTGAACTAATTCATCCATATTATTTGGATCGATCATTTTACACGCTTTTTTAGCTTCCGGTAAAATGTAAGAAGAATATGTCGTAAACAAATCACAAGCAATTGGTTCAACAATTTGCATTGGTTTTGTGCGAGCAGCCATAATTCCTCTCATGTTTGGAATTCTTTGTTCAGCCATTCCTTTTGCACAACTAACTACTGCTGGAATAGAAACTTCAACAACTTGAACTCCACCAACGATATCTTGTTCCAAGGTTAAAATTGAACCATTAACATCTAATTTTGTGGCTAATGAAGCAAAAGGAACTTCCAATACTTCTGCAATCATTCCACCGACTTGAGAACCGTTGTAATTGATTGTTTCTTTCCCAGTTAAAACTAAATCAAAAGCATTTTTCTTTGCATAATCTGCAATTTGAATTGCTGTGAAATAAGCGTCTGTTGGTTCAGCATTAATTCTTACTGCATCATCAGCTCCAATAGCTAATGCCTTGCGGATAATTGCTTCATCAGCAACATTTCCTACAGTTATAATTGTAACATTTCCCCCTTGAGCTTCCTTGATTTCAAGAGCTCTAACTAAGGCATACCATTCATCATAAGGATTTACGATATATTGAACTCCATTTTCATCAAATTTTGTATTTCCCTCAGAAAATGCAATTTTAGATGTCGTATCTGGTGATTTACTAATACAAACAAGTATTTTCATGTTTAAATTCTTTAAAAACTGCACAAAAATAAGAAAAGAAAACCTTTTTTTGATTATTTATTTTTTTTATTTTTCAGCTATTTTTCTCTTTTTGTCCAAAATATTTTCTTAAAAACAAGAAAGAATAAATGTCAATTTTACACTAAGTCTTAGTTTTTTTTATTTTAATAGTGTTATTATTTAATTTTTTCTTAATTTTGAAATCCATTTTGTGAAAATCTAAAATGGGAATTAACAAAGAATTTGATTAAAATGAGAACGGTACAATATAGAGAAGCATTAAGAGAGGCCATGAACGAAGAAATGCGCAGAGACGAGCGCGTTTTTTTAATGGGTGAAGAAGTTGCTGAATACAACGGAGCTTATAAAGTTTCTCAGGGAATGTTAGATGAATTTGGTCCAAAAAGAGTTATTGATACTCCAATTGCTGAATTAGGTTTTTCTGGAATTGCTGTTGGTGCTTCCATGAATGGTTTGCGCCCAATTGTTGAGTTTATGACTTGGAATTTTGCGATTTTAGCTGCTGATCAAATCATAAACAGTGCTGCAAAAATGTTGCAGATGTCTGGTGGTCAATATAATTGTCCGATTGTTTTCAGAGGTGGAAATGGTCCTGCAGGTCAACTTGGAGCAACGCATTCACAAAGTTTTGAGGCCTTTTACGCACATGTACCGGGTTTAAAAGTTATTACTCCTTCGAATCCTTACGATGCGAAAGGTTTATTAAAAGCTGCAATTCGTGATAATGATCCAGTCGTTTTCTTGGAATCAGAAAAAATGTATGGAGACAAAGGAGAAATTCCTGAAGGAGAATACATTATACCTATTGGAGTTGCTGATGTTAAACGCAAAGGAACGGATGTAACAGTTGTTTCTTTTGGGAAAATAATCAAAGTTGCTTATGAGGCTGCTGAAATTTTGGAAAAAGAAGGAATTTCAGTTGAAGTGATTGATTTAAGAACAATTCGTCCTTTGGATTATCATGCAATTGTTGAATCTGTTAAGAAAACAAATCGTTGTGTTGTTTTAGAAGAAGCTTGGCCTTTGGCTTCTATTTCTTCTGAAATTGCTTACCATTTGCAAAATTATGCCTTTGATCATTTGGACGCTCCTGTAAAAAGAGTCACTCAAACTGATACTCCATTTGCATTTTCTCCAACATTAATTGAAGAAGCTTTGCCAAATGTGAAAAGATTAATTGATGCGATTAAATCGACACTTTACAGAAATTAAATTTATTTTATATAAATTGTTAAAGGCTGATTTAGATATAAATCAGCCTTTTTTTATACTTTGTAAATGAAATCAATATTTCATTGATTTAAATTTTGTATCAAAATCAAAACAAGTCTTTTGTCTTTTATCTTGCAGTCCTATGTCTATATTTCCGCTGAACTACATGGAAAAGCGCGATCAACTTTTTTGAATAATCCTTGCAATACTTTCCCCGGACCAACTTCAATTACTTCAGTAGCTCCTTCAGCAATCATTTGATGCATCGTTTGTGTCCAACGAACAGGAGCAGTTAATTGTGCCACTAAATTCTTTTTTATTTCGTTTGGATCTGTAACAGCACTGGCAGTAACATTTTGATAAACAGGACAAATTGAAGTTGAAAAATCTGTGTTTTCGATAGCTTCAGCTAATTTTTCTCTTGCAGGCTCCATTAAAGGTGAATGAAAAGCTCCACCAACAGGAAGTAATAAGGCTCTTTTTGCTCCCACTTCAGTTAATTTTGCGCATGCTTCTTCAACTGCGGGAAAAGCTCCAGAAATTACTAATTGCCCGGGACAATTATAATTTGCAGCAACAACAATTCCATTTATTTCTTGACAAATTTTTTCAACGATTTCATCTTCTAATCCTAAAATTGCTGCCATTGTTGATGGTTCAGCTTCACAAGCCTCTTGCATTGCTAGTGCTCTTTTGTAAACCAATCTTAAACCATCTTCAAATTTTAATGTTTTATTTGCAACTAAAGCAGAAATTTCTCCTAAAGAATGTCCTGCAACCATATTTGGTTGAAAAGATTCTCCAAGGCAAGCTGCCAAAATTGTTGAATGCAAAAATATTGCTGGTTGTGTAACTTTTGTTTGCTTTAATTCTTCGTCACTTCCTTCAAACATTATTTTTTGAATATCAAAGCCAAGAATTTCATTTGCTTTGGCAAACATTTCTTTTGCTAGATCAGATTTTTCAAATAAATCTTTTCCCATTCCTGAGAATTGTGCTCCTTGACCTGGAAATACATATGCTTTCATCATAGTTCTATTTTTAAAACTTTTTATAAAAATATCACCTCATCGTTATTTCAAAAATTTCACTTTTTCATTTACAAAAGTAAACTTAAAATCAAAATTTTTAAAAAGCCTCGATATGATAGTTTTATAAATAGATTTTGTTTAGTAAAATACAAATTTAGTAAAACAAAAGCATAAAACAAAAAAACCATTCGCCGAAACGAATGGTTTTAAATTATTAAGTAAATATTACTTAAAATATCAAAATTATTTTCTGATTACTAATTTTTCTGCAGCAATTCCATTGTTCGTAAGAACATTAACAACATAAATTCCGTTTGCAAAAGCAGCAGTATTTACATTTAATGAACTTGCACCAGCAGTTTTGTTTCCTAAAGCAGATATGTAAACAACTTTTCCAGATAAATCAGAAATTGAAACCTTTACATCAGATTCAGTTCTCAATGTGAAATCAATTGCAACATTTTCAGCCGCTGGATTTGGATAAACAGAGAATGAAGAGAATGCTTCGTTTTCGTTAAGATTTAGTGCAATTACTGTTGCACAAGGAGTTGAAACAGATGTACAACCATTGATTGTTACTGCAACAGAATAGGTTCCATTTGCCGTTACATTGTAAGGATTTGTTGTTGCTCCGGTAATTGGTACAACGGGTGCACAAGTTCCCCATTGAAATGTTGCTCCAGCCTGCACAGGTACACTTAAACTTCCTCCAGAAACTGAAATAGTTGTATTTATTGCTTGTTGGGATACTACAACCGGACTTGAAGTAATTCCACCAACAGTAACTGTGTATGTACCTGGAGTACTAACTAATAAAGTATTACTTGTTGAATTGTCAGACCAAACATTTCCGGTTCCTAAAGACGAAGTTAAAGTAAGTGATCCTCCATCGCATAATATATTGTCAGAATCTGAGGAAGTTATTGTTGGCGCGATACCTAAATTCAATCTTACAATTGGAGTTCCAGTTGTATAATACCAAGTTGTATTTGTCTCATCATAATAGTTAGATGTTTGAGGCTCAGATACGCCAGAAACAGCAACTATTAAATCATTGTCTAAACCCCCATTACCAAAAGCTCCAACTACAGCCAAATACGTAGTTCCTGCTATTAAATTTCTTGAAGACAAAAGCGTTAATGTTACCATATTGCCTAAATCATTTTGAGTTAAGGCATAAGGTGCTGATTCTTCTTCAAAAATAAAATCACCAGTAGCAAAATCTACTGAATATAATCTAACATATACTGAGGCACCTGGTATTGCTGTTAAAGCAGGCATAAAGGAAATACTGTTTGTTTGCGCATCAGTAAAAATATCAAATTTATTTCCAACTTGAAAACCTTCACCTTGATTGTATGAATTACTCGTTGCAACGCCTAGATCCCTAGCATATTGAGAAGAAGTAATTTCAATATCTTGCGAAGGAAGTGAATTATTCAATGTATTTCCATCAACTGCAGAAGAACTTCCTGTAAAATTAAATGTTGTTGTTCCAAG
>CANLGD010000092.1 GCA_947490145.1 Flavobacteriia bacterium
AAATCAAGGAATTACAGCTTTTCCTGTTCATCGCTTGGACAGAAAAACGTCTGGCTTAATTCTGTTTTCTAAGAAAAAAGAGGACGTTTCAGCATTTCAAGCTTTATTCGAAAATAATTTAATTGAGAAAAAATACAAAGCATTGCTTCGTGGACATTTACCAAAATCTGGAATAATTGATTCTCCCGTAAAAAGTGATCGAGGAAATTATAAAGAGGCCGAAACGCATTTTACCTGTATCAAGCATCTTGAACTTCCAATACCAGTTGAACCATATAAAACTTCTCGCTATAGTTTAGTTGAATTTTCGCCAAAAACTGGAAGAATGCATCAATTGCGAATTCATGCTAATAAAATTGCGCATCCAATTATTGGAGATCCAAAATACGGAAACCGACATCATAATCACATGTTTATAGAAAAATTCAGGATTGACAAGTTGTTTTTGCATGCATTGTCATTACAATTTGACCATCCTTTTACCAAGGAAAAAATGTATTTTGAAGTGGAGGTTCCTGAATTTTGGAATGAAATTCTGATGTTTTAAAATCAATTATTACTCAACTAAAAAAAATTGCTTATTTTTGAATCATGGATTACAAATCACTTATTAAGGAAATAAAGGCAAAAAATTTCAAGCCTGTATATTTACTTCATGGTGAAGAAGGTTACTATATTGACTTAATTTCCAAAGAGATTGAAAATCAAGTTCTTGAAGAGCACGAACGCGATTTTAATCAAACAATCGTTTACGGTAAAGATGCCGATATTCCTGCAATTGTTAGTGAAGCCAAAGCTTATCCAATGATGGCAGATCGAAAATTTGTTTTAATTCGTGAAGCTCAAGAAATAAAGCCAAAAGATTTTGAATTTATAGAACAATATTTAAACAATATTAATCCAACCACAATATTTGTTGTAGCATACAAATACAAGAAATTCGATTCTCGCACTAAATTATTCAAAGAATTATCCAAAAAGGGAGAAGTATTTCTTTCAGACAAAATCAAAGAATGGAATTTACCCAATTGGATTGATGATTATTTAAAAACAGTTAATTACCTAATTACGCCAAAAGCGAGTAAGTTATTGGCTGATTTCTTAGGAAACGACTTGAGTCGCATCGTAAATGAATTGGATAAATTGTCGATTTTAATTCAAAAAGGAACAACTATAAATGAAATTCACATCGAAGAAAATATTGGAATTTCAAAAGATTTCAATGTTTATGAGTTGGTAAATGCCGTTCAAACAAGAGATGTTCCAAAGGCGTTTCTGATCGTTAATTATTTTGAGCATAACCCAAAATCTGGACCATTAGTTGTTGTTGTCTCTAGTCTTTTTGGTTTGTTTATCAAATTAATGCGGGTGCATTTCAGAGGAAATAAAACAGATGGTGAATTGGCAGGTGAATTAAAAATTCCGCCATTTTTACTGAAGGAATTTAATTTAGCGTGCAAATTGTATAACCCAACAAAAATAGCAAATAATGTTTCCATTTTAGCAGAATATGATTTAAAATCCAAAGGTGTTGGAAGAAGCACGATACCTGAAGGAGAATTGATGCGCGAAATGATATTTCGTTTAATGAATTAATTTTCAATTTATTGTTAAACAAATGCACTTATTTTATATTCCAGAAATAACTTCAAATTCAAAAGAAGTCAAACTAAGCGAGGAAGAATCTAAGCACGCTTGCAGGGTTTTACGCCTAAAAATTGGAAATGAAATTGCTTTATTCAATGGAAAAGGAGATTTATTTTTGGGAGAAATTATTGAAGATCATCCAAAACATTGCTTGATTTCGATTAAGAAACATACATTTGAAGAAGCAAATAAAAATGAAATTCACATTGCGATTGCTCCAACAAAAAACATGGATCGTATTGAATGGTTTGCTGAAAAAGTGACTGAATTGGGAATCACGGAAATTTCACTTTTTTTCGGAAAAAATAGTGAGCGAAAACAAATTAAGACAGAACGAATTGAGAAAATAATCATTTCAGCAATGAAACAATCTCAGCGAAAATATTTACCAAAATTAAACGTTTTTTCATCTTTGGAAGAGTTTTTCAAACTTCACAAGTCAGGTGCAATTGCGCATTGTTTTGAGGGTGAAAAAATTTCATTAAAAAGCAGTTTTAAAACCCAAAACTATCCAATTTTAATTGGACCAGAAGGCGATTTCACGCAAGAAGAAGTCAATTTGGCACTAAAAAATGGCTTTAATCCAATAAGTTTAGGAGAAAATCGTTTGAGAACAGAAACCGCTGGTTTATATGCTTGTACGCTTGCAAAATCAATTATAGAATCATGAAAAAAATAATCTTATTTATTACACTAATTTTAATTTTTTGTTCGTTTACTTTTAGTCAAGGAACGTATAAAATGGCCGTTTTAAAATACAATGGCGGCGGAGATTATTATGCTAATCCGAGTTCATTACCCAATTTAATTGAATTTTGTAATCAAAATCTGAAAACAAATATTTCAACTGATGTTCCTTATGTTGATGTTGGAAGCAGCGATTTATTTCAATATCCATTTGTGCACATGACTGGACATGGAAATGTTGTTTTTTCATCGTCAGAAATTGAAAATTTGAGAACCTATTTAGAAGCTGGAGGATTTTTACATATTGATGATAATTATGGAATGGATCAATTTATCAGAGTTGAAATTCAAAAAATATTTCCTAACCAAGAATTAGTTGAATTGCCAAGTAATCATCCTGTTTTTCATCAAAAATATAATTTCAACGGATTACCAAAAATCCACGAACACGATGGAAAAAGAGCGCAAGCTTTTGGCGTTTTCTTAGAAGGAAAATTGGTTTTAATATATACCTTTGAAACGGATTTAGGTGATGGCTGGGAAGATCAAGCTGTTCACAATGATTCAAACGAAAAAAGGAAAGAAGCACTTCAAATGGGAGCAAATATTATTTCTTTTGTGTTTTCTCGTTAAATTGCAGTAAATTTGCACTAATATCAAAAATCTTAAGTCTTTTGTCTTAAGTGAATAAAGTCTTAAAAATGCTTGTAAAAAAAGGAGTAAAAGAAGTGCGATTTGTGATTCAACAACCAGCAGAATTAATGTTATTTTTAATCGAAAAATTCCCAGGAAAAAATCGAGACAACATCAAATCATTGATGAAAAGTAAGATGATTTTAGTAAACGGAATTACTCAAACGCACTTTAAATTCCCTTTAAAACAAGGAGATATTTTAACAACTGGAAAAAAAGAAATTCAGGAGAAAATTGTTCCTGGAATGAAGATTGTTTTTGAAGACGAAGATATTTTGGTTGTCAATAAACCTGCTGGACTTTTAACCATTTCCACCGCCAAAGAAAAAAGTAAAACGCTTTATCATGCTCTAAGCACACATGTAAAAAAAGAAAATCCAGATTTGAAAATATTTGTAGTTCACCGTTTAGACAGAGAAACTTCTGGACTATTAGTTTTTGCAAAAAATGAACAAGCGAAATATAAATTGCAGAAAAACTGGAACGAAAATGTAATTGAAAGAACCTACATAGCGCTTGTAGAAGGTTATGTAAAAGAAACTGAAAAGAAAATTATTTCGTATTTAAAAGAAAGTAAAGCTTTAAAAGTTCACTCAAGCCAAAATCCAACCTATGGACAAGAAGCAATCACAAATTATAAATTGATCGAAACGAGAAAAAATTCAAGTTTATTAGAAGTTAATTTAGAAACTGGCCGAAAAAATCAAATCCGTGTTCACATGGAGGAAATTGGTCATCCAATTGTTGGAGATAAAAAATACGGTGCAAAAACTGTTATGCCTAGTAAATTAGATGGAAATCGTATTGGTTTACATGCACAAACATTGAGTTTCGTTCATCCAAAAACAGGAAAAATTGTTCGTTTTGAAATGAAAGCAACTTTGTAGAATTTTCGACATAAAAGTAATTTTTTCATGATAGGCATTTATTACAAAATTAAGAAATAAATTTGCTTTTTACTTTAATAAATTGATAAAAAAATAATTTAATAATTGAACGATGCACTCTCCTTCATATGTAAATAGTTTTTTTTCTTTTGTGTTCTTTTTAATTAAAAAATGTAAATTTACCTCAGATTAAAATTTACTTTTATGCCAAACAATAATTTATTATCAAAAATCGCCTCCCGTTTTGGACAAATTTCTATTTTAATCGATCCAGAAAAAACGAACTCAGAAAATCAACTATTACCCTTAATTAAAAAAGCCGAATTGGCTAAAATTGATTATTTTTTTGTTGGTGGTAGTACCGTTTCTCGTTCAGACTTAGAAAAAACAATCACGATTTTAAAAAGAAATACAAAAATTCCTGTAATCATTTTTCCAGGTGGAGGCAATCAACTTTCAAATAAAGCGGATGGAATTTTATACTTGAGTCTCGTTTCTGGAAGAAATCCGGATTTTTTAATAACACATCATGTAAATAGTGCCTTGGAAGTATTCAATTTAGGAATTGAAGTCCTGCCAACAGGCTATATTTTAGTCGAAGGAGGAACAAAAAGTTCAGTTGCATACGTAAGTCAAACAATTCCAATTCCCCGAGAGCAAACTTCAATTGCTTTGAATACTTCCTTGGCCGCTCTTCTGCAAGGTAAACAAATTATTTATTTTGATGCCGGAAGCGGAGCAACAGATATTGTGCCATTTTCTTTTATTCAAGAACTAAGAAAACATTCCACTATTCCTATAATTGTTGGTGGAGGAATTACAGAAATCAATCAATTAAAAGAATTCAAGAAAGCTCAAGTAAACATAATGGTTGTTGGTAATAAACTGGAAAAAGACATTGACTTTTTACTTGAAATAAACGAATTTCAAAAATCAACTAAATAAAAAATATTTTAATTTTCAGAAAAAATCAATTGGTAAACAGTGCCAATTTCACTAGCTACTTTTTCAATATGGCCATTCAACTGAGATGAAAGTTCTTCAATAAGCATTAACCCTAAAGATTCTTTAGTATGCATAGATTTTAAATTGTCAAAACCAGTTCCATTATCACTTATTTTTAATTCATATTTATCAGACTCATACTTAAAGATAGATATTTTAATGAATTCATTTTCACTATTTTTTAAACCATGCTTTAATGAATTTGAAACTATTTCATTTATTAATAATCCCAAAGGAACTGATGTATCGATACCAAATTCCTCTTCAGTTTCAATTAATATATTGATATTTAAATTATTACCAAAATGTGAATGACATAAGTCGCAGCACAATTTATTTAAATAGTGGTTGAAGTTTATTTTTCCAATATTGATAGATTGATAAAGCAATTCATGAATAGAAGCAATTGATTTAATTCTATTTTGACTTTCAATATATAAACTTTTGGTTACATCATCTTCAATATAATTTGTTTGCAAGTTTAATAAACTTGAAATAATTTGAAGGTTATTCTTTACGCGATGATGAACCTCTTTTAGGAGAATTTCTTTTTCTTTTAAAGTTGAATTTAGTTTTTCTTCCGCTTTTCTTTCCTCCGTAATATCTCGCGTAATACAATAAATTAATCCCGTTAATTCATCTGGTGAAGCATTCCATTTCAATATTATTTCTTTTCCATCATTGCATATAAATCTATTTTCAAAATTAACTGCAAAGGCGCCTTTTGAAATTTTTTCTAACTCTATTAAGATTTTTGGAACATCCTCTTTATGAAAAAATTCAACAAAAGGTTTCGATGTTAATGTTTTGTGTGAAAATCCAGTTTTTTTGATCCAACCATTGCTTAACTTTTCAAAATATCCATTAAAATTTGCGATACAAAGTAAGTCCCGAGATAATCTAAAGAATTCATTCAATTCTTTCTCAGTATTTGTTTTTTCTGTTATATCTTGAGTATATCCGACAAGTTTAACTGTTGTTCCCTCTGAATTAATAATTGGTAAACAAGAACTAAAAATCCACTTTTTACGCTCATCCTGTAACTCAATTCCGTGCCTAAATGTATATTCTTTGCCTTTTTGAATAGCTTGTTCAATATGATATTGAAGTTCTGGCAAGTCCTTTTTTGCAATACGAGAGAGATACACTTCATATAATTCATCTGTTTTTGTAGTAGGATCAATGCCAAAAATATGATAAAGCTCTTCACTCCAAAACAATTCATTATTAGAAAGATTAAATTCCCAACTACCTATTTTTGAAATTTTTTGTGCTGCACGCAGCAATTGTTCGTTTCTAAGAAGTTTTTCATCTGCTTGTTTTCTTTCAAAGAAATAAGAAACCTTTGGCTTGTATTTTAAATTTTGATTAATAATTTCTTTTTCCAAAAAATAGCTTATTTTATCTGGTCTAGCCATAATAAACGTGCATTGTTCGTCCCCTTTAGCTTTGCAGGTAATTTCAACTGCAGTTAAAGGAATTCCATAACTTTCAGAACACCAAGCAGAGGAATAAGCTGCACTCATTGAACAAACTGGATAGGCAGATTTTTTACCTGATTTTAACCAAGAATCAGCCTCGAAGGAATAAGGATGGTTGTATTTTAAAAAAAAATTATGATCAGGAATTGGATTACTTTCCGGTAAAATATCCACAAATGCCCAACCAGAATAAGCAAAATGAACTGGTCCAGCTGACAACTTAGAAACTGGGTCTTCTAATTTCATCTTTTTATGAAACTTTTTTGCATCTTCAGAACCAATTAGATGACCAATATCAAAAAGTAAACTAGAGGCAATCTCAAAAACCTCCTCTTCCGACCTTTCGCAATATAATTCTTTAATGTTTTCGTGAAAATTATTTGAAATTGACTTTGCTCTTATCAATACATATCTTTGGTCACCAATTTCAATTGAACCGTTTTCAGGATTCCATCTTAAATTTGAAAAATAATCTTTAACTGTATTTTGCGCTTGATTAAAAATTCCTTCAAATTCTGCTGGAAAATTTGCTGTTTTTATAGCAGGCAACTGATTTTTTAAATCGCGTAATTCTTCCTCAAGTTTTTTAATCTTTAGTTGCAGTTCATCATTGTCTTTGAGATTTTTTTTCATATCAGAACTAGAAATTCAGTTCAAAGATATCTAAAAAAAGAACGCGAACTACAAAATAAGTTTTTCCTTTTTCATTATTTAATGATGAAAATTTAATTTATTAAAAATCAATAGATTCTTTTAATTTGGAAACAATAAACTTATCTATCGGAAAATTTAAATCAAAGGTCGTTAATTCTGAAATGGAAATCCATCTGTGATGCTCGATTTTTTCTTGATGTATTTTATGCAAAGTCGTGTTAATTTCTTTCCAATTTTCGCAGGAAATTTTATAATAAATGGAAATCAATTGATCGTCTTCTCCAAAATCTGAAATTTGGAAATAATCTGTTAAGTAGAAAAGCGAATCAATTTCGATTTTAAGATTTAATTCTTCTATAAATTCTCTTTTTAAACATTCAATTGTTCCCTCTCCCCAATCTAAACCTCCACCGGGGAATTTTGTAAATTCAAATCCATTGCGCTTTTCGTCTGAAACTAAAACTTCATTTTTTGGATTTACCAAAATCCCATAAACACGAATATTGAACTTCTTCAAAACACTAAGATTCTAAAATTGCTTTGATATTCGGCTTAAAATATAAGTCAGATTTCATAATTTTTCCATCTTCACGGTAAATTGCTTTTCCATCTTTATCTAATTTACTCATATTTGAACGTTGAATTTCTTCAAAAACAGCAACAATTTTGTCTTGCAAACCGTGTTTTAAAATCGTTCCACACAAAATATATAATTGATCGCCCAAAGCATCTGCTATTTCAACAATGTCTCCATTTTTTGCAGCCTCCAAATATTCTTCATTTTCTTCTGCCATCAAGTTGAATCTAAGTAGAATTTCTTCTGGACTTAATTCAGGTGTAGGGTTATAATTATTTGTTATTCCGAACGAATCATGGAATTTTTCAACGGCTTGGATTGTTTCTTTTAACTTCATTATATTTGGCAATTAGCATTTAGTTGACTAGCTTTTAGCTTGAATAAATTAGCTACGTCAATTGTTTTAGATACAAAAATAAGTTAAAAATACGAATTTCACTTTACTTTCTGAAGTCTTGTTGAAACTAAGGCTCAATTTAAAATGTTCTGATTCAAGAATTGACACAAAGATTCTAATTATATAATTTCCTCTTTGAATTTTAACTCAAATTATTTAATAATTCACAAATTTATATGGTTATTGCTTCTCATTTGAAATTTAAAATAATTGGAGGAACAAGCTTTTCTTTCAAAAAAAATTCAACTTGCCTATAATTGATTAATCTGAAACAAAAAAATAGGTTTTACCAAATTTTAGCTTCTTCCAAAAACCATTTCCCTTGCACTTTTAGCACTTGTTCTATAACATCTCTTACACATCCTTTTCCTCCTAAAATTGGAGAAATATAGTCCGAAATTGATTTTATTTCTAGACATGCATCTTGCGGACAAGTTCCTAAACCAGCAATTTCTATAACATCATAATCTGGGATATCGTCTCCCATATACAGGATTTCAGAATCAATCAACTTGTTTTTTTCTTTTATTTTGTTGTAAACTTCTAATTTGTTACTTGACCTCAAAAAGACTTCGCTTGCTCCCAATCCTATTAATCGATCTTTCACGTCTTCAGAATTTCCGCCTGTAATGATATAAATTTTGTAGCTTAATTTAGATGCATATTGAACAGCATAGCCATCTTTTGAATGTAATGTTCTGAATACATCTCCATTCATCATTAAGACTTCTCCATTTGTAAAGACTCCGTCAACATCAAAAATAAATGTTGTGATGTGAGCTAATTTTTCCTTGTAACTTGTCATTTCTTATGGGTTTCTAAAATACTTTTTGTAATTAATTTATAAATTTCAAGATTATTTCCTTCTAACAGATTTTCTTGCTTGGCAATAGTTTCAAAATCCCTCCTTTTTGCTGGTCCAGTTTGCGCATCAAAAGGATTCAAATCTTCCAACTTTGAAATGGTTTCCTTAATCAAAGGTTTTAAAAGGTTAAAATCAATCTTACTTTTCGCTAAATAAACCTTACTTAAATAAAAAAGGTGATTCGTAAAATTGTTTGCAAAAACTGCAGCAAGATGAATGTGTTTTCTTTTTTCTGAATCTGCAAATTCTACTTCTGAAGAAATTATCCAAGCTAAATCAAAGAGTATTTGAGAAAAATATTCATTTGTCGCTTCTATTAAAAAAGGAGTTTTAAAAATGTCGACTTTTCTGGCTTTTGAGAATGTTTGTAAAGGATAAAAAACACCTAGATTTTCTCTAGTTGGCAAGGAATTTAATGAAACCGAGCCAGAGGTATAAGCGACAGAAATCTCTAGATTTAAATTTGATAAGATAGAACTTATTTGGTCGTCATTTACACACAAAATTACCAAACTTTTTTCATCGATTTGTTCAATTTTATCAACAAGTTTGATTTTAAATTGATT
>CANLGD010000093.1 GCA_947490145.1 Flavobacteriia bacterium
ATCGTGAAAAAATATTTAAAAGAAACAATTAAAGATTTACAAAAAATAAAAGTTGAAGACAGAATTAATCAACGAATTGAGAAATTCTGTGCAATGGGAGTTTGGGAGTAAATTATAAATGTTGAATTATGAGTTATGAGTTATGAATTTTGAATTCATAACTCATAATTCAACACTATTTTAAATTCTACTTTGATAAGTAAACAATTCGAAATACCTTCCTTTTTGAGCTAATAAATCATTGTGCTTGCCGCTTTCAACAATTTTTCCTGCTTCAATAACCAAAATTTGATCTGCTTGTTGAATTGTACTTAACCTATGCGCAATTACAAAAGTTGTTCTATTTTCCATTAAGACACTCAAACTTTTTTGAATAAACGATTCACTTTCTGTGTCTAAATTGGAAGTTGCCTCGTCTAAAATAATTATTTTAGGATCAGCTAAAAGCGCTCTTGCAATTGAAATTCGTTGGCGTTGACCACCCGAAAGTTTCACTCCTCTCTCCCCTATTAATGTGTCCAAACCTTCTTCAAATTTATCTGTAAACTCGTTCACATAAGCTCCTTTAACAGCCGCAAGAACTTCTTCTTCGGTAGCATTTGGTCTTGGAAAAAGAATATTTTCAC
The DNA here is from genome assembly GCA_947490145.1 of Flavobacteriia bacterium. Classification (GTDB taxonomy): domain Bacteria; phylum Bacteroidota; class Bacteroidia; order Flavobacteriales_D; family Crocinitomicaceae; genus M2408. The sequence continues at coordinate 627 of CANLGD010000093.1, forward strand.
GAATTGTTCCTTCATATAAGAAATCATCTTGTAAAACAACTCCTAAATTATTTCTATAAGTCTTCAAATTTACTGTTGCCAAATCAATTCCATCTAATGTAACTTTTCCTTCGCTTGGATTCAAAAAAGTTGCCGCAAGTCCTGCAATTGTTGATTTTCCAGAACCTGACGATCCAACCAACGCAGTTACACTTCCCAAAGGCGCATAAAATGAAATATTGTGCAAAACTTCCTTACTTTTTTCATAGGCAAATGACACATTTTCAAAAACAATGTCACCTTTAATATCTTTCAATAACACAGGTCGATTTGCAGGATTATTTTCTTCCTCCATTTCCATCAATTCTTGTGTGCGGTCCAATCCAGCCATTGCTTCTGTTAATTGACTTCCAATATTACTCATCTGAACAATTGGAGCAATCATAAATCCTAAGAATAAATTAAAGGAAATAAAATCTCCAAAAGTCATTAATTTATTGATCATAAAATATCCTCCAATTCCCATTATTCCAACTGAAGCTAAACCTAATAGAAAAGTAGCAGAACTTGTTACCAATGAAGTCGTTGTCAAACTTTTCTTCACATTTTGAAACAATTTATCAACTCCAACTTCAAAGTTTTTATTTTCTTGCTCTTCCGCATTAAAACCTTTAATTACGCGCACTCCGTTTAAGGTTTCAGTCAATCTCCCTGTAACTTCTGCATTAATTTGACCTCTAATTCTAAAAATTGGTCTTATGTACGCAAAGGCTTTCAATGATACAAAAGCAAAAATCCCTACTGGAACTAAAACAAAAACGGTCATCATCCAATTGATTTTTATCAAGAAAATCATAGCAATTACCGCCGTGATAGTTCCACCAATTAATTGAACTAAACCAGTTCCTACAATATTCCTTACACCTTCAACGTCATTCATAACACGTGAAACCAAAGCACCAGACTTATTATTGTCAAAAAAACTAATTGGTAAAGTCAATAATTTTTTTTGAACTTTTGCTCTTAATTCTGAAATCAGTTTTTGTGCTTCAACACTTAATACTTTTGTTAGAATAAATGAACTTAAAGCTTGGATAAAAATTGCAACTCCAACAACAACAAGTAATAAATACATTGAATTCCAGTCGTTTTTAGGAATCACAGTATCAATTAATACTTTACTTGAATAAGGCAAAATTAAGCCAGAAAAACTTCTGATTAAAATCAAAATTAACCCAATAAAAATGATTTTTTTGCGTGGCCAAATAAATTCTTTAAACGCCCAAGAAAACGAAACTTTTGATTTTTTCTTGCTCTGAGCCTTCGATGACTCTTTTTTTATTTCTCCTCCGTTGTGTGTCCTATTTTTACTCATTCGATATTTTTTGCTAAAATTGAGCCAAAAAATTATTATGACAATAAGTCAGATTAAACTATTTTAAACTATTTTTACAATCTAAAAAATGCGCATGAAAAACCTTTTTATTATTCTAATTTCCTGCATTTCATTCTATAATTTTTCTCAGTTAAAGCTAGAAGAAATCATGAAAGGAAATGAATTCATTGGTTTTCAACCAAGTAATCAATCTTGGTCCTGGGACAGTAAACGCATTTTTTTTGAATGGAATCCAATAAATGAAGCAGGAAATTCAATTTATTTTTGGGAAAAAGGAATGCAATCTCCAGAGAAACTTCCTGCATCCGAATATAATTCAACTCTGGTAAATGATCCTTCTCAATTTGATTTAAAAATTCGCTATTACTTAAAAGGAGGTGCACTTTATACTTTCAATACTTTATCGAAAAAGCACTTAAAATTAATTCAAAATTCAGGGATTATTTCAAATTTAACAGTTCTAAATTTAGGTAAAAGTATTTACTTTGAGCAAAATGGAAACTTATTTCATTTTTCACCAGAAAATTCTTCAACAACTCAAATTACGAATTTCAAAGAAGGAGATAATGCAAATAATACAGTAAATTCTTTAGGAAAAAACTATTTAGAAAAACAGCAAAGCGAACTTTTTGAATTTATTCGGAGTAAAGAAAGTAAGCAAAAATGGAATGAAGAAAAAGATTCAAAAACATTTGACTTTTTTCCCACGGAATATTTCTATGGAAAATATAATTTAGAAAATTTACAAATTTCTAGAGATGAAAATTTTGTGCTTTTTCGCCTATCAAAATATGCAGGTAGTTTAGAAACGAAGTATGAAAATCACATAACTTCAAATGGATATACGAAACAAAGTACTGCGAGAGAAAAAGTTTCAATTGCTGCTTTAAGTGAACATAAATTAATGGTTTACAATAGAGAATTAGATAGTTGTTATGAAATTTCTTTCGCGGAATTAAGCGATATTCGTGTAAATCCGCAATACCTAAGTTTATATCCAAATTTTGAAGCAGAAGCCAAAATAGATCGAAAAATTGTGATGCATGAAGCAATTTTCAGCGCCAATGGAAAAAATTGTATAATTGACGTTAGAAGTTTAGACAACAAAAATCGATGGATTGCTCAAATTGATTTAAAATCAGGAAACATAACTGAATTAGAACATCAGTATGATGAAGCTTGGATTGGCGGACCAGGAATTTCAGAATGGAATTTTGAAAAAGGAACTCTAGGATTTTTGGATAATGAAACAATTTATTTTCAATCTGAAGAAACGGGATATTCTCACCTTTACACGCTAAATATTTATTCCAAAAAGAAAACACAATTGACAAATGGAAAGTGGGAAGTTAGAAATGTAAAAGTTAATAAAAATAATGATGCATTTTATATTTCTGCAAATAGAACGCATCCAGGAAACTTAGAAGTTTATAAATTTAATCTGAAAACGAATAAATTAGAAGAAATTCTCCTTGAAGAAGGTTCACAAGAAGTTATATTAAGTCCAGATGAAAAAAAATTCGCAGTACTTTATTCTGCCAAGAACAAACCTTGGGAATTATATTTAGCTGAAAATAAATTAAGTAGCACTAAAATTCAAATTACACATTCAACAAGGAAAGAATTTGAATCTTATTCTTGGAGAAAACCCGAAGTTCTAGTTTTTCAAGCCGAAGATAAAACTGATATTCATGCTCGGATTTATCAACCAGCTCAAAGTACAACTTCCAATCAAGAAAAGAAAAATGGTGCAGCAATAATTTTCGTTCATGGTGCAGGATATTTACAAAATGCGCACAATTATTGGAGTAATTATGTGAGAGAATACATGTTTCATAATTTTTTGGCAGACAAAGGTTTTACGGTATTAGACATCGATTACCGAGCAAGCGATGGCTATGGAAGAGATTTTAGAACAGGAATTTATAGAAATATGGGAGGTTTAGATTTATCAGACAACCTTGACGGAAGAAAATTGCTCATCGAAAAATATGGAATTGATTCCAGCAGAATAGGAATTTATGGCGGTTCGTACGGTGGATTTATTACATTAATGGCTTTATTGAAAGAACCCGGAAAATTCAGATGTGGCGCCGCACTTCGCTCTGTGACTGATTGGGCGCATTATAATGGGGAATACACATCAAATATATTAAATTTCCCAGAAACAGATTCTATTGCTTTCAGACGAAGCTCACCAATATATTATGCGGAAAATTTACAAGATAAGCTTTTGATGCTGCACGGAATGGTTGATGACAATGTTCAATTTCAAGACATTACTCGAATTTCACAACGATTTATTGAATTGGGAAAACAAAACTGGGAATTAGCGATTTTTCCTGTCGAAGGGCATGGATTCAAAGAAACAAGTTCTTGGTTAGATGAATACAGAAGAATTTTAAAATTATTTGAAGAAAATTTACTTATAAAATAAATGGAAATTAAAGAATTAGGAACGGTAGATCAAATGCTTGAAAACATAGTTGTTATCCAAGCACTTTATCCGGACATGACTAGAGAAAAATACAGTGAATTATTGGCAAAAATGTTACCAAATTCTTATGCTCAAATTGCTGTTTTCAAAAATGAAAAATGTATTGCAATCAGTGGATTTTGGTTAGGAACAAAGTTATGGTGTGGTGATTATTTAGAATTGGATAATGTTGTTGTTTTAGACGAATATAGATCGCATGGGATTGGGAAATTAATGTCTGAATATTTAGAAGAAAAAGCTAAAAAACTAAATTGTACAATTTTAGCTTTGGATGCTTATACCTACAATTTTGGAGCACACAAATTTTATTACAACCAAGGATATGGTCCAAAAGGATTTCATTTCGTGAAAATTTTAAATAAGGACGGGATCAATTAAATTCTTAATTAAAACATTTGAATGTTAACAAAAAATGAAAATTAGATTTTTTTATTTCATTAATTTTGCCTAATTTTATAATTATAATATTTATTGAAATTTATGTTTGAGGAAGAAAACGACGAATATGACGGGAATTTCAATGAAGATTTAGAACGATTTGAAAATTCTTTAAGAGGCGAAATATTAGGATATATTGACAGTGATAAAATCGAGTCAATTATTGATCATTATTTAATTAATGGAATGTATTCAAAGGCCGTAGTTGCAGCAGAATTAGGGATGATGCAATTTTCATTTAATCCTACTTTTTATCTTAGAAAAGCTCAGGCAATTTCCGCAATGGGACAATTAAAAGAAGCCATGGATTTGCTTTCACAAGTAGAAAAAATGGAAATTCCTTCTTGCGAATTTTATTTAACAAAGGCTGCTATATTTAGTCAATTAAGGGATTCTAAAACCGCAATAAAATATTTTAAGGAAGCATTAAAGCTTTCAGAACAAGAAGATAAGGATGAAATATTTTTAGATTTAGCATTGGAATATGAGGGTATGAATGATTTTTCTTCGGCCATTGCTATTTTAGATGAAGCAATTAGTTTAAATCCGCATAACGAAGGTGCAATTTATGAACTTGCATTTTGTTATGATCAAATAAATGATTTAGAAAAAGCAATCAAATGTTACTCTGATTTCATTGATGAAAACCCATATTCATTTACTGCTTGGTACAACCTTGGAAACGCTTATTCTAAGCAAGAAAACTTAGAAAAAGCAGTTTGGGCTTATGATTATTGTATTTTAATTAACGAAGAATTTTCTCCAGCATATTTCAATCTAGGAAACGCTTATTTGTCACTTGATAAATACCAAATTTCAATCGAAAATTTTGAGAAATGCATGGAAATTGATGGCGAAGATGGCTTGGCTCTTTGTTACATTGGAGAATGTTATGAACAATTAGAAAACTATGAATTAGCAAAACATTATTACCATCGAAGCATTGATTTTATCCCTGACTTGCCGGAAGCCTGGCTTGGTTTAGGAATCGTTTCAGATCTGGAAGGAAACACAATTGAAGGAATCAAATTAATCTTAAAAGCAATTGTTTTAGACCCGACAAATGGTAGTTTTTATCATGTATTAGCAGGGGCCTATGAAAAAATTGAAGCATTTGAAGCCGCAAGTGAATCTTATTTAAAATCCCTTGAATTAGAAAATTCCAACGAGGAAGCACTTTGTGACTACATAGATTATTTAATCGAAAACGAAAATTTTAAAGAAGCAGAAATTTTCTTAAATTCATATCAAGTAAACAATAAACTAGGCATGATTAAAGAATTGCTAATTACCAATTTACTGCATATTCAAGGCAAACATTCTGAAGCAATATTTCAGTTGATAGCTTGCATAGCAATGGACGAAAATGAAGCAAAAAAACTATTTTCTTTGTACCCTGAGTTAGAAAATCAAAGTAATTTCGTAAATTTGTTTTCTTAATTAAGATTAAAATATGAATTTCGAATTATCTTACATCCCTCAAAGGGATGTAAAACCAAGACAAAAAGGACTTAACATGATGATGGATAAAGGTTTGGGCTTAAGAGAAGCTGAACACTTTATTGAAGCAAATGAACATTTAACTGATATCGTTAAATTTGGATTTGGTACATCTTATGTTACTAAAAATTTTGAAGAAAAGATTAAATTATATAAAGATAATAACATACGCCCTTACTTAGGTGGTACCCTATTTGAAGCATTTTATGCGAGAGGTAAATTTGAAGATTATATCCGAGTATTAGATAAATTTGATTTAGATTTAGCTGAAATTTCTGATGGATCAATAATTATAAATCACGATGAAAAATGTGAATTAATAAGAAGATTGGCTAAAGACAGAACTGTACTTTCAGAAGTTGGATCAAAAGACTCAGGAATATTAATAAGTCCTAATCGCTGGATTAAAATGATGACTAATGAACTGGAAGCAGGATCTTGGAAAGTTATTGCAGAAGGTCGTGAAGCCGGAAATGTCGGGGTTTTTAGACCTAATGGTACTGCGCATACTTTATTGATAAATAAAATCATTGCAAAAGTTAAACCAGAAGATATTTTGTGGGAAGCTCCACAAAAAAATCAACAAGTTTGGTTTATTAAACTTTTTGGTTCAAATGTAAATTTAGGAAATATCGCTCCAAATGAGATAATTCCTTTAGAATGTTTAAGACTTGGATTAAGGGGTGATACTTTTTTTGACTTTTTACCAAAAGATTACGCAGAAAGATTGAAACAAGTTGACAGTGACAATGATTCGGATTCAAGTGAAAATCAAGATGAAGACTAAATTTTTGTAAAATGCTCCTTAAGAAAAGAATAGAATTTTCTGGTCATGCTGGAGCAATTTATTCAATTGATGGCTTTGAAAATTTTGTTTTTACTTCCTCAGGAGATTCTTATGTAGGAAAATGGAACTTAATAACTGGAACGCAAGAAAATTTCTCAATCAAACTAAATTCAAGTGTTTATAAAATAAAACTTATAAAAAAAAATTCAGTTTTAATTGTTGGAACAAATGATGGGTCAATCCATATTTTTGATTTAAACAAAAAAATAGAACTCCGGCATTTCGTTCAACACAAATCAGCAATTTTTGAAATTCAAGAAAATATCTACCAGAATCATATTTACACAAGTGATTCTGATGGAAATCTTGCTGTTTGGGATTCGAATTCCTTTGATTTACTACTTTTCATTCCATTAGATTGTGGTAAAATTCGACATATTCTAATAAATACATTCGGTGAAAAGATTTATTTAGCTTGTCAAAATGGTGAGATAAAAATTTTTGATACTACCTTTTTTAATGAATTAACTTCATTTAAAGCGCACGAAAATGGCGTAAATTATATTATTTTACATCCTGCAAAAAAAAACATTTTACTTTCTGCTGGAAAAGATGGGAATATTAAAGCTTGGAATATTTTAGAAAATTACAAACTCAAAATAAAAATTCCAGCTCATAATTATGGAATTTATAAGCTGGATTTTTTTAATGATAATTTAAATCTTGTTTCGATAAGCAGAGATAAATCAATAAAAGTTTGGAATTCAAAATCATTTGAAGTTTTGCAAAAAATCGAAAGAAAACAAGGTGGACATTCACATGCAATAAATTCTTTTTGGAAAAAATCAGATTCAGAATTCGTGACAGTTGGTGACGATAAAAGAATTATTTTTTGGGAATTTGAAAATAGTTAAATTATGAATATTTCAATTTCTAATTTGGATTCTGTATTACCAAAATATATCAAAGGGTTTGATGGTTTAAGGGCAATATCGATTTTTTTTGTTGTTTTTGCACACTTAACTCCTGGGGATATTTTTATAAATTCACCATATTTAGAAAAAAATTATAAATTATTTTCTGGAGAAAGGTAGTATCTCATAAAGTGTGTAAAGCTAAAAAGTTATTCTGAAAAAATATTGACCTCCTCCAAAAAGGTCAAAATATTTTTTCGGAAATAACTTTTTTAGTAATTTTAACACACACAATATGAAAAAAGAAGATTTATTAAGTAG
>CANLGD010000094.1 GCA_947490145.1 Flavobacteriia bacterium
TTCTAAAATTGGCGAATTACAAATTGAAGTTGATTTCTTAAAAAAAGTTTTGGGGAAATGAGCGTCGAAAAGAAATGCTCTCTCATTCTCCCAAATCATAAAAAAATGAGCATCAAGAAGCAATGTAAATCTCTTGGTTTACAAAGAAGTATAATACTCACCAAAGTTTGGACAACTTTTCACCAAAGTGAAGGTGTTTTTAGGATACTTTTTTATTTTAATAAAAATAATCATTTGGCGTTTGATAATTTAAAGATTCATTTCTTCGTTCGTTGTTGTAAAAATCTATATATTTTCTAACTCCTTTCAATAAATCAATACCACCTTTAGGAGGATTTAAATAAATGTATTCGTATTTTAAAGACCTCCAAAATCGTTCGATATAAATATTGTCTAACGCTCGTCCTTTTCCATCCATTGATATTTTTATTTCATTGTCTTTAAGTACTTTAATAAAAATAGGGCTTGTAAATTGTGAGCCTTGATCTGAGTTTAAAATTTCAGGTTTTCCCATAGAGGTTTTTGCAAAAAGAAAATTTCTAAACCAACATCACTCCACCTTCCAAAATCATCCAATCGTCTTGGTAGCCCAGAAATAGATTATTATCTGGAATGAAATCCATTTCTGTAAGAAAATAAGTCAGGGTCCAATCTACAATTTCATGATTATACTTAGAACGATGCTTTATCAAATGCATTGCTAATTGGATATTTTCTTCCTGAATATCGAAAACGGTTTTCGTATTTTGAATGTTTTTTATTGCTTGAATGGATTCTTCAAAGTTGTTTTTTGCAGATACAACCTGTTGTATGAAATGGATAAAATCGTTTGTTTTTGTTTGGTATGCTGCTTTTAAGATGTTGTTACCCTTAAATTTTTTGTTTTGATTACTTAAGATATAACAATGATTATGAACTAAGTGTGGGTCTAAAAGGGAGCTGTTTTTGAGATCCAGTTTAAATATATCTTTTAACCATTCAGATAAATCCATTTCAAACAGAAAATAGATAATTTGGGTTTTTTCTTCGTCATTTGTTTTAAAGGGAATAGAATCAAAAGAATTGACTTTGCAAAACGAAAAATTATTTTGTAAAATTCGAAAAAGAATTTTGTCTGCGTAAGAATAGGCGTTTATTTTTATCTGTTTTAGGATAGTCAATGCTTCTTTGTTTGAAATTCTTTTGTAATAGGCAAATCCATGAATGCAATGCAATGTTTTCTCCAAATCCGACTGGAATACTTCTAATTCATCTTGAGAAACCTTTTTATTCCTATAATTGGGATAAAATAAATGGCTAATAAATAGTGCAATTCCCTCATTTCGTAATATGGATAAATGACTTAAAAACAACCACTGAATACTAAAGTGGTTCTTTTTGTGCTTATCTGGTGATAGCGAAAATGTTTCAAATTTTGATTTTTCAAATACCTGATTATTTTCATTCAAATGTTTTAAATCCAAGGCATGAATAATTTCATGAAAAATAATTCGTTGTATTTCTGTTTTTTCATTTTTTAGATAAAGGTGAAAAATAGGAGTGAAAAGGGTGAAATTCCATTTGTGCTCAGTAGAGTTTGGCGCTGAAAAATTTGCAAATTCTTGACTTGAGTTTTCAAAATGGTTGTAATTAAGCTTTATCTCATATAAATCTATACTTAGGTGTTTTTTTAAAAGGTTTAGGTTAAGTATAAATTCATTTTCCAAGAAATTTGAAAATTGCGTAACAATAACACCTTCTTCCCCTTGATTTAAGTGAGTTTCATCTAAAAAATGACCAATTAAGTTATGTGTGAATTTTATTTGCGTCATGTATGTATATAAATTAACCCTTTAAAATTAACATTATGCATGTAAATATACTTTTTTTATTTAAAAAAAATGTTGTGTGTAAAAATCAATTTTCTATATTTAAACTCAATTTGACGTAATATGGAAAATTTCAACAAGATAAAAACGATCATTTGGATAGGAGAGGAGGCAGAATATCAGTTTCAGAACTCAAATGACTTAATCGTTGATAAATTTAAAAATATCATCATAAAATACTCTGCCTTTTTTGAAGCGAATGAAAGATATAAAAAAAATGATATAATCTATTTAGAAAATGTATTCCCTAAACTAGAAATTAAATACGAAAAACAAGACTTACAGATGGCCTTAGAATTTGTGATGGAACATAAAAAGATACCAAAAGATTCTGTTTTAGTTATTGGAGATCCATCCGAATTAATGGTTCAAGCTTTTATAGCTAATTCTGGCGAGCAAGAATTATTTTCAACAGAAAGCGAAAACGAAATGATGTACTTGAACAAACAGTTTTCAGAAATGAGTTTTTATGATACAAAAATATCTAGTGTAAAAAACTCGCTTTTATTTATTGAATCTCAGGGCAAGTTTGTTGATATTCAAAATGAAATTTCAAATTGTAAAATCGAAGCCATGAATAAATTTACGGCAGTAATGACGTGCAAGCAAAACGCACTAAATCTAAATGCCTTTTTATTCAATCTAGAAACAAATTTGGGAAGTGCTTTAGAAAATTCAAGTGAAATAGAACTATTAACGAGAAACTAATACTATGAGTGAAAACAGATTCTTTAACGAAATTTATAACAGGTTTCACAAAAAAATATTTAGTGTTGTTTGTAATTATTTTACAGATAGAGATGAGCAAAAAGATGCTTTTCAAGAAGTGTTAATTCATATTTCACAAAAATTAACAAATTTACCAGATGATGAATTTGCTAAATGGAATTCTGCTTCTTGGTTACATACTACTACTAAAAACCTGTGCATTTCAATTTTACGCAAAAATAAAAAAGAATTTGTACGTTTTGATAATGATTCACTTTTTGAAAATAAAATTGAACAATCTCCCTACAAGGATAATCCATTTTTGGAAAACTCAAAAAGTGTCAAAAAAATAAATATTTCAGATTTATTAAATCAACTAAAAAAAGAAGACCGTTATTTGATTTTATTGCGCTTTTTTAAAGGATATTCAATCAAAGAAATTGACCAAGAAACAGGTATAACTAACGCTGCTGTGAGTATTAGTAGAATTTTGGTAAAATTAAAAAAAATCATGTCTGTTGACGATTTTTACAACTATTTTGACTCCTATCAAATTGAAGATTAAGATAACACACAATTAAGACATGACAATTCAGTATAAAAAAGTAAGCGATTCAGAAACTACCATTACAGAATTAATGATACCTTCATATGCAAATTTTGGGGGGAAAGTACACGGAGGGATATTACTTTCTTTAATGGATAAAGTTGCCTATGTAGCTGCTTCAAAACATTGTGGTGGATACTGCGTAACCGTTGCAGTTGAAGGTGTTGCTTTTTTAAGTCCGATAGAAGTGGGGGAATTGGTTTCTTTAAAAGCCTCCGTCAATTATGTTGGAAATACCACTATGATAGTCGGTATTAGGGTGGAAGCATTAAATCCAAAAACAGGAGTTGTAAACCATACTAATTCTTGTTATTTTACGATGGCTGCAAAAAACGAACTAGGAGCATTAGAACAAGTTCCTGGTCTAATTTTGGAGAAGAATGAGCAAGTTTTAAGGTTTTTAGAGGGTATGCAAATTAAGAAGTTCTCAAAAGAAAAAAGAGAGCTCTTAAAAGCCGATAATTTTGGTGAAAATTTTAAAGAACTTTTAGTACATGAGAAATGTAAGTTATTAAATATTTCTTGAGATTGTTACTAAACAAAAGAGAAGCGAATTATTAATTTAAACATGTGAATGCGAGTAGCTAAATCTATTCAAAATTCAAACTTTGAATTGATTAGTTTAGTTTGTAAGTTACATTTTGCTCTCAAAACAAAAGTATTTATACTTTTTTCTGGTAAATCAGTGAAATGGCTCATTTCACGAGCAGAACAATTGAACCTAATTTTCAGAATCAATAACTTTGTATCTCGATCATTTAAGCTAAAAATTAGTTCTCTTAGTTTCTTAAATTTTTCATAATTCGTATTCGGTTCTTCATCTTTGACATTGTATTTACTGCTGTCAAAAAAACCTTCTTCAGTAAGAAAAGCTCTCTTCTTTTTCTGAAAATCAAAACATGTGTTTTTTACCAATTGGTATACCCATGTTGTGAATTTACTTTGGGTAGCATTATATAAATCTATTTTTTCCAAAGCTTTTAAAATAGAGGTTTGTGCAACATCTTCCGCAAAGTCTGCATAATAACCTTTCATGTACTTTTTTGCTACTTTGTGAATAAATTCGACATTTTTAGCCACTAAGGTAAAGTTTGGGTTTAAAAAGTTATTTTCCATTTTTCTTTATTTTTTAAGTTAAATTATAAGCAAAGACATTAACAGAGCATTGTTGAATACAAAGATACTGTGTCAAATACGTCATGCTGTGACGTTGAATTGAAATAAATGTAAGGTTTGCAGACCTAACTAGATGGAAATTTACTTTTTAAAATGGGAATAAATGTTTGAAGGCTTGCAGTTGTAGGTGAAAATGAAGGTTTAAGGTCATAGTTTTTGATTTGGTTTTACGCTAACGTTAAAATTGTAAAAGGTTGCAAAAAAAAATATATTTTTTATTTTTTTACTCGGTAAGGCAAATAAAGCCCTTTTTCAAAGTTTTCTAACTCCAAATTTGTTGGTATTCTGTTAGTTATTGCCGCTAGCGAGGCCATTTTATCTGCTCAAAGCTGTTGTACAATTTCTTCTTAAAATTCAAAATTCTCAAAGAATTTCTGCTTTTTTGCTAATTTAAAGAACTTAAAAAAATCGTGCTTGCTCTTTATTAAACGAATGAGAAGTTAAATAATAACAAAATTATTATTTTTATTTTTGATTGGTCCTTCTAATTCAGGAATCTAACAAATGAAATTTAAATAATGACGCGCTTTTCAAAAAAAAAAAATAGAAAATTTGCACATGTTCTTGAATTTGCATCGTATCCTTTAATAGAAACACCTAAGAACTAATTGTATTAAATATAAATTGAGCTAATTCCCTTTTTTTCGCTCACTTGAATATTGACTTTGATGCACTGTGCAAAAGCCAGTAGGATTTGTAGTTTTATTTTTACATTTCTCTTGCGATTTTGTAATTCCACTGCACTGAACAGCCTCTGATAAAATCTCACTATTTTCATAGTTTATCTTTTTACTATCCCATGTCCAACATTCGATGCATACTGTTTTTTCAATCAATTCTTCTTCTGAATTAGGCAGTAAAGGGTAAAAATCAATACCTGTTAATTTTTCTACACTATCAATTGAAACAGCATAAAATTGAAGTTTCTCTTTTGAACCAAGATTCGGTAAGATAAAACCAATTCCTTTAACATTTGGCTCTTTGTAATCTAAAATCACCTTATAATAATAATTTGGAATAGAAACTTTATCCTCACCAATAGTTTTAAGTCCGTCACTTAAAATCGGACCAGTAACTATAAAAATAGATTCATTTTCAATTGCCCACGAACGAACTAACTCTTCTAATTTTTTCCAAATTCCTCTGTTAAAACTGGGAGTTTGAGGACTCATATTGCTGTAATAAAATGATTCCGCCATTGCCTCAGCTGACCAACCCATATCAGCAGCCGGAGCCAAATGACCTCTATCATATCCAGAACCTTCATAATCTTTATCGCATGCAGTCTCTGAAATAACCTTAGGATCTAACATGAATTTATCTGTTCTATCAAATAATTTATTGGTTTCTTTTTCTGTTAGCTCATAAGCTACCCAGTTTGCTTGTTCATGTGTTTCATTATACAAAAATGAATAACCCGCATGAAAAATGATACTGTCCTGACTTTTTATTTTTGGAAGTTCTAATTTTGAAGAGCTTGCAAAAAACACATCCTTTACAGCAGTGCTATCAGAATAAACCCAGGTTACATCGTCATATAAAAGGACACTTTTGCCATTCTCCGTTTTCACCTTTTGCTGACCAAAAATAATTGATTGAAAAGTTGAAAATAGAATTAATAATAATATATTGACTTTCATAATTTTCATAAATAGATAGAGAATTTTATTTTTAAAATGCTACTTTTTATTGCCTGGAAGCTTTTATTATTTTGTTGGAAAACAAATATAGCAATTAAAACATATTATTTATAAATAGATTGATAAAAAATGTTTTAGAGAAAGGAATCAAAACAACTTTTTTTTGGCAAAAGGTAAAATTGCACAATAAACAATTATTTATATTTTTCAACGAGAAAATTTAAAATCAAGCATAGAATAATTTAAATGTTAACTGTCACATTCTTAAAAGGTGTTCGTGCAATTTTTGAAGGAAATTTTGCTTAAATATTCTTAACTTTAAGAATTGGTCATTTCGGTGGCTGACATTGAAATACTAGCTGGAAAAGCAAATCTGACAGCGTAAGTGTTAAACTGTGAAATCATGCAGACAAAAATCCTTTCAAGTGCTTGATAAATATAATTTATTTTGGACATTCCAATAGTTTTTCACACCATCTGAAATCGAATATAATCTGCAATTTTTCGTTCAATAGCTTTTTGCTCATCTTTCAAGTTAGCTGCTATTTCATAGTATGCTTTTCGTATTTTTGTTGCTTTTAAACCTTCAATTTCATAATACTTCAATATTAGCTGCAAGATTTCTTTATTTAATTCAATAATCATAGCTATTCCAGGTACTGGATTTTGCTTGTTTTACTTTATTTTTGCTTTCATTTTATAAATTATTTTTAACGAAATTAAAATCGCTCCATGAATTTAAAATACCGTTTAGTATTTTCATAGTTTTTCTTTTAATATCCAAATCCGATCTCTCAGCTTAGCAGCAATTTCCCAATGCATATTGTTGCGCGCAATATTCAGGTGTTTTTCATTTTTTTTTATTGATTCTAAAATTTCTTCCTGAGTTATTAATAAATCGATATTTTCTTCTAAAATTTTCTTAATTTCTTCAGTCAATTCCTCAATTATGATTGGAATTTTAATAATTTCTAAATTTTGTTGTCTTGCTAAATTTTCCACATAATTTATTTCTTCATTTTTATCATCAGAGAAAAGTACAATTTTATTACCTAATTCCCTTAATGAAAATTCAGAGGTTTTTTCTAATTTGTCACTATATCCATTTGGAAAATATCGTTTTTTATAGGATTCTTCCATAAATGCTAATTCATCATTTATTCTTAGAAGGAATTGATTAAAATTAGACCTTCCAATTCTATTTTGACGCATCATTAAGTATAGATTACTAAAAGCTGGAATTTGAAAATGAATATTATCTAAATCCGGAAATAATTGGCTCATATTGTCATCAAAAAAAGAACGATTTCTAAAGTCTGCTTGTGCAATAATGATTATATTTTCTTTCATACTTCATCAATTTTTATATCATTCAAATCAGTAATATCATTTATCGACCAGATTAGAGCATTTGAGAAATAGTTCGTGTAAAAAACTACAATATCAATTTCTTTCCAGTTCTCATTCTCCCATTGAAAACAAATTCTATGTTGACTTATCGTTTGTGAAACATCAAGAGGTCCTTTCTGATACCAATTGTTAACCCAAACCAATAGATAAAAATCTGAATTGTTTTCATAAATTTCAAAACTAAGCATATTTTCTATTCGAGAAAGTTCTTTTCTAGTTCCACCTGAATAACTAATATCATCCCAATATTCCTGAGATTTTGGCAATTCAAGTGCCTTTATTTTTTCGATTTTTGTTTTCATAGTTTTAATTTTATTAGTTTGCACAGGGAATTAATTGAGTTCTAACTTTAATCATACTCACATCATAAAAATTGAAGTAGGAGGAATCACCATTCTCAAGTTCAATAATGTCAATGCTTTCAGTTGATTTTGGAACTGCCGGAAAAATCAAGGTAAAATGACCAAAAGAATCTTTGGATTTAAAGAACCTTTTTCTTGGAGCATAAGGGATGTTTATAGCTTTAATTAATTTCAATTTTGAAGTTGTGCCTTTAACTCTTATGAAAGAATCCTTTTCAATTCTTATCCACCAGCCACAATTATATTTGTTACAGGGGGAATAAACAAAATCTATTTGCGTATAATCATCATTTCTAGAAATGCTTAGCACTTCCACATTCGTATTTGAATTTATTTTAATTGCGGGTCTGTATATAACTTCACTTACCTCAATTTCTTCTAATATTTCTGTTTCCATTTTGTAAAATTTTTGATTTAAAACTGATTTTGCTATTTTTTCGCTTTCACTTTGATAGAATGTGTCGTAACAATTCCACCAGTGCAACAACAAATTAATAAATCTGTAACTCTAAACTTTGTAATGACCTCACAA
>CANLGD010000095.1 GCA_947490145.1 Flavobacteriia bacterium
GGCGCACATTCAAATTGATTTGGAGCAACTTCATTGTGACGCGTTGTAACTGGAATTCCCAAAGCGATGGATTCATTTTCGTATTCACGCATAAAAGCTGTAACTCTTTCCGGAATTGAACCAAAATAATGATCCTCTAATTGTTGTCCTTTTGCAGCAGCATGACCAAAAAGTGCTCTTCCCGTCATCATTAAATCTGGACGCGCATTAAACAAAGCTTGATCTACTAAAAAATATTCTTGTTCCCAACCTAAAGTTGCGATCACTTTTGTTACATTTTTATCAAAGAATTGGCACACTTCAACAGCAGCTTGGTCTACCGCTTGTAAAGCTTTCAACAATGGCATTTTATAATCCAAAGATTCACCTGTGTAAGAAATAAAAATCGTTGGAATACACAAAGTTTTTCCGATTACAAAAGCTGGAGAAGAAGGATCCCAAGCAGTGTACCCACGAGCTTCAAATGTATTTCTAATTCCACCATTTGGAAAAGAAGATGCATCCGGCTCTTGTTGTACCAATAAATCTCCGTCAAAACGTTCAATAGCTTTACCTGGACCAACAGGTTTAAAAAAAGCATCGTGTTTTTCAGCTGTAGAACCTGTCAATGGCTGAAACCAATGCGTATAATGTGTAGCGCCTTTTGTAATTGACCAATCTTTCATTGCAGAAGCAACTTGATCCGCCATTTTACGATCCAAACGTGTTCCATTTTGAATGGATTCCATCATTGATTTAAACGCTTCACTTGGAAGATATTCGCGCATCACATCTGCATGAAAAACATTTTTTGCAAAAAGTTCAGAAACCTTTCCATCATAATCAATGTGTTTTGGAGCACGATTTAACACATCTTGATACGCTTGTTGTCTTTTTGTAGCCATTTTGACGAATTTTTATGTTTTTTTTGACAAAGGTATAAAAATTTAGGGGGTGTTTGCAAATTAATTGCACTTTATTATGAAAAAACGTAAAAAATTAATAAAAAATTTAAAAATTGATTAAAAATAATGTGTGAAAATAAAAAATAATGAATTTATTCTTTTTTCAAAAATAAGTCTTATTTTCGCAATAAGAATTAATCTTGCAATTTTGAAAATATGATTACAGATCCAAACATTCTAAAACAACTTATCAAAGAAGGAAGTTTAATGCCTCAAGAGGAAATGCTTGAAGTAAGACGAAAAAAAGGAAGTCTTTATATTGGAATTCCAAAAGAAACTTCTTTTCAAGAAAAACGAGTTGCTTTGGTTCCGGAGGCTGTTTCATTGTTGGTTTCAAATGGCCACAGAGTAAAAATTGAATCAAAAAGTGGAGAAAATTCCAATTTTTCAGATAACGAATATTCTGAGGCTGGAGCCGAAATATGTTATGATCCAAAAGAAATATTTGAATGTGACATCATTTTTAAAGTTGCACCTCCATCAGAAGAAGAAGTTGAAATGATGTCAGGCGGACAAACCTTAATTTCCGCGCTACAATTATCTGCACAACCAAAAGTTATTTTGCAAAAATTAATGTCAAAAAAAATTACAGCAGTTGCGTGGGACTACATCCAAGATGATGCAGGAGTTTATCCAATTGTTCGCTCCATGGGAGAAATTGCTGGTACAACTTCAATTTTAATTGCAGGAGAATTATTGTCCTCTTTTGAGCATGGAAAAGGAATTATGCTTGGCGGAATTGCTGGAGTTCAACCTGCTGAAGTAGTGGTAATTGGAGCTGGAACAGTTGGAGAATACGCCATTCGTGCAGCTTTAGGACTGGGTTGCTCAGTGAAAGTTTTTGACAATTCACTTTCTCGATTAAGAAGGTTACAAAACGATATTGGAAGACGAATTTTCACATCTGTTTTACAGCCAAAGGTTTTGGCAAAAGCAATTCGCAGAGCAGATGTTGTAATTGGTGCATTGAGAGCGCCATTGGGTAGAACTCCCTGTGTAGTTTCTGAAGAAATGATTATGGACATGAAATCCGGTTCAGTTGTTGTAGATGTAAGCATTGATCAAGGCGGTTGTTTTGAAACTTCTCAAGTAACAAATCACATCAATCCCACTTTTGTTAAACACGAAGTAATTCATTATTGTGTTCCAAATATCGCATCACGTGTTTCAAGAACTGCTTCTTTTGCATTATCCAACATCTTTTCTCCAATTCTTTTGCAAATGGGTGATTATGGCGGTTGCAAAGAATTAATAAAATGCGATTTAGGTTTTAGAAGCGGCGTTTATATGTACAAAGGAACTTTAACGAGCGAAGTTTTAGGAAAGGTTTTCGATTTAAAATATAAAAACATTGATTTATTAGTTTTGGGAATGTGAGATTAATTATTACTTCTACCTAAACTCTTCCAAATCAATCGACGTAAATCCAACAACAATTTTTGTTTTTGAAATTTCTTTGTTCAATTTATCAATAATTTTTTTCGATTCTTCTCTATTAAAATAGTTTCCTGCCAAAACATTCAATTCTTCTTTCAATTGAAATAAAATGGTCGCTGAGCGATAAGCACTTAAAATTTGATTTTTTGTTAGTTTATAAGTTGTCATTTTTTTAGAAATTTCCTCGTTCGAAACTTTAATATTGCTTGAAACTGGATCAGTAAAAGAATTTATTTCCAGTAAAACATCTCTGTTCAAATTAATTAATACTTCAGATTTTCTTAAACGAACAAAATTAGTGTCCATTTTTGATGTTGGATAAGCAGAAAGTTCAATGGCTTCTGGATCATTTTGTTTAACTGTTCTTGTTCCATCCCAAACTCCCATTCCTTGTCCTCTAGCTATGACTTGAAGTTTTTTATCTTCTTGCAAAGCTTCAAAAAATTGTCTTACAGCAACACTGTCATTTTCAGTCAATAATTTATCAGATAATTTCCATTGATCAGATTCAAAAATATCTTCTAAATGAATTTGAAGTCTTGCGTCAAATGTTGGTTTTGCATCAATTACACTCACATGCATCATAACTTCATCAGCTAGTTCAGATAAACAATCATTCGGAATTGCCAATAATTTTACTTCAAATGGAACTTTATCTTTTAACGAAGGAAAAACAAATTCTTGCGTATAAAGATCAAAAGTGGAAGAATCTTCAAAAATGTATAAACCATCTTTCTCCGTAAAAGTTGCCCATCTTCGTCCCATCAAATCCTTATATTGATCTAATTGACGTTGATAAACAGCTCTTTTATTAATTGCTTCTTTCTTTTGAATTTGCAATTCCGCAATTTTTCGTTTATATCCTTCATATTGATTGTATAAATCAATAATTTCTTGCTGCGATTTTTTCTTGCTTGTTCCTCCTGAATTCGTTGTTGGTTGATAATTTATTAAGGTTTTTGACTTCTTTTTATCTTTTCTAACTTTTCTTGATGCTTTTGAAGAAGTTATTATTGGCGAATACCCCATATCAGAGTACGCTTTTTCATTTTTCTCAATTTTTAGTTCCGTATTATCTCTTTTTTTCGTATTCCAATCAATCCAATAATCAAAGCCTTTTTTTCCGTAAATCATTTCATCCAATTTTGCAATCCGCTCAAATTCAAGTTGATTGATGATACTTTGAAAGGTCAAACCACTCGAAAAACTTGAATCTGGAGCCAAAAAACGCGTTTCTCCTGAACCAAAAAGATGATAAGAAAGTCCATTTTTTTCAATCACAACGGTTGTTTGTTTTTCAGCATTGTAACCCCAAACATCACAATGGATTGTGGTAATTCTATTATTTCCAGGCGTTAAAAAATCTAAAACGGCAAATTTTAATGGTTTAATAGTTTCCTTGTCTTTTTTAGTTCCTTGTTTTATTTCTGTCAAATAAGGAAACAAACCCACGGCCTTTGGCAATCCTCTATTCCACCTCCCTTTTTCGTCTTTTTCACGTTCTTCTAAAAGTCCAGCACTACTACTTCCATCTCCAGCAGCAACAAGTACATTTTCAAACATTTGTGCTTCTCCACCAAGTAATTTATAAAATTGTTTTGAACGCATTTCTACGTAATCATTCACTGCTTGATTAAAGGCTTTATAAGTCAATTCTTGATCTTGAATGTCTAAAAAATAAAAGGTAGAAAGCAATTCTTTTTTGTCATTAAAACTCAAACTTGGATTAAGAATTTGTTCTAATTTCGGATGCGGAATTTTACCTTCCGAAGTTTCTTTAAAAGCATTTGGAGGTAAAAGTGGAAGTAAAATTTGTTCAAATTTCAAATATTGTCCAATGTAACGTTGGAGCTCCTTCCCTCCTACTCGCTTAGCTAACAGAACTTTATTTAATTCCCACAAAGCAATTTTATTAGTTGCTTCGGCGATAATACCTTTGGGAGATTTTGCAATTTCACTTGTTCGGATGTATAATTTTTCAGGACTATTCATAATTATCAATTCAATCGAATCGTAATTGATTTCTTTGTTCCCAAAACGAATTATTGGTCCATTGTATTCAAAATAACGACCAATATTTGTATCTAAAATCGGACTTTTTTTAACAATGTGATACAAATATGCTTTTTCCTCCGAATTTAAAGAAATTTGATCTTGCGAAAAAACATGAAATTGTATAACTAAAACTAAAAAGGTAAAAAATTTATTCATATAGGTGTAACTTGTTTTCAGTTTTTATATGGAATACGTCATTTATTAGCTATTTTTGACTTGCTAATAATTTCCAAGGCTATTTCATCCCGTAAAATTAAGTGATTATTATATTAGTACAGTAAATTGAAAAAGTTACAATCAACAAGTGATTTTTGATAAATAAAAAAGTCGTTCCAAAATTAGAACGACTCATGAAATATAACTAGAATAAAAACTTATTTTTTCACAAATTTCTCTTGAGAAACTTGACCGTCTTTTTCAATATTTAAGAAATAAATTCCTGCGTTTAATTTAGAAATATTTATTTTGTTATCGGAAAGAGAAAATAAAACTTTTTTTCCACTTAAATCTGTAATCGAAATGTTTTCATTTCCAGTCAAATCACCAGAAATTGTTAGTTCTTCATTCGCAGGATTTGGATAAATCGAAAAAGCATTTTTAGAAATTTCATCGTTTATACCAACAAAACTTATTGGATCAACTGTATTTAAGACAAAATTGAGATTTGTAGCTTGTGAACCGTTTAAAACAATTTTTAAATTAGTATAGGAAAACAATGGCAATTTCGAGGTTGTAAAATCATAATATTCAAATTGATTTATCTTCAAAATTACTGGTCCCAAAATGGACGTTCCGTTCAATTCAGTATACAAGTGATGTCTTTGAACATTTGTTTTTGTTACAGTAGCACTTAATTTTAAAGTTCCAATCGCATCGAAAGTAGATGTTGAAGTTCCTGAACAAGCCGGATTAATTACACCATTTCCAGTTAAAACTCCAGAAAAAATATCAGTTGAATTATCATTTAAAACGAAATCATAATCCATAATGTTCATATTATCTCCTGCAGAAAAATTTGCTCTTACAGTGCCTAATGCCGCATCAGTAAATTCAAAGCCATCAGAAGATCTATTACTCGCACTGGAATTTATGTATGTACTTAAGATTCCTTGTACTGAAACTATTTTATTAGCATTTGGAAATAAAGCAGTATTTGTATTATTTGTAATTTGATAAGTTCTTAAAGGATTTTGCATTTTTAAATATGCGGAATAATCCCAATTAGCGCCTGCCCCAGCGACCGTTGCCAAAGAAGGAGCAGCAGAATCAACTAAATACATTTGTTGTGTATCACTGTTAATATATTCATTTGCAGCAGTAAACGATTGTCCAAATGAAATCCCTGCTAAAACACAAAAAGATAAAAGTAAGCTTTTTTTCATAATTTAATTTATTTAAGTTCCTTATAAATAGTTTCGCAAAACTACAAAACAAAAATTAAAACCGCATGTTAAGTTACAATTAAAACATTCTTATTGTTTTGTTACCAAACTTATTTTTAATTTTGCAAGCAAATCTTACAAATATACAAACGGATTAAAATCAAAATGGTTGGAGAAAAATTTTTTAAACGATACGCAAAACTACTATTTGTAATTTTAATTTTAATAACAATTGGCTTTGCAATTATTATTCCAAGCATCAAATTTGATTATGATTTCGAGAAATTTTTCGCAAAAGACAGCGAAGAAACTAAATTTTATTTCAAACACAGAGAAATCTATCAGTCTGATAATGACTTCCTTTTAATTGCTATTGAACGAGAAAAAGGAATTTTCAACAAGAAATTCTTAAATCAGGTTGAGAAATTAAAAGTTGAACTGGAAGCGCTAAAATACGTTACTTATGCACGTTCAATTTCTTCTGAAAAAGAATTATTTTTACTTACTGGTGGAGTAATTGGAAGAAAACCATTTTTCAGTAATGATTCAAAATTATTGAAAGAAGATTCTATTCGCATATACAAACACAAAGAACTAATCAATAATCTGGTCGCAAAAGATGGAAAATCACTCTGTATTTTCATAAAACATGAAGATTATTTACCTGGAAAAAAGAGTACGGTTTTAAATGACCAAATTCAAGGTTTAGTTAAAAAATATTCATTTGAAAAAGCCCGAGTTGCCGGAAGAACAATTGCACAAAAATTTTACCTAAGTAAAATGACGACTGAATTACTTATGTTTCTTGCATTTAGTGTTGTTTTAATTATTTTATTTCTTTGGATTGCATTTAAAAGTATGTGGGGAATTTTAATTCCACAAATAGTTTTAGTTATGTCGGTAATTTGGGTTTTAGGTTTTATGGTCGTTTTCAATGAACCTATAAACGTTATCTTGTCAATCTTACCTTCGATTATGTTCGTTGTCACAATGTCTTACGTAATTCATTTGGTTTCACGCTATCTGGATTACTTACGTGCTGGAATGACGAAATACGATGCCATTTCAATTTCTTTAAGGGAAGTTGGATTAGCTACTTTTTTAAATTCATTTACAACTGCAGTTGGATTTATCACCTTGGTCTTCATTAATTTACAACCAATTCAATCTTTTGGAATTGTTACAGGAATTGGTGTTACAATTGCGTTTATTCTGACAATTGTTGTACTTCCGCTTTCATTTTATGTTTTCCCTTCACCTAAAAAAATCACTGAAACAACAGATCCTCCATACTGGAATAAATTTTTAAGAAAATTATTTGTGAAAATCGTTCATCAACGAAAATTAGTAATTATTATTTTCGCAATACTAACTGTTATTTTTGGTTTATTGACTTTTAAATTAGAGGTAAATAATTACATGTTAGACGATTTAAAATCTAGCGAACCAATAAAGCAAGATTTTAATTTCTTGGACAAACATTACGGTGGAATTCGTCCTTTAGAATATGCAATTCATATCAAAGGTGACAATGACTGTTGGGATTTAGAGGTTTTACAAGAATTAACTAAAATTGAAGATTATTTAGTAGATAATTACAAAGCGAAAATAAATGTTTCACTTATTACCTTTATTAAAGTCTTAAATCAATCTTCTCATTTGGGAAATCCTGAGTATTTTAAATTACCAGAAACACAACGAGAAATTCGTAAATTAAGGCGTCCAATAAAATTTGCTGAAAAAGGTGAATTGTTTAAAGTTGTAGTTGATTCAACTCAGAAAAACATGCGTATTAGCGCAAATACACCAGATTGGGGAAATAAAAAAGCTACCTTAGAAAACAAAAAGTTTGAAAAATTTCTGGCAAAAAACATAAATCCCAATCTAATTTCTGTAAAATACACTGGTACAGCGTTTCTTTTAGATAAAAACATCAGTTACCTTTCTATGAATTTAGTGGAAGGAATTTTAGTTTCCGTTTCTATCATCGTTATTATGATGTTGATTATCTACAGATCTTGGAAATTAGTACTTCTGAGTGTAATTCCAAACATCATTCCACTAATCGTTTTAAGTGGAATGATGGGATTGATGCACGTTGATTTAAAGATTTCAACTTCCGTAATTTTCACCATTTCCTTGGGAATTGCATTTGATGATACCATACAATTTTTGGCCAAGTTCAAGATTGAATTAGACAAGGGAAAATCAAAGGTTTATGCCATAAAAACCGCCTATTTGGTTACTGGAAAAGGAATGATTTTATCCTCGCTGATTGTGTGTTCCGGATTTTTAACGCTTTTATTCTCTAGTTTTCTTGGAACATTCATGATGGG
>CANLGD010000096.1 GCA_947490145.1 Flavobacteriia bacterium
GCCTTTTTACTATTAGTTACAAATCATATTTGCGCTCAAGGTGCTGTTGAAATATTGGGGGGAAACAGGCACACACATTACATAAATTATTTCGATAAAGATTTGGATAGTTCTGGAAAATGGAACTTTTTCAATCTTAATCGCTTTACAGTAAACTACAAAGACAAAGCACTAAACACAGTATCCATCGAGGGACAGCTTACTTACCAATTCAACCCTTGGCTTGGACTTTCGGCAGGAGGTGGATTTTACGGTGAATTGTTTATACCAGCGATTGGATTAAGTCTTTCATACATGAACAAAAAGGAAGACTTTTTTATTCAAATGTACCCCACAATTGGTTATGTTGAAAGGCAGGTTGCTCCGAGTGTTTTGGGACTCATTGGATTTATTCCAAAATTGAGTAAAAATTGGGGGTTATATTCGCAAATAATTTTTTCAATAGACCCAGTTGAAGCGGCTCAAATCGTAAGAATTGGTGCCGATTACAAAGAAAAAATTCAATTTGGAATTGGTATTGACATGACTCAAAACTTTGATTCAATGAATTTATATTTTAACACAGGACCATTTGTTAGATACGACTTCTGATTTGCACGAGGCTTGGTTCAGCGCTTCTTCTGACGCTTTTTTCTAATTTTGAACGGTGGTGCTTCCAAATATTTTTTCAGTAATGTCACTTTTTCCAACGTTAAGAAACTTACTACCAAATCCCGAGTGTAATTAAAATGGAATTAACCAAACAAGAACGTTTTATGCAAGTATACGAACCGGTTCATGAACGGTTTGAGCGCTTTTGTAAAACGCGTGTTTACGGTGAATTTCATTTCAAAGACATCATGCACGATACCTTGGTTGTTGCGTTTGAGAAGTTTGATGAACTCAAATCTACGGATGCATTTCTTCACTTTTTGTTTGGAACGGCTTCGCGAATATTAGCCAATCACCGAAAGAAGAAACGACCAGAATATGTTAATCAGTTGAAAGAAAATTACGAGCATTCTCACAACGGGAATAATTCGATTGAACAACAATTCGAAATCAATGATTTGTACAAATGCTTACAAGAACTGGATCAAGTAACAAGTGAGTGCATCATTCTCTTTGAAATTTCGGGGTTTTCGATAAAAGAAATCATGGGTATTCAAAACTCAAGTGAATCTGCCGTAAAGCAACGCCTGAGCAGAGGTAGAAAGCAATTATTGGCGCTTATGCAGTCACTTGAAATTAAAAACGGTGTATTATGAAATCTGAAGAAAAATTAAATCACCTATTTGAAACATTAAGAACCGAGAAAACCTCTACGAGCGTTTCTGATGTTACCTCTTGGATTGAAGCCTCTGCTCAGGTTGCTGTTCCAAAATCAACTAGTAAAATTATCATTCAAAAAAACTTCTTTATCATGAGTTCAATCGCTACAATTATAGTAACTGGAATTCTGTTTATGTCCGGAAATAAAGAACAGAACATTACTCCAAAACAAAAAAAGGACAAGCAAGCTGCAATGGTAGATTCTTCGACGATTTCACTTAATACAACTATTCAACCCAATCAGCTCCCAATTGAAAATAATCGTTTCCTTGAAAAAGCTTTCATTCAACCATGGATCAATGAAGGTCTTGTGACTTTACCTTTTGTGGAGTTAGATCCTGCTGCTTCTTTAGTTCAATTAGACCCCATTTTCCCTTCACAAAGTTCAACAAAAACAAGTATTCAATCTAATGCTGGATCTTGGTTTTCTTCTAATGACAGTTTGCACGTCGATACACTTTTCAATGGGGTGAAATCATTGGTGTTCAAAGGGGATAAAAGTGATATTTTGGTTAGTGGAAGTAATCGGACAGACATTTCCATGAAGTACAACTATCAGCTAAAGGCAAAAGGAGTTTTCTCACGCAAAAAGAAAGGGAATTGCGAATTGAGTTATGTGCTGAAGGATTCCGTTCTGACGATTCATTTGCAAAGAAACGATCAGAATTTCAATGGTATCAGTGTGCTTTCTGAAAGTAGTAAAATAGAATTTTATGTTCCGGATAACGTAGATGTAAAAATGGATTCAGATTTAGGCGATATCGATGCCAATGGATTGAAAAACACTGGCACCTTACTCTATAGTTCTCTTGGAGATATATCTGTAACAAATTGTACAGGAGGCATTTATGTTGAAACTGCCCTTGGAGATATTTCAATAAAAAATGTAACAGGAAAATTAAATCTTATCACATCTATGGGCGATGTATCTGGCGAAAACATCACATTTTCAGACGATTGTCAGTTAAACTCTAGTATGGGAGATATTAATGTTCAATTAAATAACCCAATATCAGAATGTAAGCTGCATTTGAGTACAAATATGGGGAAGGTTAAAGTGAAGCGGGCTGATCTGAAAACAAAATCTCAAAATGAATTGAAAACTGTCAGCGGAAAATTTAAAATCAAAATGAATACTTCTATGGGTGATATCATAGTGAGATAGTTTCCCGATACGAACAAATTAGTATATAGTTAAAACAAATAAAAATGAAAAAAGTATTTTTAATTATCACAGTCTTTATAACTTCATTAGCTGTAAATGCGCAAAGCAACGCACAATACAATCAGGATTCATTGCTAACTTCAATAGCACAGCAGAACTTAACTAAATTCTTTGTTAAGAATAATGTTTTTTCGGGTAATGGATGGGACACTTTAATTACTAGAGTAAAATCATCTGATTTTGTGCTAGTTGGAGAAGCACATCTTACAAATGAAATTCCTCTATTTGTAAAATCTTTAACAGATAAAGTAAGGTTTGACAATTTTTTCTGCGAGATAGACCCTTATTCAGCTAAAATAATTGAGTCTAAAATCAAGGACTTTTCTGAAACACAATTAAAACAGTATACAGATGAATTAGGAAGCTGTTTTTCTTTCTTTGCATTGGAGCCTGAATTTAACTTATTAAAGAAATTGGTCAAATCAAAAACCAACGTATTTGGTCTTGATCAGATAATGGTTGTTGCCGACAGATTAATTTGCCATGAATTAAAGCAAATAACCAGAAACAAAAGGGCAAAACAAATTTATGAAGATATTGAAGAGAAATCAAAAAGAGGTTTATTAAGTTATATTAAAGACCCCAGTGATCTAACGGTTTTGTATTTGCTAACAGATGAATTCCAAAACTATATAACCGAATTAAAATCTATGAATTTAAGCAGTAAGGAGAATGAAATAATTCGAAGTTTTGAACTTACTACTAAAATATATAAGGAACAAGACCAGTTTTTAAGAAGTCAATTAAATAAAAACATTTTAATGAAAGACTCTCAAAAATTGGAAAACACAAAAAACTTATTTAAGTTCGGTGCATTACATATGTTTAAGGATTCTGATATTGGAAATTTAGTATCCAATGTTGCTGATAGTCAATTCAAAAAATCTTTACACATTATGGTTTTAGGGTTATCAGGCACCACTTCGGGACCTTTTCAAGGTATGCCAAATGACGAGGATGCAGGAAACCATCAATTTTCTGAAGTCCTAAAGCCATTGCTAAGCGTTGCTTCCACAAATGAATGGAGTTGTATAGATATGTCATCGATTAAATCCGCATATCTAGAAGGCAAAATACAAGTTAGTGACCCTACATTACTTCGAATAATAAATGGGTATGATTACTTTGTCATAATTCCGAAATTAAGCCCTCCAAATTTTATACAAGCTCAATAACTCTTATTGCGAATGATGTGAAATTAAATGGGATGAGCCTGGATTTAAGTACGAGCTTGGGGAAGGTTAAAGTGGATCGAGCTGATCTGAAAACAAAATCTCAAAATGAATTGAAAACTGTCAGCGGAAAATTTAAAATCAAAATGAATACTTCTATGGTTGATATCATAGTGAGATAATTTTTACTAATCTAATAATGACTAATTATAAACAAGCATCTAAAATGAAAAAACAAATAATCCTTTTTATCGCAGTATTTTTTAGTTCACAACTTCTTATGGCTCAAGCTACGCCAACTCAAAAAATGGAGGAATTTATAAACCAAAAAGGAGATGGATTCAATAAATCGTATGACAGTAGGGACACCAAGTCATTTAATTCCTTACTCAAGGAATATCTCGTAATTTATGAAAAATTACCAACGGATGACAAGAAACAATACACCTATCTGCTAGGTAACATCTACTATAATTTAACTTGTATTTATTCGCTTTTAGACAATAAGGCCTCAGCGTTAACATATTTAAGAAAAGCAATTGATGCAGGTTATAATGATTATGGTCACGTACAGAATGATACTGACTTAGACAATATTAGAAACGAAAAAGAATTCGCTGAACTCAATAACAAGCTCAAGCAAACTGGAGATTATCTTAGTATCCTAAAAAGGGCAGGCAAATATAATCTTTCAGATAACAGAACTATTCCAAAATTCTCTTATCAAGCAAGCGATAACCCCAATCTGGTAGCATTGCGCAAAGGATTCAATCTCGATAGCATAGCCGGACAAGGTTCAGACGTGTTACAAATTTTAAATCTCATGCATTGGATTCACGATTTAGTTCCCCATGATGGAATGAATGGAAATCCAGAGGTGAAAAATGCCATGAGCATGTTGGAGATTTGCAAAAAGGAAAACAGGGGCTTAAATTGCCGAGGTCTTGCTCTGGTTTTGAACGAATGTTATTTATCAATGGGCATAAAATCGAGAGTTGTTACGTGTTTACCAAAAGACAGTTTGAAAATTGACCAGGATTGCCATGTCATTAATTCCGTTTATTCCGAATCCTTGAAAAAATGGCTTTGGATCGACCCCACTTTCGATGCTTATGTGATGAATGAAAAAGGAGAACTATTGAGCATTGAGGAAGTTCGTGAGCGTTTGATTAGTGACAAACCCCTAATTCTAAATCCAGATGCTAATTGGAATAATCAGAGCACTCAAACAAAAGAGAACTATCTGGAAAATTATATGGCAAAAAATCTCTATATCCTCGAGTGTCATTCATCCAGCGAATACAACATGGAAACAAGCTCTGAAGGAAAAACCTACAACTACATAGAGCTTCTGCCGCTTGATTATTTTGATCAAGTACCACAAAAAGAGGAGGATAAACGAGAAGAGAGCAATACGCTATGGATCTTCCACAAAACCAATAACCCAAATGTGTTTTGGGAGCATTGAATTAGAATTAAAAATGAGGAATCTGTATTTGGAAATTGTATGTTGCAAAAGGAAATGCTGGGAGGCTGGATGAGATCTCAAATCCTAATTCATTGGGACAAGGCTGCGATTATGTAACCAATGCTGTTAGTTTCGGCCCTGCAACATGTCAACTAGGCTTGCCGGCTCAAGTTCCACTTGGAGGATTTGCGGCTAGTTCAATCATTGCATTTCTTCCTGATTCATGTTTGCAGAGTTCTATTTCATTTTCAATACCATCAGCATCACCCATCAATCAAGTAAATTGGAATTTTGGTGATCCAACTTCAGGAGCAAATAATAGTTCATTAGCTGTAAATCCAAGCCATCAATTTTCTGAAATAGGAACCTATCAAATTACAGCTATTGTTGAATTTGATTGCTACACAGACACTATCACTGAAAACATCACCTTGTTTAATTGCACGGACACCACAACATCGATTCTTACATTTGAATTCCCCAATGTCATCTCAGCCAACAATGACGGCATAAACGATTTGTTTGAAATTGACAATTTACCAGAAAACACCGAAGTGATTATTCTAAACCGGTGGGGAAATGTTGTTTTCTCATCGGATAATTACCAAAACAATTGGGATGGAAAAGACAATTCTGGTAGAGCCCTAGTTGATGGGGTTTATACCTATACATTCTCAACCGTATTTGGCAAAAGGGGTCATGGGTTTTTGCATTTAGTTAGGTAACCTCCCCTATCCCTCCCAAATTAGGCTTTGTCTTGACCGACTAAAAATAGCGTCAAGGCTCATAAATTTGTTGTTCCTCTCTTCAAAGAAATGAAAGATATGATTAATGTTTATCGTTTATTTTGAATGTCTGGATAATCTTTTATTAAGAACAACGTAAATAGAATTCTTAACGTTTGAAAGACGTAAGAAAAGGTTATTGTTCTAACAATTGTTTTAATTTTTCAGAATCATTTTCATAACCGATTAACCAAGAAGGGACAATCAGCATAATTTGATTTCGCGGTAAATTAACATGTACATAATCCAATTTTGAACTTTTATAGGTACTGAATGAGATAACATCTTTTCTTGACACACAGTTATAGCCACCATTTACAAAATGCGTTACAATAAAGGCAGGTGTAATCCATAATCCAAAATTGATTTCGCCTAAGGCTACTTTTTTTTGAATTCTTTGATTGTTGTTAAATACTTTTTTACAAATCAAAAATAATAGCGCAAAAAACAAGAATATCACCCCTAATATTGCCACTCCTTCTGTCCTAAATTCACCTTGAGAATTCCATTTTATTGTTTCTTGAATCAATTGAAATGCAAAAAAAACAAAGGTGCTAATAGTACCGAATAAACATATATTATAAGGTATTTTAATAATATGAGCTGTGTTGCTGTATCCTTCGATATAGGTTATGCTTGGGTGTTCTTTTGAATTAAATCGTTTTGAAACGAGTAATTGTATTTCAGGAGATAAACGTTCAAATTTGTTGATAATGAAACTATTCATGATTTTTTGCTTTTATGGCTTTTACAATTTCTTCAAATAATTCTTCGCCCTCTTCCTGAATTAAATCAGCCAACGTATGATTATATCTGGAGTCTGCTTTCGTTAAAAATTTCTCAAACGAATATTGTACAATTCTATAATGTCCTATTTCATCAAAAACGATAATTATGCTTTTATCCATAAGAAAAATCTTTTTATAGTTGCCTTTCCATTGTTGAATTGCTTGTGCGTTTATCGCATCTTTATAATACAAGTCTTCTAATTCATGATTGCTATAATTCAAAAAATCATATTTCTTCCACTTTAACTCTTCTCTCTTTTTCAATTCCTCTATTTTCTCTAATTCAGCTTTCTTTTGCTTCAAAACATCAGCTTTTAACGCTCGCTCCATTTTATATTCCTTTTTAAAATCAGGTAGAATAAAAACTAGTGTAAAAAACAAAAAAGTCCATAAAAGAAGTGCCCCATATTGAATTATCAAAAAAGTTTCATCCTCTTTATTTAGAATTATTTCATTTGGATCATCGGGATTGTAATAAATATCTAATACAGAATAATTCTCTTTATAATATATTGCATACTGTTTTGCTTTTGCAGATTCGTAAGCTTGAAATAATTTTATCTGCAGACTGGTTTTATAACTTTTATTATTCAAGCTAAAATTTACTTTTGCCATAACCTGCCATTCATGAATTCTCTTAGAACCTGTTCCGTGATTTTGAAACTCATAAGGGTATACATCTATTATTTGTACTTGGGTAGGAAGGTATTTTCCAAACAACTTAGATTGGAGCATTTTTCCTTCGTACGAAAAAAGGAGCAAAAGAGAAAACACTAAAAGCAAAATGCTTATAAGAATGACTACTAGTTTTACTTTAAACGTTATTTTCACTTGAATTTTATTTAAATTTTAATTCTATAAAAATTGCCTAATCCATACATTTTAAAGATCAAACAAAAAAAAGCGATCTTGTCTCCTTTGTAATTACTTTTTTATACCTGTAGAATTCTCTTTATTTAAAATAAATCGTGTCTTTCCGTTTCTACATTTAATCTTCTTAAAATCACTAAAAAAAGGTAATCAATTCAAATTTAACAAAATACAGAGATATAACCTCCTTAATTTACAATCAAACGTAATTTTGATTGTTCAAACAAATAGATCCGAAAATAAGATTTATTCTACTAGTTGAACGTATTGTGCTATTCTTATTTGTATTTTTAGTTTACAATGTTTCTAAATAGTTGGATTCCCAATGTACTAACTCTCCGAGCCCACCAAAAACAGATTCGTCTATTGCGGATAATGACACAAACCTTATTTGCTTTAATGTTATTTTTCTGTTAACATGTAGGATCATTCATTCAATTCATTTTAAATTTAAATTGTGAAACGTTTAAAAAATTTAAATATGAAATTCCTTCTTTTACTATTTATCTCAATTATTTCTT
>CANLGD010000097.1 GCA_947490145.1 Flavobacteriia bacterium
GTTGTGATTTGCTTTCAAAATTGTCTTTTTTTTTTTACCTTTACAGGTAAATCGCAACGTTATGTGATTTACCTGTAGTGGTAGTAAGGGTTCTGGCATGTTTTATATTTAAAAAATGAACTTAAAAAATCGATCAGTCACCACTCTTAATCTCACCTAAAAGTGAGAAATTTCAATTCTAGTATAAAATTAAAATAATTCTAATTGTTGCGGAGGTTCTTCGCTTTCGGCTTTTGAAGTTCCGTAAAAAACCTCCATTCTGCCAAATTGCTTATCAGTAATTGAAAAAATTCCAACTTTTCCTTTTTCTGGTAAAATATTTTTCACCCTTTTTGTATGGGTGTCAGCATTTTCTAGGCTTTGACAAAAGCGGGTGTAAATTGAAAATTGAAACATCGAAAAACCATTATCCAATAATGTTTTACGAAACTTAGAAGCAACTTTTCGCTGCAATTTAGTTTCTGTTGGCAAGTCAAAAAGCACCATTACCCACATATTTCTATACGCATTAAACCGTTCGTAACTCATATTTATTAAATAAATTTTGGATAGGCTATCTTTCTACTTTCACCTGCAAAACACTTGTATAAACTTGCTGTTGTGATACTGACAGCATGAAATAAAGGTCGTTTTAAACCATTAATTTCAACATCAATTTGAGGTATTTTCAGTAACTCAATTTTATGTTCTCGTGTTAAACCATCTTCATTCTCATTAATTCCTTCCAAATGCAAAACGATCCAATCAACATAAGGTCTATAAGGCTCCATGATGTCGTCAGCCAAACAAAAAGCATTGTATTTATTTCGGTGAAAAATCCCAAACGAGGGCAACATTCCACTTGATACAATTGCCCTTGCAACTACTGAACGCAAAATTGCATAACCATAATTTAATTGAGCATTGGGAGTATCTTCGTCTCGGGTTCTTGTAAAACTTGAGCCATAAATTTTCCCCCAATAAAAAGATGCTGCCTGTCCTTCACAATTTGTAATGTCTCCACTTAATACAGCATTTCTTAAATTTTTTAAGCGCTCATTGTTCTGTCCTAAAGCTTCTAGAACAAGTCCTTGATTTTCAATTTTTGTTTTAATGGTGTGCTGCCACAATTGTTTTTTGAGTGGTATTGAACTTTCGATTTGTGTTCTAAACCGTTCTGTTTGTTCGCTATTTCCTTCTAGAGGTAAAAACATCCCGTTGGGCATATATTTACTGTTACAAGTGATAACTGAAACTTTATTTTCTAACAAAAGTTCCAACAAACGAATGGTAAAAGTTATTTGTGGGTGTTCTAAAATAACAATTCCTACATCTTCAATCGGAACGGTTTTAATGGTTTTTTCTCTTCGTGCTGAGTTTATCAAAGTGTCGTCTCGTAATTCAACAACTAATTGTTGATTTTTACAAGATAAATAGGCTGGATTACTGAAATGTAGTGTACGTTTAACCATAAGAAAAGTGGCAACTTTGATTAGTCAAACGTTAGTGCAGACCTTAAAAGCAAAACACGAATTCTTTAACGATTTGATTTTTAAAAGGTTACTTTTTCTTAAAAAGAGATTTAATTTTTTTTAGCAGGGAATTTTCTTTTTCAAACAAATGTATTCTTTGTAACTCTTCAACATCAGCTAAATCTTTTAATCTTCCAGTTGACATTTTATTTTTTACTAAATCATGTAAATGAATAAAATTTACTTGCAAATTTTCACGATATCGAAAAAGTACTACCTGATTTTTGGCTTCTTCATATTTCAAGCCCGAAATAAAATTTAAGATGTCAACTACAAATAATTCTTCTCCAACTTTAAAACTAAAAGGTTTAGAAAAATCTAAACTCTTAATTTTATCAAGTCCTTCATCTTCATAGGATAAGTATTCAAATGCATTAATAATTTTTTTTTTGTTTAAATCTGTTGGATTTACCCAAATATCTAAATCACCTGTGGTTCTGTTGTAACCATGAAAAATTACCGCGTAGCCACCAACAATTATATAATCAACCTTAAATCGATTAAAAGCACTTAATATTTCTTCAAAATTTTCTGCTAAATTCATGATTTAGTTATAGTGATTTTTTTAATCAAAGGTTTCCAGGTGCCATCTGGAAGTAAATATTCTTTGTAAATCATTTTTCGTAAAATCTCCAACTGCGATAAGCGCTCACTATAAGTTAAGGAAGCTTGTTTTTTTGCTTCAAACTTTTTTTCTTCTTCAAATGAAGTAAATACCTGAATTTTTTTAGCCTTTTGTGCCATTCTTACAATGTTTTCTTAATCAAATTTACAACATTTTTTAATATTATCCGACTTGAACTATTTTTCCGATTCGATTTACTTTTATTTTCCAACAAAATTCTTTAATCATTATGTTTTCGATTGATTTTTCCATTTTATTTAAGGCCGAAAACTCTACTTTATTTACTAAAGATGAGGAAACTTCATTTTTGATAAAGAAACATTGAGTACCCGAAGAACTTACCATTTTATAAATTCTGTCTGATTGATTTTTAGTTAAATTACCAAAATCAACTACACTTCTATCGTCTTTTTCTTCAAAAGTTGGCACAAAAACTAGGTCATTTGGAGACAATGAAAACAATAATTTATTTTCATTTTTATCTTTTAAGGGAACTGGAGAACTGCCCTTAATAAGTTCGGAATAAACTTCATTTAAAGGAATTGTCTGATAATTTCGTTTCCCATTTTCATCTTCATAAATTGCAAAAAATAAATTCGTTCCTTTAGCCGCTTCAACAAATTTTGTGTTTTTATTTCCATTTATTCCAATCGGAAAACGATTTCCTTGTTCAAAAACTCGAACTTTTATAATTGGATGATGATTTTTTAAATTTTTATTTAGTTCTTCCAAACCACTTTCAGAAAAGGCAAGTTCATTTGCTGGAATGGATTTTCCTTTTTCATCCAGTTTATTGTATTTATCATTCTTCAAGTGTTCTAAAAGTCTTTTTTGAATTCCAGTATCAGTTATTGATTTTATTTTTTTCTCATCAAAAGAAGTATCTAAAGTTACTCTTCCTGCTGTGCCTGAAATCCACTCATAAACTTCCAGTTTATCAACTATTTTATCATCTATTTTAATTGGATTTTCTTTAAAATACTTTTTTACAATTTCGATATTTCCCAATTCTTTGACTTTTGATTGAATTGTTTTTCTAATTTCTTTATTAACTATTAATTCAATTTGTGTAAAGGCGTTTTGAAAACTAATTTGAACTGGTTTCTTAACTTTTAGAGCCACTTTTCCGTAAACTGTTTCCTTATGTAAAGGTTTTCTAATGGCTACATTTTGACCTTTTGTTTGAGTAACCAATTTCTTTTTCAATTCTCCATTTTCATCGACCCATTTCAAAGATTTATTATTTGTTTTTGTAATCACACGAATATTTTGTTTAAAACTTACAACAGTTGAAAATAGTTTTTCTTTAGCATCTTGCGTGAAATTTTTCCAAGGTTTATGAAAATCTTTAGTAACATTTTGTTTTTTAACTATTGTTTCACCTTTTTCATCAATTGTTTTTTTCTCAATTTCAACTACCTCTTTTAATTTTGCAACAAGTGAACGATTATTTCTTTCTGTATTCAAAGATGTTACATAATTCACATGGTCTTTCGTTACACAAGCAATAACCAAAGCATCTAAAGCATGATGTCTATGGTCAATTCTTTTTTTATTAAATCCTTTAGCTAATTCGTCGGGAATTGCTGTTTGAAAAATATTTTTTCCTTGTTTATTTTCCCATTTTCC
Source organism: Flavobacteriia bacterium (assembly GCA_947490145.1). Classification (GTDB taxonomy): domain Bacteria; phylum Bacteroidota; class Bacteroidia; order Flavobacteriales_D; family Crocinitomicaceae; genus M2408. The sequence goes on from CANLGD010000097.1 coordinate 3,766, forward strand.
AAAATTCTCAGAATTTGTAAGTTGATTCATTCTCTCAAATCGAGGCGTTACAAGTTCATTCCAAACATTGTTTAAACCCCAATCATGCTTCATTTTAGAAGTAATTGATCCACTTAATGTTACAATATTTTTGGAAGTTACTTCGTTTTCATTTTCTTCTTTCACTATTTTACTCAATAAATTTTTAACAACTTTAGAGATGTAGCGACTATCATTTAATTGCCTATTAATAAATGAGTCGGGAATGTCTGCGCTCAATAAATTTGCTTTTTTTGTTCTATTTTTTGAGAAATAACTTTTAATATGTTGCTCATATTGGTCTAAAGTGAAAAGTTTTACCGAATCACCATAATTTAGAGAAACAATTCTTCCTGGATTTTTTGAAATAAATTCAAAAGCAGTTTTATTGTCTTTCAATTCATTTACATTTGATTCGCAAATAACTTTATTATTCATCGAATCATCAAAATAACGTGATTGTGGAATAATGTGTTCAATTTGGTATTTAGAAGAAAATAATTCGCTTAATGGAATCATTTTTCCTGTATATGGCGAGATATAACCTTGTTCTAACCACAGTTTATACTTTATAATATCAGATTTTGATGGACTTGCAGTTTTACGAATTTTTTCAATTTCATCTAACTTATCTTTTTTGAATTCATTAAGATATACACCTTCTTCATATATTTTTAAAATCTCTTGTTGACTTGGAGAATATGGTCTAACATCAACACCCTCGTTCATTAATTCAGTTAAAATCGCTTTAATTCTAATATTTGTATTTTCATTTTCAGAAATTTTAGCAGTCATTTGCTTTCTCTTGTCAGCCGGATTTTTCATATCTCTACCTAATTCGATATGAATTTCCTTAAAAAAATCTTTTTCACCATTTCCATATTCTTGCCAAATATCTTTTACAACTCGTAAAGTTTCAGAAATTACTTGTTCTACAATTGGATTACGCAAAGAATGTTGTTTAAATGAACCTTTTATTCTTGGATTTAAAAAATCTGCAATATCTTGGGCAGTATTCCATTTTTTAGTATCATTCGATTCTGAATGACGATTATAAACCAAGTAAGAAGCTTGATAAGTATTTAAACCTTTTGTTAGATCTTTAGAATTTAGAAAACTCTTTAAAACTTGCTTTGGGAAATCATCATCAGAAACTTCTTCAATTTTTTTCAAATCATAATTTACAGCTTTTAATCGTTCAATAATATAAGCTGCTCTTGATTTTTGTTCGTCAGAAATTACATTCTCATCCCAATATTTACCAAATCTCATCAAAGGCAATAATTTTTTAATCGCTTTTTCTGAAAATGAACCGTATTCTTTTTTGTATGGTGGGAATTTTGAAAAAGAATCTATAAATTCTTGACTTAAATTATGTTTTATTCCAAACTTTTTTATTGCTGATTTTATTTCTTCTTTATCCGTTACTGAATATAAAATATGCCACAAATGTTGCGAAATTTTGGCAGAGAAAAAATCTTTTGCAACACCTTCAATTTTAGCTGTCCTTTTCAAAAATTTAGCTCTTGTTTCGTTACATGGATATGGTTTGTCAACATAATTCCAACGAAATTTGTCTTCTTTTATTTTTCTACTTTTACTATCAAAAAAAGCAAGAAATTGTTTTTGGGTAATTTCTTCTTTATCATTCAAAAATTCAAATAATTCAACTTGCTTTTCTTCATCTTCGATATAGTAGGAAGTTACATCAACATCATTTAATAATTTCCCATTAACTTCTTTTTCAAGTTCATAAATTTTTAGGTTTTTGATAAATTGCAACAATCTAAATTCTTGAAACAAAGGATTTGATTTTGCAATACATTTAACTGGCACATTTTCTTTAATTCCGTCAACAACTTTTACTCTATTTTCTAGTGAGCAATCACTAATTAAAGAAACTTTACTTTTTAATGGTCGTTGATAGAAAATAATGTCTTCTAAAAATAAATATTGAAAATCCCTTTGTTTAATATTGTTGCGATGCGCCTCATTATTCGGATATAGTTCAAAAATACATTTCTCATACTTTGCACTATCAAATAATTCAGGATTTAATTGCAATTGTGTTTTTAATATTGCACTTAACTCCTCTTTATAGTGTTTACGTTCTATGGTTTTTACAAGTTTTCCATTAATTTTTTGTCTTGGGTTTTCTAATAAAGTATCATAAATAAACGTGCCAACTGTTTTTCCACTATTATCAATATCTCGTTCAGTTTTTTTCTTTATTGCAATCCAATCTTGTTCAGAATTAACGGCCCTAAAACTTCTTTTTTCAACACCATCCTTATCTACTTTTACAGTTTCATCTTCATTCAAATCTGTTGTAACAATAAATTCTTTTACATTGCCATTCCAGTCAAAAATTGGCACTTTACTTGGCCTTTTATAAATCCAACCATTCTCTAAATGCACATGATACCAAATTTCACCAGAAGGTTTTTTGTCATTTGTTTCCTTGACATCAATTACCTTTAATTGATAAAACTCTTCTTTTTTTGTTTTATCAACAACATCATCTTCACCACGTAATTGATAATATCCTCTTTTTTGATTAAAATTTAATAGTAACCAAGCTAATTCTTCTTTTGATATTTTTTTTGTTAATGCTTTTTTTCTCAAATAATAAATTGTCCAGTCGTACGGAATACTTTTATCATTCTCAAAAAGTTGCAAATGCTTTAATTTAAATTCTTCAACCATTTCATTGAATGAATCAATAAATAAAAAACGAAATTTTTTATCCTCATCAAAAAAGTGAGCTAATTTTGGTTCAGAATGATTTATAAATTGGCCTAAATGATTCTCAAAATCAATTTCATTTTTATAATGTTTTGGCAAAAAATCCAAAACATTTAAAACACGGTGCAATCTTTCCCTTCTTAGATTTTCTCTTTGAAATAATCTTCTTACTCCCCGATAATGCGTTCGTTCAGCTGTTTGCGAATGAGATTGTCCCTTTCCGAAATTATCTAAAATATCCTGACTCATTGGAATTATCCTAGAACCTAAACCTAAGATCTCACCTGTTTTTTTGTTAAAATCTTGATTTATTAGTGCCCAACCAACAGAATTTGTACCCAAATCCAATCCCAAAATCACCTTACTATCTTTTTCGCTTCCCATAATACTTTCTTAAATCTGTATAAAACTAACTAATTTTTACAAATATATGCTCAGAAGTGCGTATTTTTTTTACGTTCTACTTTTTATTTATCAAAAAGATTTTTTTTAGTTGTTTGATAGAAAATAAGTTTTATATTTGCAGAACAATTTTGAAGCAAATCACAATAAGGATTATTCCGTTGTGAAAACATTTACTACGGGGCATTCGCAAGTTTGCCTCGTTTTTATTTTACAGATGTTTTACTCATCACTCCCAACCCCTTAATTCTTTACACGCATTAATAAATTTCAAGTTTAAATCAATTGGATTTACATGTATGCTGTGTTGTGTTGAATGACTTTATTAAAATAAATAATCGCTTGATCTACATCTCCTTTGTGCGCATACATATTCCAAAATAAAAGAAAATATCTGAATCATCTTTGCTTTTCAATTTACTGGCACTTTCCAATAAACCTTAGGCTTCATCATAGCGTTGATTTTTAATCAAAATAAATGCGTATGCTGCGCAGCTAGTTGCTCTATCCATTGTTGTATTCAATATGTTTATTTATCCAATCTCTGCCAACACCAGTTTTGTACCATTTTTCTCTTTAAAATGCTTTCGCTCATGAATCAAATTCCTCGAATAACAACAGTTCCCAAGGTAAATATTTAGATATAAATTTTACCCTACCTTGATTATGTTTTCTAATCTTTTATTGAAAACCTCAGTAGAACCTTTGCATAAGATTCATGATTTACTTGAACGAAGAATATATGAATAATATGGCATAAAAAAAGCCTTCCTAAGGGAAGACTTACAATTAATTTTGTGACCCCGACACGATTCGAACGTGTGACCTACTGCTTAGAAGGCAGTTGCTCTATCCAGCTGAGCTACGGGGCCTGAAAAATTATCAAAAAAAAAAAGAGGATGATTTCTCATCCCCTAAGTCGGGGTGGCCAGATTCGAACTGACGGCCTCCTGCTCCCAAAGCAGGCGCGATACCGGGCTACGCTACACCCCGAAAATACTATTAAAATAATAACTATTTTCTTCGTTTTTTA
>CANLGD010000098.1 GCA_947490145.1 Flavobacteriia bacterium
AGATTTCTTTACAGAAAATCAGCAACAAAACATTGTAGATGCAATTTCGTCAGCAGAGTTGAATACTTCTGGCGAAATTCGTTTACATCTTTTAGATTCGTGTAAAAAAGATCCGAAAGATGAAGCAATTATTGTTTTTGAAAAGCTTGGAATGACAAAAACAGAACTTCGAAATGGAGTTTTGATTTATTTGGCAGTTGCTGACAAAAAATTTGCAATTATTGGCGATAAAGGAATTAACGAAGTTGTGGAAGCAACTTTCTGGGATTCAATTCGTGATGAAATGATTAAACATTTTAAAAACAATGATTTTGAAAATGGTTTGATAAACGGAATTCTTCAAGTAGGAGAAAAATTGAAAAAGCATTTTCCTTATGCTAGTAATGACGAGAATGAATTGTCCAACGATATTTCTTTTGAAAACTAGTTTAAAAATTCGATTTTGTCGTTGCTTAGAGTTTTAAATTATTCCTCCGCATTGGCGGACTCAAAATTTAAAACTTTCAAAGCGCCTCAAAATTGAACTTTTATATCTAATTTTTGGAGTTATTCTAATTTATTAAAAAATTATGAAAAATATTTTTCTTTTTACCATCGTCCTGTTTCTTTCCTTTGTTGGAATGTCACAGCGACCAGATATTCCAGCTAAACCAAATCCACCAAGATTAGTAAATAATTTATCAAAAGAATTTCCAGATTTTATTTCTGAGGTCGAAAAACAGGCTTTGGAAGCAAAACTCCAAGCCTTTTCAAAAGAAACATCAAATCAAATTGTTATAGTAATAATTGATGACTTAAAAGGCTATGAACCTTGGGATTTCGCAACTGAATTAGGTGAACAATGGAAAGTTGGTCAAGAAAAAGAAGATAATGGAATTGTTGTACTCATAAAACCGACGGGTGGTAAAGGTGATCGAAAAACTCATATAGCAGTTGGTAGAGGTTTAGAAGGAGCAATTCCTGATTTAACGGCAAATAATATTGTTGAAAATGAATTGCTGCCAAATTTCAAAGTTGGGAACTTTTATAAAGGAATTAACGATGCAACAAATGTCTTGATTTCTCTTGCAAAAGGAGAGTATAATCACAAGGCTTATAACAAACAAAACGAGAAAAAAGGAGGTTTTATTATCGTTGCAATTATCATAGCAATTGTAATTTTGATGATAAAATTTGGTCCAAAAAACAACGGAAGAGGAGGTGGAAGTGCCTTTACTGCTGGTTCTGCAGGATTCTTTGCAGGAAGTTTGTTTGGAGGAGGCGGCGGGTTTGGAGGAGGTTCTTCCTCTTCTGGCGGCGGATTTGGCGGATTTGGCGGCGGAAGTTTTGGCGGTGGAGGCTCTGGAGGAAGCTGGTAACGTTTGGACAATAAGATTAAAGGACTTCAGTATTGAAAAGTCAAGACTAAATCTTCTTCGTTACAAAATTACTTTTATAACATATATTTAAGTCTTGGTTTTTGAGTCTAATGGTATTAGTATTCAAATTAAAAAAGAGTATATTTACAAATAAAATAAAAAATTATGAACGACGCACATTTACACATGGTTTTAAACCATTTTCCGATTATCGGATTGATTATTGGAACATTAATTTTATTGGCTGGAATTATTTTCAAGTCTGTAGTAAGTAAAAAAATTGCTTTGACAGTTCTTTTATTTTCAGCAGTATTTGCAATACCAACTTTTGGGACTGGTGAAGACGCTGAAGAAGTTGTTGAACATATGTCAACAATGACGGAGCAAACACATCATTTAATTCATGAACATGAGGAGAAAGCAGAATTTTTTATGCCTTTTATTTGGTCAATAATTTTATTGAGTTTAGCTTCATTATTTTTTGAATGGAAGAAAAAAACTTTTGCAAAATACATTTCAATTTTAACATTAATTTTAACATTAATTGCCTGTTACATAGCAAGAGAAGTTGGGACTTCCGGAGGAGAAATTGCCCATCCTGAAATTAGAAAAGATTTTAAAATCTCTAAACATGAGGAACACGAAGATTAAATTCTTTGTTTTTCTGCTAGTTGTGATAGAATTCTCAAATTAAAACTTCAAAAGAGAATATGTTTGTGTATTGATTAAAGTCATATTTCTGATGTCAAACAGTCTTAAGTCTTAAAAAATGACTGAATTATTAAAAAATGTATATTCTGAATCATTCTTTGAAATGTTGTCAAAACAAATTAAAGCAGAGATTTTAGAATTTAACGAAAAACAATTTACGAACGAAATTTTTTTTGAAGAATGGGAAAGGTTGGAGTTAAAACAACGGATGACCCACATTGCGAAAGTATTGAGAACCCATTTGAATCAAGATTATTCTATAGCAGTGAATCAAATTTGTTCAATTATTGACCGCCATAAACGAGAACACTCAAATGGATTTAATTTTGAATTCATGCTTTTCCCAGAATTTGTTCAACTTTTTGGCTTAGAAGATTTTGAAAATTCCATTGCTGCGATTGAAAGAATTACACAATTTACAAGTTGTGAATTTGTTGTACGACATTTCATTGTAAAATATCCGCAAGAAATGATTTTACAAATGCAAAATTGGGCAAATCATCGGCATCATTATGTTAGAAGATTATCTTCCGAAGGAATGCGAACGCGATTACCGTGGGCTATTGGGGTGAAAGAATTAAAAGATAATCCGCAACATATTTTACCAATTTTAGAAAAATTAATTCTTGATGAATCTGATTGGGTCAGAAAAAGTGTATCAAATTCACTAAACGACTTATCAAAAGATTATCCAGAAATGGTAATTTCATTTATCAAAAAATGGAAAGATCATTCTGAAAAAATTGATAAAGCATTAAAACATGGTTCTAGAACATTATTAAAACAAGGAAACTTCGAAATTTTAGCTGTTTTTGGAGTAAATTCTTTAGCAAAAATAGAATTGACAAACTTTAAATTAAGAACTGAAAAAATTTCATTTGGTGAATCAATAAATTTTCATTTTGAACTTAAAAATTTGGATGACACAGACATTTATACCCGAATAGAATACAACGTTTATTTTTTGAGAAAGAACGGATTTTATAAATCAAAAGTGTTTAAAATTTCAGAGAAGAATCTTGCAAAAAATGCCAAAATTTCAATTGAAAAAGCACATAGTTTTAAAGAAATTTCAACTAGAAAGTATTATGAAGGAAAACAAAAAATTGCTCTGATAATTAATGGAGTTGAGAGGCAAGTTTTTGATTTTTTCTTGTTAAAAAAGAAATAATAAAATGTGTTTTATGAAGTCATATTTAAATTCAGTAGTTTTCATTAAAAATTTGAAAAAAGTAAATTAGTTTAGTTGAAAATTAATTTTAGCGACCTTTTTTTGACTTAAACATTTTTGTTTATATTTACGGCAAAAATCTAACCCTACTTTTGAGTGGTTTAATCGACATAGAATACCTTTTTAAGACATATTATAAGCGGCTCCATCGAGCAGCCTACCAAATTCTGCATGATGAATCTTTAGCGGATGACATTGTTCAAGAAGTTTTTATTCAGATTTGGAGTAAAAAAGATGAATTAAATATTACTTCCACAATTGAGGGATATTTAGTAAAAGCCACAATTAATAAAGCTTTAACTTGCATCGAACAAAATAAAAGTGTTAAGAAAGTAGCATTGGAAGATCACCTAGAATTCAGTTCTGCACTGAATCAACTAAAGTCTAATGATTTTGATTACAAAATTTTTCAAGATATAGTTTATGCTTCTTTAGATAGTTTGCCGCCAAGATGTAAAACTATTTTTGTTTTAAGCCGCTTTGAAAATATGAAAAATAAAGAAATTGCTGAACATTTAGATGTTTCTGTCAAAACAATTGAAAATCAAATGACTATAGCGATTTCGAGATTAAATTCTGAGTTAAAACCAAAAATTCAGCATTTTTTTCCTGAGTTAATTTTTTTATTTTCAATTTATTTTCAAATTCTTTAGGGGTAAAATCATTTTTTCTTGTCTTATTGCTATAACAAGATATATTTTACTAAAAACAACAATATCATGTCACAAATTGATAACATAATTTCTAAAGTTGTTTCCGGAAACGGTAGTGAATCCGACAAAGTTATTTTAACGAAATGGATTGAAGAGTGTGAAGAAAATAATAATATTTACAAGCAAAGATTAGCTCTTTGGCAATTTGTCGGCAAAGTTGAGAAAATCCCTGAAGTAAATATTGTAGCAGCTTGGGATAAATTCAATATGAATAAAGAAAACTTTACCCAAAAAGAGAAGAAATCTTATTTATACTATAAAATAGCTGCAGTATTTATTGTTTTATTGGTTTCTGCTTCTATTATTTTTATGTTTAATTCAAATTCTAAACTAGACAATAGTCAAGAATTTGCGGTAAAAACAAATTCGATACAGAAAATTAAGTCAAATGATAATGTATTATTAGTAAATACTTCTTCAGTAGACAAAATATCAAACTATAAAAGGTTTCAAAAAAGAAAAGACACTTCTTTAACTCATGAAATTATACTTGAAGATAGCTCAGTTGCATTAATTTCAAAAACAAGTGTATTAAGTTTTTTAAATAATTCAGAATCTCACACACGTATTGCAAGTTTGTCTGGTGCAGGTTTGTTTGATATTAGTAGTTTTGACAAAGATTTTGTTTTAGAAACTGAGCAACTAAAAATAATTGTTCAAGGAACCAAATTCAATATTACAACGGCTGATGAGGACTCAAAATTTGTGGAAATTTCAGTGGAAGAAGGGTTTATGGAAGTTTCTGAAAAGTTGAATCCTGATAATAAAGTAATCATCTCATCAAAACAAAAATTCATTTACGATATTGAAAAACATACTTTTACTGAAGTAAAATCAAAAGCTACTACTAAATGGCAACGATTTATAAAAAAATTTCAAAAAAATAATTAAAAAAAATGAAATTCCTTCGGTGGGTTTTTCGATAAAAAATTATATTTAAAAGATAAAAAATAAAATTAGAACCATGAAAAAATTTAACTACATACTGCTATTTGTTTTTTTCTCGGCTACTTTTTACTTAATCTCCCAATCGTTAACTTTCGATGCGAATACAGGAGATACAGTTTTAGATGAAAAATTAAAAAATTTAAATGCACAAGCTGTGGCTGATATATCTACTTTTAAAATGGAAATTGCTTCTGAATTTCAAACGACAGAATTTAAAATTTCTAAATTATTAGAAGAAATGGAGCCTGCTGAAGTACTATTCTCATACAACATCGCTTTGATAAATTCAATTTCTGTAGATGATGTAATATCTGTATATAAAGAGAATAAAGACTATGGCTGGTCCGTAATTATTAATAAACTGGGAATAAGTCAACAATCTGAGAAATTTAAAGATTTAAAAAATATTTCAATATACGGTAAACCAGATAGCATTTTTAATACAGAAATTAGTCAAAATAAATAATGAAACTACTCTCATACATATAATAAATTATAAATTACACAACTAAATTAAAAAGCAATCGAAAGGTTGCTTTTTAGTTTTTTGAGCTTTTTTAATGATTTATTTTGTAAATTTTACCGGGAAAAGATTTTAAAATTCCTGAAAATTCTAAATTTAATAAGCTTGAGCTTAATTTTGAAAAAGGCAAATTCGTTAAATTCAAGATTTCATCAAATGAATTTTCTGATTTGGATTTAAATTTTGATAAAATTAATTTTTCATCATTCGACAAATCGGAAAACAAATCAAATTGTATTGTTTTTTTTGCTGTAGAATCTTCCCAATTCATCAATTTAAAAAAATCCTTACTTCCAGTAATTAAATGCGCCTTGTCTTTTTGGATTAAAAAATTACAGCCTTTTGAAAATTCCTTCGTAATATCTCCAGGAAATGCAAATACATCTCTGTTATAATCATTCGACAATTCGGCGGTAATTAGGGAGCCACCTTTTATGCCACTTTCCACTACAATTGTTGCATCGCACATTCCAGCTACAATTCGATTTCTCATAGGAAAATTTTCTCGATCTGGATTTGTACCGGGTAAAAATTCAGTTAAAAGACCACCATTTTTTTTCATTTCTTTAGCGGTTTGTGCGTGCAAGGATGGATAAAGTCGATCTAATCCATGTCCCAAAACTCCGATAGTTTGGATGTTGTATTTGACACATAATTGATGAACAAAAATATCAATCCCATAAGCTAAGCCACTTACAACTAAAATATTCTTTCCAATAAAAGATTGAATCAATTCTTCACAAATTTGTTTTCCATAATCACTGGCATTTCTTGTACCAACAATGGACACAACTTTTGAAACATTGAAATCCATTTCTCCGCTAGAAAATAATAGCAATGGCCCATCAATACATTCATTTAGGCGTTTGGGGAAATTTTCATTTTGAAAGAAATGGGTTTGGAATGAAGATTTTAAGAAATATTCTGCAAAAGGTTCAGCTAACTTTAAAGCCAAATCACGATTCATTTTACGTATTAAAATTTCTCCAAAACCTGCAATATCAAGTAAATCTTTTTTGTTAGCTTTAAAAAAATGATCTAAAGATTCTGTATGGTTTAGAATTGTACGCATTCTTTTACGTCCAATATTAGGCAATAAGCTCAAGGCTATTTGCTGCTGTAAATCGGTATTCATAAATTTATTCTTGGTTTAGTAGAATAAAGATAAGAAATTAATTTCAAGAATCAATTAAATTTTCATGAAAAAGAGTTACTTTTCTAACATAAATTTTTCACAATGATTATCTCAAATGCACATTCAATAAATTTAATTCTTTTGCTTTGTGAAAATAAATATTGTTTGCATTTTCCTCCAAAATTTGCAAATGCTCAATTCTATGACAATCGCTTCCAACAAAATCAACTAATTGATTATCAATTAAATATTTTGCCATTTTTTCAACTTGAGGACCATAATGCCCTGTCAAAGAAAGAAGATTTAACTGTATTAATATACCTTGATCTCTGTATTCACGAATTTTTTCAGGATTATTGTGGTAATAAGGATAGCGTTCGTAATGCGCCAAAATGGGTCTGTAATTATTTATCTTAAATTCAAATAAAAGCGTGCTAATTCGTTGTGGCTCTTGACCAAAACTAAACTCAAACAAAACGTGATTATTTCCAAATGTCAGTACTTCTTTATTTTTAACTTTTTCAATCAGGGTTTCATCAAAATAATATTCAGCAGCCGCTTCAAGTTCTATATTGATTCCGTATTTTTTTACTTCTTCGCGCACTTCATTTAGCTTTTCTAAAATTATTTCGGGTGTATTTTTATAATAATCTTCCATAATATGTGGAGTCATAATTAATTTTTGATAACCCATTTCATGAAATTTCAAAATCATGCCAAGAGACTGCTCCAAGGTTTTTGCTCCATCATCAATTCCTGGAAGCAAATGAGAATGCATATCAATCTTAAAATGAGCAAAATCAATTGGCTGTTTAGCGTTTTTTTTGGAGAAAAGATTGGATAAAATTCCCATGGTAGGTGAAAATGTTAAAATTAATTTTGCTTTTTATTGTAAAGGTAAGGAGGATTTTATAATTTTTTATCTACTTATTGCGAAAATCATGTGAAAAAATTGATTTATTTCAAACAAATTTTAACATATGGAGTTTTTAAGGCATATAAACGCTATTTTTAGGATTATGAAAACATAAATTTATCTTTTTTTATTCTTGTTTATTAGAAATATTTCAAGAATTAATGCGTAATGTGAAATTTCTTTTTTTCTTGTATAAGAGAATAAAAATACAATAATGTTGAAATCATTAGATTTATCAAATGAGAAATGGAACTAGTTTTGAAAGATTTAGAGAAATTTCAAAACCTGGAAGACTTAGAGTTGTTTTTTTTGGCGGCAAAAGATTAAAGCTTGTTAAAGGCTAATAAATTGCTTTTCCATACAACACGCCATCTCTCAGAACCAGAGCTGGAAA
>CANLGD010000099.1 GCA_947490145.1 Flavobacteriia bacterium
CTGTAAAGGTAAAAAAAAAAAGACAATTTTGAAAGCAAATCACAACACTTGGAGCTTTATCAGTAACCCCATTTGCGTTGCGATTTACCTGTAAAGGTAAAAAAAAAAAGACAATTTTGAAAGCAAATCACAACTGAACCAAGTCTATATAGTTCTTTTTCTTGTTGCGATTTACCTGTAAAGGTAAAAAAAAAAAGACAATTTTGAAAGCAAATCACAACAGCTTGTAATTGTGAAAAATTAATTAAAGCGTTGCGATTTACCTGTAAAGGTAAAAAAAAAAAGACAATTTTGAAAGCAAATCACAACAGATACTATAAGAGTATCTAAGAAAGGCTAGTTGCGATTTACCTGTAAAGGTAAAAAAAAAAAGACAATTTTGAAAGCAAATCACAACAGAACGCGTGCTTTTTTCTGTAGCATTTTTGTTGCGATTTACCTGTAAAGGTAAAAAAAAAAAGACAATTTTGAAAGCAAATCACAACTACCAAGGTGATGAGCCTACAAATTCAGAAGTTGCGATTTACCTGTAAAGGTAAAAAAAAAAAGACAATTTTGAAAGCAAATCACAACCTGCAGCTAAATGTTCATAATATTCCATTTGTTGCGATTTACCTGTAAAGGTAAAAAAAAAAAGACAATTTTGAAAGCAAATCACAACACGTCCTTCGTACCGTCTGTTTTTAAAACAGTTGCGATTTACCTGTAAAGGTAAAAAAAAAAAGACAATTTTGAAAGCAAATCACAACCAAATGGATTGATGCCGTATAAATCTATTTGTTGCGATTTACCTGTAAAGGTAAAAAAAAAAAGACAATTTTGAAAGCAAATCACAACAACTATGCATGATAGCCATCTTTTCATAACGTTGCGATTTACCTGTAAAGGTAAAAAAAAAAAGACAATTTTGAAAGCAAATCACAACTACGTTCCCATTCCTTTATTGTGTTTTACAGTTGCGATTTACCTGTAAAGGTAAAAAAAAAAAGACAATTTTGAAAGCAAATCACAACACAATGGAGATGACACGCTAAACATTTATGTTGCGATTTACCTGTAAAGGTAAAAAAAAAAAGACAATTTTGAAAGCAAATCACAACCCATATTAATAAAGTAAGTACTTAATTGTTGTTGCGATTTACCTGTAAAGGTAAAAAAAAAAAGACAATTTTGAAAGCAAATCACAACAGTAGATAGGAAATTTATTAGCGTTGTAAAGTTGCGATTTACCTGTAAAGGTAAAAAAAAAAGACAATTTTGAAAGCAAATCACAACCCACCCTCGTTTCAGTTTATATTAATTCTTGTTGCGATTTACCTGTAAAGGTAAAAAAAAAAAGACAATTTTGAAAGCAAATCACAACACAAATAAAATTACAACCGAGGAGCGAATTGTTGCGATTTACCTGTAAAGGTAAAAAAAAAAAGACAATTTTGAAAGCAAATCACAACAAGCGTAACAAATAGATTAAAGACTAAGATGTTGCGATTTACCTGTAAAGGTAAAAAAAAAAAGACAATTTTGAAAGCAAATCACAACCAGTTGTGCTGATTCTTTCAGCTTGCCAACGTTGCGATTTACCTGTAAAGGTAAAAAAAAAAAGACAATTTTGAAAGCAAATCACAACTTGTTATGTTCAGTTGTAACGTTATTTAAGGTTGCGATTTACCTGTAAAGGTAAAAAAAAAAAGACAATTTTGAAAGCAAATCACAACTGCATAGGCATTATTGCCTAAATTGTAAGGGTTGCGATTTACCTGTAAAGGTAAAAAAAAAAAGACAATTTTGAAAGCAAATCACAACAAATATCATTGATATTCTGTATAGTGGAATGTTGCGATTTACCTGTAAAGGTAAAAAAAAAAGACAATTTTGAAAGCAAATCACAACTGGTAATAATGTCCTCTTTTAGAATGAATGGTTGCGATTTACCTGTAAAGGTAAAAAAAAAAGAAGAAAAGCGCCAGCTTTGAAGTATTGAAAGCAAATCACAACTGTAATGAGTTTTTTTCTTCGTTTACATTGGTTGCGATTTATCAGAGAAGCAACAAAAAAATGGTCCATGCCAATCAGAAACTGGGATATTATTTTAAACCAATTTTTGATTATTTTTGACAAAAGAATTAAGCAGTGAAATTAATGACTTTTTAGTTTACACACTTTTAGGGATTGTGTCTTTCAAAGTAATTATAATTTAATTTTATCGTAGTAGTAGGTTTCTTTTCTGTTTTCCGATAATAGTTTTCCCGATTTTATTAAATCTTTTCCCGATTTTACAATAAAGAAAAGTGAAAATACATTTCCGCCAATCATAACAATACTGGCAGTTTTATAATCCTCTTTATTTATAAGTAACGATGAAACTATTGAACTAACTACTGAAATAGTAACTCCAGCAACTAAAGAAACTCCAGCTTTTTCAATTTGTTGATAACCTAATCTTTTGTTATAATTAACAGGGTCTGTTATAAGCATTACTTCATTAAGCAATACATTTTTATCTACAAATTTTCCATTAACAAAAATGTTTAAATAGGTTGTGTCATTTTCCAAAACGTAATAATTAATTTTCTTTTTTGGTATGTCAATCATGTCATAAATACCTTCATTATTTAGCTGTAAATAATAAACTGAATTTTCTTTTAATCTAATATTATTAATCGTATCTCCATTACACATAAATGCTTTGTTTTGACTAAATAAAATTGAGTTTATCGCAACAGATAAAACAATTAATAGTATTTTTTTCATAATTTTAATTTTAATTTTAAATTTATTTGTAAAGATATCGAAATAATTTAAAGTTCACTATTAATTAATTTTGATTACTTAATAAATAGGTTCGAATTTCATTATCAGATAAATCTAATTTTTCAAACTTTTGTTTCAGCTGAAATTTTTAATGAATAGATAGGAATGAACTTTTATGATATTTAATAGAATTTAACTTTTAAATTACTTGAAAAAAGTATTGATTAATCAAAGCAATTATTTAATATTTTTCATCTAATTTATCTGAAATGGCTTCTATTTCTTCTTTTGTAAGTTCTTTTGAGTTGAAATTGTTTTGTTGTTTATCAATGTATTGATTTTTTTGTTGTGCAACATTTGTGTAACAAAACGTTATTTTGTTCAATTAGAGATGTTTTTGAATTATTGTTTTATATTTGTGAAAATAAAAATTTGTACAAACTTTAAACCTTACTTAGAATGAAAATAATAAACACTGCAGGATTTGCTTTAATGTTGAGTTTTTTAATAAATTGCTCCACCAAAATTACACAAGAAGAAAAAAATAAAGATTATCTTTTCAAAGCTCAAAAGTACATTGATAGCCATTTGGAGAAAGAAAGAGTTTCAAATAAAGAAACTGCATTAAGTTTTTTATTTGAAAAAATAGATAAAATTAATTATTTAAGTTCTTTAGAATTAGAAAACATAAAGTTGAAAAAATTTGCTGAAGAGGTTAATAATGAGGGGGTAAAGTACCTTGAATTACTGAAAATTGAAAACGCATATCAAACTGGAGAATATGCTCCTGAGACCAAGCTACAAAAAGAAAAATATCAGACTTCAGTTGAAAGTCTTGCAAATTGGAAAAAAAGAGCTGAAAACTTACAAACAGATGACACTATAACTATTCAAATTGTATGCAGTGGAACAGTAACTTTAGTTGATGGTAGTAAGAATAAAAATGCTGGCTTTATTTTTTACTTTGATAAAGCTAATGATTTAGACCAAAAGATTATGAATTATTTCTATAAACTTTAAGTTTAATTTATTTTGCGTAAGACATTTCATGTCTATTGAAATTGTTTTGTTGTTTATCAATGTATTGATTTGCTTTTATGTTTTGGTTTGTTTCTCCTACTGCATCTAAAAAAATCTTACTCGCTTGTACATTTCCACCCATTGATAAATGAAATAACTTTTTTAAAACCGATGTTGCTAAAATCTGAAATTGTGCTTTGTGTTCCTTATAAAGTTCGTTATCTTTGAACTCCTTTAAATGCTTACTTATTGTTTGTCTACTTAACCCAGTTGATTTTTCTAAACCAGCTTTGAAGTATTGAAAGCAATCAAAAGCTCCATATTTTATCGATCGATAAATAAATTTCCCCACTTTCCATCATTTTTTTTAATTTTGTAATCAACCAAAAATAAAAAAATGATTTCTCCTTTCAACGACGAATATTTTATGAAGCAGGCATTTCAGCAAGCGATGATTGCTTTTGAAATGGATGAAATTCCTGTTGGAGCAGTGATTGTTGCTAATAATCAGATTATTGCACGAGCTCACAATTTAACAGAACAGTTAATTGACGTTACAGCTCATGCTGAAATTCAAGCTTTGACTGCCGCTTCAAATTATTTGGGTGCGAAATACTTGACAGGTTGTACGCTTTTTGTCACCTTAGAACCATGCGTTATGTGCGCTGGAGCTTTGTATTGGTCGCAAATTGATAGAGTTGTTTTTGCTGCCAGAGATGAAAAAAGAGGTGCTGGAACGGTTCAGAAATCACTTTATCATCCTAAAACTCTTGTCGAGAATGGAATTATGGCACTTGAATGTGGACAATTAATGAAAGATTTTTTTGAAAACAAACGTAAATGACACGATTATTTTCTTATTTTTACAACGAAAATAGTTATGAGTTATGAACTATGAGTTATGAATACCCACACTCAAAACTCAAAACTCATAACTCATAACTCAAAACTCATAACTCATAATTCAGCACTCATATCTCAACATTAAGAAAAATGTCTCCATTTTTAATCGTATCAATCTTAATTCTTTATTTCGCTGCTCTTTTAGCTATCGCATTTTTTACATCACGCAATGCTACAAGTGATACTTTTTTTAGTGGCAATAAGCAGAGTAAATGGTATTTGGTTGCTTTTGGCATGATTGGAACATCCCTTTCCGGTGTGACTTTTATTTCAGTTCCTGGGACAGTTGGAGCCAATGGTTGGTATTATTTTCAATTGGTTTTGGGCTTTTTTCTAGGTTATTTGGCCGTTGCCTATATTTTACTTCCCTTGTATTATCGCTATAAATTAACTTCCATTTATCGCTTTTTAGAATTTAGTTTGGGTTTTCAAGCATATAAATGGGGTGCAGGCTTTTTTATTCTATCGAGAACTTTAGGTGCAACAATTCGCTTGTATTTGGTGATTAATGTGATGCAAATATTTGTTTTGGACGAAATAGGAATTCCTTTTTGGGCTACAACCTTGATTATTATGGCTATGATTATTGCTTATACTTTTAAGGGAGGAGTAAAAACCATTGTTTGGACTGATACTTTACAGACAGTTTTTATGCTTTTAGCTTTAGTTGTCTGTATTTTTGCCATTCAAACCGAACTTTCGTGGAATTGGTCAGAAATTTGGGGAGAAATAAAAGCAAATGATTTAAACAAAATGTGGAGTTTAGATCCTGACCGTAAAGATTTCTTTTTGAAACACATTTTAGGAGGCGCATTTATTACGATTACCATGACTGGAATGGATCAGGAAATGATGCAGAAAAATATTAGTATTAAAACCTTAAAAGGAGCTCAAAAGAACATGGTAACTTTTAGTTTTGTCTTACTTTTAGTAAATGCTTTATTTTTGTTTTTGGGAGGATTACTTTATATTTTGGCGAAAAAAAATGGTTGGGAATTTGCTCCAGACGATATGTTTCCTAGCATTGTCAGAGATCATTTACCACAAGGGATTTTTCTGATTTTTATTATTGGATTAATTTCTGCCCTTTTTCCTTCTGTTGATGGAGCAATTACGGCGCTTACTTCCAGTTTTTGTATTGATATGTTAGGATTTGAACGCCGCGAAAATTTGAATGAAAAACAAAAAAATTCCATCAGAAAGAAAGTTCATCTATCTTTTGCTTTGCTTTTTATTCTCTTGGTATTTTTCTTTAAGTGGAAAGATGATAAAAGTATCATAGATTTAGTTTTTGTAATTGCAAATTATACTTACGGTCCATTATTAGGGCTTTTCAGCTTTGGAATTTTAGTGAAACGAAAATTAAGAGCAAACTTTGTTCCCCTAATTTGTATTTTATCACCTGTTTTATGTTATTTCATTGACTTCTATGCTCCAACTTATTTAGGAGGATATAAATTTGGAAATGAGATACTTATTTTAAATGGTTTATTTACATTTATTGGATTATTTATAATTTCTAAAAAGCCACTAATTGAAGCAAATTTGGAAAAATAGTTGTTATTTTTACTCAGTTTTCAATTTAAAAAATGAAAAATATGAATTTAGTATTATCTGACGCTGGAAAACACTTGAAATTTGCACCATTAACGCTAACTCGACCAGTTGGAAATTTGAGAATGGGAATTTTAACAAATGATGAAAGATGGAAATTGTTACTTCCTCAAGCATCGATTTTTTATGATACAGAAGATTATTTAAGTTTTAAATTTGAAGAAACATCAAAAGCTGATGTAACAATCAATGCGACAGTTATTCCTGATGAAAAATTTGCTGCTGTCATTTTAGCTTTAAAAGACGGAGAAGAATTATTTTTTGGAGAAACTTGGCTTGCTAAAAAAGGATTAGACATTTTGACTAAAGTTGATTATTCTGATTCAATCGTAATTTTAGAAAATCGTTGGGATATTTTTGAGAAAAATGGTCTTGTTTTAAATTCAGATTTTGATTTGTTAACTAAAAATAGACATTCTCAAAAGCTTTCTTCTTCTAATACAGTAATTGGAAATCCTGATTTTATCTTTTTAGAAGAAGGAGCAAAAGTGGAAGCAGCAATTTTAAATACCACTTCTGGTCCAATTTACATTGGAAAAAATGCCGAAATAATGGAAGGTTCAATCATTCGTGGGCCTTTTGCACTTTGTGAAGAAGGTGGAATTAAAATGGGAGCGAAAATTTATGGTCCAACTACGATTGGTCCTCATTGTAAAGTAGGAGGAGAAGTTTCAAATGTTATCTTTCAAGCTTATTCAAACAAAGGTCACGATGGTTTTTTAGGTAATTCTGTGATTGGAGAATGGTGCAATTTAGGTGCAGATACAAATTCTTCCAACCTGAAAAATAATTACAGCAAAGTAAACGCTTATTCTTACGAAAGTGATGCCTTAGAAAAAACTGATGTACAGTTTATGGGATTAATCATGGGCGATCACAGTAAATGTGGGATTAATACCATGTTTAATACAGCAACTGTTGTTGGAGTTTCTGCAAATATTTATGGAGGAGATTTCCCACCAAAACACATTCCTTCCTTTTCTTGGGGAGGCTCAGATGGTTTTGTGAAATTTGAATTAGCAAAAGCAATTCAAGCTTCAAAAGCAATGATGGGTAGAAGAGGAGTTGAATTTACAGAAGGAGATTTAAAGATTTTTGAATATTTGAGTGAATGATTTTACTTCAATGCAAAAGAAAACTTTAATCCACCTTGATTTAAGCCCATAATTGTTGGGGAAATCTTTAAACTTAAATCTTCACTGATGTCAAAGCTTACAAAATGTGCTTCTACAGCCGCATCTGCAAGTTGAATGATGTAAACCAATCCGAAACCTAAAATAAATAAATCTCGTCGGTTTAGGTGTGTATTATAAAGGGTAATAACTCCTTGGTTATCGTATTCTTGATATTTTTCTAAACCATCAAAACCAGCAACTCTGGTATTGTAGTCGTTTTTTAATTCTTTTTGAAG
>CANLGD010000100.1 GCA_947490145.1 Flavobacteriia bacterium
TTCTAAAATTGGCGAATTACAAATTGAAGTTGATTTCTTAAAAAAAGTTTTGGGGAAATGAGCGTCGAAAAGAAATGCTCTCTCATTCTCCCAAATCATAAAAAAATGAGCATCAAGAAGCAATGTAAATCTCTTGGTTTACAAAGAAGCAACTATTACTTCAAACCTAAAGGTGAATCTGCTTTCAATCAAGAAGTGATGAAAAAAATAGATATAAAATTTTTAGATTGTCCTTTTTATGGGGTTAAACGAATGACAAAGTACTTAAATATGGATTTAGGTTATCGTGTTGATGATAAAAGAATTAGGCGTTTGTATCAGGTGATGGGTCTTCAAACAATATATCCAAAACGCAATTTGAGTAAAATGAATTTGAAAGATTATAAATATCCATATTTACTTAAAAATTTAGTGATTGATAGACCAAATCAAGTCTGGGAAGTTGATATTACTTATATTCCAATGTTCAGAGGTTTTATGTACAAATTTGCCATTATCGATGTGTTCAGTCGTAAAATCATGGCTTGGGGAATCTCCAACTCAATGACAGTTGAATGGTGTAAAGAAATAGTTCTTGAAGCTATTAATGAGCATGGAAAACCTGAAATTTTAAACTCAGATCAAGGCTCACAATTTACAAGCCCTATTTTTATTAAAGTACTTAAAGACAATGAAATAAAAATATCAATGGATGGAAAAGGACGAGCCTTAGACAATATTTATATCGAACGATTTTGGAGGTCTTTAAAATACGAATACATTTATTTAAATCCACCTAACGGTGGTATGGATTTATTGAAAGGAGTTAGAAAATATATAGATTTTTACAACAATGAACGAAGACATGAATCTTTAAATTATCAAACCCCAAATGAATATTTTTATCAAAACAAAAAAGTATCCTAAAAACACCTTAACTTTGGTGAAAAGTTGTCCAAGCTTTGGGGAGTATTATAGTGTTTCAGATTTCGAATTTTTAAACAATGGAGAATTACTTTTATTACTTTATCCAAAAACTTTAAAAAAAGGAAGTGAATTAGCTATTTTTAAAAATAATATCGTTCAAAAATCATTTAAAGTTCCAGAAAATCCAATTGAGTTAGTGCATGATTTCAGAGGGAATGCTCAAGTCATTTGCGAAAATGGAGTTTTTGGAATTCATCGTATAGAAAATGAATTAGGAATTTCATCAATCGAAAAATCTTATTTTTTAAAATATGTTTTCCCAATTGTTGATACCAGTTATTCAAAATATTATTTTTCAAATTTCAACAAAAACTATCCCGCATTTGACTATAAAATTTATGATCAATTGGATTCCTCTTATTCTATAATTACTGAAATAAAAGATGATTTGATGATGGAATTGTATCGCTCAGAAATTAAATGGGTTGATATCAGGACAAAATTATGGGCGAAAAATTTAGAATTAGAAACAGGAATTGACAAAGAAATTTGGGTTGGAGCAAATTATTTTACCCAGTCGATTTATTACAAAGAATTGTATGCGCCTATGTTTAAAAAAAATGATTCAATTTTTGTATTTGATTATTACAAGGACAAATTATTCACCTACAATTTAAAAGGTAAGAAAATTGATTCAGTCGGAATTTATCACCATTATAATCCAAAGGAAAATGGATGGAAACGCAAATTATTGCAAGACAAAGAAACAGGAACTATTTATGCATATTTTGAAAAAGATGGAATTTGTAGTTTGAAAATTGTCAATACAAAAACTGGTTTTTTGGAATCAAATATTGTGTTTCAGCACAAATACATCGATAAAATTGCTATCAATGGCAATAGTGCATACTACATTTATCGTCCTTTTGAATCAGCTCAAAAGAAATTTTTGTATCAAACAAAACTGCCTCAATAAAAAAATTATTTTTTTGCGTATTTAAAAATCCAACCTTTTACTGTACTTCCTTTTAGAGCGTTTGTTGCTTCTTCTTTTGTAGAAAATGATTCGTAAGCAACCAAATACATGTTGTCAAATTTACCTAAAACACTTGCATCTTTTCCTTGATCTTGGAATTTTTTCGCTTGGCGATTCGCATTTTCTTCAACACCAAAACCACCAGAAATTATGTGGTAAGAAAGCCCTGAAATAGTTTGAACAGTTTTATCTTCAACTTGTGCTTTATTTGCCTTTTCCTTTTTTGATTGCGCAAGATTCTCACTCAATTCACTTTTTGCTGCAAGTTCTATTGAATCTTCTTCTGACAACACAACTTGAGTTTCAGTTTGTTCAAAGTTTTCAGCAATTGAGTCAATTTCATTTTCACTTTTTAATTCCGTTTTAGCACCAATCTTGGCTGATTCTTGAATTTTACCGTAAAAAAATGCAGTTCCTGCACCACCAGCTATTAAAAATAATGCAAAAATTATAATAAAATAAAATCCTTTAGATTTCTTTTTGCCCCCAGCCATGGATAACTTATCTTTTTTTACTTTTGAAGAAGGTCCTGTCTCTCTTTCCTCTTCAATTTTTTTAACAGGAGTTTCCTCAGTAGTTTCAACTTTTTCTGCTACAATTATAATTTCTGTTGGCTTTTTTTCAGCTTTAATTTCACTAATAATTGGTTCTGAAACTTCGTTCTTTTGAGCTGAATTATCAATTTCATTTCCTTCGATGTTTTTTATAGCTGTCTTAACATTTTCCTGATAAGCAGCCCTGGCGGATTCTTCTTCAACTAATTTATCTCTTAAAATTTCATCTAAATTTATAGGTTTATCAATTTCTTCAATTTTCTCTTCGAGAACTTTATTTTCAACTTTAGTTTCAGGACCTAAATCAATAATTTTTGATTCAGATTTTATTTCTGTGGGAACAATCACATTTTCAGAATTTGAATCTACATCATTGTATTTGTTCCAATTTTCAAATTCAACTTCATCTTTCACCTTGATAAAACGACCGAATTGATACATATCATAAGATTCACCTTTATCTAATTCAGCCAAAATTTCACGAACATATTTTGCAATTAAATTTTTTGCATCATTTTCAGAAATTCTGTCATTTTCAGAAATATATTTGGCCAATTTACCATCTTCGTGCTTCAAAAAAGACATGAACATAATTTCACCTGTTTTACTATTAGTAACCGTTAAAGCTCCTAAACCTGGAATAATAATCGTATTTACTTCGTGTAAAATTTGCAATAAATATTTGTTCATAATCCTAAACTTAAAAATGTTATTTTGTGATACGGAAGTAAATTTAAAATAATATTTTAATATATAACATGAAATTGTTCAATTTAATATCTGAAAATGAAATTATGGAATGCAAAAATCGATGAACAATAGTTCTTGTTTAAAACTATTTTCCAAAAAGTTCTGAAAAAGAAAAACTTTCTTTTAGTCGAATTCCTTTTTCTGTTCTTTGCAAAGTTGCACATTCATTTACAGAATCGTGCTCCAAAAATAATATGAAATTTTCATCGCAGGCTTTGTTCAAAAAAAGTTCTTTTTCAGTCATTGTCAAAAGTGGTCTGGTATCAAAACCCATCACGTAAGGTAGAGGAATATGTCCAACACTTGGTAATAAATCAGCCATGAAAACGATGGTTTTATCTTTGTATTTTATGTGAGGAATCATCATACTTTCTGTGTGTCCGTCAACAAAAAACACATCAAAATTTGGAAAAACATTCTCCGTATAAGTTCCAATTCGATCAACAAATTTTAATTGTCCACTTTCTTCAATTGGAAGAATATTCTCACTTAAGAAAGATGCTTTTTCTCTTGGATTTGGTTCTGTAGCCCATTGCCAATGATTTTTCGTACTCCAATAATGAGCATTTTTAAAAACTGGTTCAAAACCCGTTCTTTCTTTGTTCCATTTTATTGCTCCTCCGCAATGATCGAAATGTAAATGCGTAAGAAAAACATCGGTAACATCATCCAAATGAAAACCTTTTTCTTTCAAACTAATTTCCAAAGTTGTTGTGTCGGACATAAAATAGTGAGAGAAAAACTTCTCAGATTGCTTGTCGCCAATTCCTGCATCAATCAAAAGTAGGCGATTTCCATCTTCAATCAACATACAGCGCATTGACCAATTACACATATTGTTCTCGTCAGCGGGATTCGTTTTTTGCCACAAAGTTTTTGGTACAACACCAAACATTGCTCCTCCGTCAAGTTTAAAGTTTCCTGTGTTCAAAGGATGTATTTTCATAAATTTAGAATTAAAATTAAATATAAAGACTGCAAGATTCAAAAGTCAAGATTGTCCTGACTTCTGAATCTTGCAGTCTAATGTCTTTTAAAGTATTTCCTTAATGAAATAAGTTTTTTCGTTAAAAATAAATTCATCTCCAATTTTTTTTCCTGCTAGATTTTTACCAATTGGAGAATTCAAATTTAAACAAAAAACGGCTTCTTGCAAAAAACTAATTTTTCCCAAACCCAGTGAAATATAAAATGTTTCAAAATTTGTTTTAATCAATGAACCTACACTTGCTTTTTCCGCAGGATTTATGGGAATAGATTTAAAAAAATCTAAATTATTTTCTGCTTCTTTTAAGATTTTTCCTGCATTTTCAACTTCAATTTGAGCCATTGCTCTGGCAGTTTCATGCTTATCCCCTGCTGAACCTTTAGTCTCATTTACAACGGATTCATTTGCTTCTGCATAATTTTCTTTTGCCAAAAAAAGTTTTAATTGTAGCAATTTTTCAACTTCTGAAATTACATTTGTCTTTTCCATTAACTATAAACTTGATAAATAAAAAGTAACAATTGCAAGAATTGAAGCAGCTAAACCAATGGTTTTAATTCCATTTAATTTTTCTTTAAATAAAAATAAACCCGTTAGCGCAGAAAAAATTACGATGGAAACATTTGTAACGGCCAAAATTGTTGAATCAGACCAGTCTAAATTTTTGTACGTTTCCATGATTAAATAAATTGAGAAAAAATTAGGAATTCCCAAGCCTATTCCTGCAAGGACATTTTTAAATGCAAATATTCTGGTTTTCTGAATGTATGAATAAAACATGATTATCAGCCCTATAATTCCAGAAATTCCAAATCCAATCGCACTAAATAGCGAAGGAGGCAAATCTTGAAGTACATTGTTTTGAGCATAATTTAGAATAAAATCAAGAATTCCACCTGATATAAAAAGAAAAATAAGCATCCAAACTATTGTCTTCTGTTCTTTTTTTACACCGTTTTTTTTGGAAATTGACATGAAAACGACTCCCATTAAAGCTAAAATAATTCCTAAAATTTTTAATAGCGAAACAGCTTCACCATGCCAAGTGATCATTAAAATCATCGAAATTGCCATGCTCATTTTTACAGACACAGAAGTAATTGCAACGCCATTTTTTTGTGAACTATGACCAAGAACTAAAAATGAAACAATAAATAAAATTCCGCAAAGAATGACAAATGGAACCCAAGATAAATTTTCAAAAACCGCTGGTTTTAGCTCTTTTCCAAATAGCGCAAAACCAAAAATAAAAGCTGTGACATAATTAAAAACAATAGCTTGAAGTGTATCAATTTTGTATTTTGCAAATAATTTGAAAATTACAAAAATAAAAGAAGACGATAAAATACTCGAAATTAAATAAATCATTTGCGAAAGTAGTGGTAAATTTTATCATTAGAAAATTCTTTGTAAAATTTTGGAATTCCTTGAATGATTGGTGCCTTAATTCCATCTTTAAAAATGGATTTACCAACAATAACGCGCGCCTCGTCCCAAACATTATTCACCAAAAAATGTTGTAAGGTTCTATTTCCTCCTTCAACAAAAACTGATTGAATATTGAGTAAATACAATTCCTTTAAGATGTTTTTTGTATCAATAGAATCTAACTTCACAAAAGAAATATTATTTTCTTTCCCATTTTTTATGCGATTAAAAATAATTGTTTCCAATCCATCAGAAAATAGTGTAGCTTTTGAAGAAATTTGCAATTGACTATCGATGACAATTCTGATTGGATTTTTACCGTCAATTTCTCTTACAGTCAAAGTTGGATTATCCGTTTCAACCGTTTTTCTTCCAACTAAAATCGCTTGTTCTTGGCTTCTCCAATGGTGAACTAAAGTCTGAGTTTCGGGTGAACTAATCCAATTTACACCTATTTCTGAATCAGAATTACGTGCTTTATCAATAAATCCGTCAGCAGTTTGCGCCCATTTTAAAATAACATATGGTCTCTCTTTTTGATGAAAAGTGAAAAAGCGCTTGTTTAAATTCAGACATTCTTTCTCCAAAACACCAACTTTAGTTTCAATTCCAGCTTGATTAAGCTTTTCAATTCCCTTTCCTGCCACTTCATGGAACGGATCTTTCGATCCAATTACAACTCTTTTGAATTTTTTTTTCAGTATTAAATCCGCACAAGGAGGAGTTTTTCCATGATGCGCACAAGGCTCCAAATTGACATAAATCGTCGAAAATGGAATTAATTCCTTTTGTTTAACATTGTTAATTGCATTCACTTCAGCATGAGCCGAACCATATCTTTGATGATAACCTTCGCCAATAATTCGGTCTTCAAAAACAATAACAGAGCCGACCATTGGATTGGGAGCAACATTTTGCATTCCTAACTGCGCAAGTTCGATGCAGCGATACATATAAATTTCATCTGAAAACATTGAACGAAATTAAGAATTTTTTTTGCCATTTAAACAATTTTATTACCTTTAACTCATGAAAAATCTCCTAAATTGTACTTTAACACTTTTTATTGCAGTAAATTGCTTTAAATCTGTTTGTCAAACGACGCTAGATAAAATCATTAACATTAACGGAACGAGCAGATCTTATCGCATCTATATTCCTCAGATGTACACAGGTAATGAAGCTGTTCCATTAATTTTTAATTTTCATGGTTATACTTCAACCAATCTTGAACAAGAATTTTATGGGGATTTTAGAGGTATTGCTGATACAGCTAATTTTATTTTAATTCATCCGCAAGGTTTAAATGGTGGATCAGGAACTTTTTGGAATACTTTTTCAACAGTAGTTCCATCAAATTACGACTATCAATTTGTTAGTCAATTAATTGACACTTTGGTTTCAAATTATACCATTGACACTAATCGTATTTACAGCACTGGAATGAGTAATGGCGGTTTTATGAGTTACGATTTGGCTTGTTTTATGAGTCATCGTTTTGCGGCAATTGCTTCTGTGACCGGAAGCATGATTTCACAACATTTAAGTCTTTGTAATCCCGCAAGAAAAGTTCCTGTTTTGCAAATTCACGGAACAAATGATGCAACAGTTAGTTACTCAGGGACTGGTGGAATTTTAACCTCTACTGGAATTGATGATTTAGTGCAATTTTGGGT
>CANLGD010000101.1 GCA_947490145.1 Flavobacteriia bacterium
TAAAAATTGAAACTAAAAATAAATAATTCCCGTATGAAAAAAATTCTTTCACTTATTTCTTTATCCCTACTTATCTGCGGAATAAATGCTCAAACTGTTAGACTAAAAATCACTTACAAAGATTATCCTGTACAGAACTCTGATATTACCATCAAAATTGGTGATGCAAGCATTGGCAAAGGAAGAACAGATAATGATGGAGAAGTATCCATTTCCTGTTCTAATTTAATCACAAAAAGCATTGATGTTTACGGAAGCAAAACAACTTCAAATTCCACCAAAACATGGGATGTAAAAGGTTATGTAAATTTAGATGGAAACAATTTTTATCATTTAAAAATGGAAGTTTTCGCAAAAGAAATGTCAGAAGCTTCTGGTGGTTTTCTATCTGAAAGTGCAATCGCTGCAGGCTGGGGCTTAGCTGCTAGTGGAAATAATGATTCTCCTACCACTAACAATAGCGGTAATAGTTCAAGTTCAAATGACGAGAATAAAAGCTCTCAATCAGGCACAACTACCTCGAAAACAAATGATGACGATGATGAAAAATCAACTTTTGAAACTGCAAAAGATTTGAAACAGACTGCCGCCGATATGAAACAAATGCAGGAAGATAATTTGAAAATTCAACAACAAAATTTACAGCAAGACATCATTCGTTTTGAGAAAAAAATTATCAAAGATGACAAGGAAATTCAAAAAGCAAGTTCGGAAGGAAAATCAATTAATGCTTTAAGAAGAATGGAAATTGACAAACAAATTGATGTATTAACCTTGGAAAAAAAGAATATCCAATTGCAAGATGTTAATGCAAAAGTTGCAAAAACTGATTTACCTTTTGAGCAAAAAAAGGCAAATGAATTGCGTTTAGATAAAATTAAAGATGAAATTGAGGTTTTAAAAGAGGAAGATAAAAAATTGAAAAAAATAGGAGACGAACCTGAAAAAGTAGGCAATTCTAAAACATCCGAAATCAAAACTACGGGAGAAAAAACAACGGAAGAAAAAACAAATAAGGAAGTTAAAATTGAAGAATCAAAAGAAGAAGTAACCTTAAAAAAAGAAACAGAAGAAGAGGCGAAATTTCAAGCAAAAAACAAGCAAATGTTAAAATTAGATTTAACAGAATTGAAAGTAACTTTAAAGAAAAAGAACTTAAATTTTAAAATTCAATCAGGTGCTGGAACTCAGAAAGAGGAAAAAATGACAGAACTAAAACAAGAAATTGTGAATTTAGAATTTAAAATTATAAAATACGAAAAACGCATTGAAGAGCTCGAAAAGGCTGAGACTAAATAAATGAAAAAATCCATCAACACAAGTTGATGGATTTTTTGTTTAAATTATAATCGAAAAATTATTTTTTACAATTCAGAATTAAATAACTTAAAATATCTTCTTCCATTTTTGAATCAACAACAATCCCGTTTTTGTTAATCATTGCTGCCATCCTCGGAACAATTTTTCGCCATTCACGCTCTGTTTCAGAACTTGGTTTAGCTAAATCGTGGCAAGACATACAATGTTGTTCATATAAATTCTTTTTACGATTTACTGCAGCCAAACTGTCGGTAGGAAGATCTTTCGCGGTTTCAACAGTCGTTACTAAGATTTTAGAAGGCTTGGTTGTATGACAGGCAACTGCAAGAATTACAGTTAAAAAAATCAAAATTATTTTTTTCATATTCATAAATTATTTAAACGAAATTTAAAAAAATTGTTCGTACAAAGATAAACTATTTTAACTAAGACAAAATAATAATTTATATTTCTTACTTTTGTGTAAAATTTAAGACATTGAAAAATATAACTGTTTCAGAATTAAAGCAAAAAATTGATTCAAACGAATCTTTATTTTTATTAGATATTAGAGAAGATTACGAAAGAGAAGTTTCGCACATTCCATCCGTTCATGTTCCGATGGGTGAAGTTGCAGAAAAAGCAAGTGAATTTCCAAAAGAAAAAGAAATTATTGTGATTTGCAGAAGTGGAAGAAGAGCAATTCCTGTTGCTGATTTCTTAGAAAATGATTTCCAGTTTCCAAATGTAAGTATTTTAGAAGGCGGTTTATTGGCGTGGAAACAAGAAATAGATCCTAGTTTAGATATTGAGTAAATTCAAACTTATATGATAGAATTATTTAAACACCTTATTGACCTTGATTTTGAATGGATTGTCAATGAATATCAAAACGCGATTTACATTGTACTTTTTTGCGTCATTTTTATAGAAACTGGATTGGTTATAATGCCGTTTTTACCTGGTGACTCTTTATTGTTTACTGCTGGTTTATTTGCAGCTCCAAGCTTAACAGGCGAACCTGGAGTTCTAAATATTGGGCTTCTTTTGTCACTTCTAGTTATTGCTGCAATTCTTGGCGATAATCTCAATTATTGGATTGGAAGAAGACTCGGTTTAGGTGTTTTTAACTGGAAAATAAATGGACGGCAACTAGTTAAAAAAGAATACTTAGAGAAAACAGAACTTTTCTTTGATAAAAACGGCACAAAAGCAATTATCATGGCTCGTTTTGTTCCCTTAGTAAGAACGTTTACTCCTTTTGCTGCTGGTGTTGGTAAAATGAATTATCGTAGATTTTTTACTTTTGACGTAATTGGTGGATTTTTATGGATTTTCAGTTTAACATTAGCGGGCTATTTTTTAGGTAATGTTTCTTGGATTAAAGAAAACATTGAAAAAGTTTGCCTTGGAATCATTTTTATTTCTGTTTTACCAATGTTAATTAGTTTCTTGAAATCTAAATTCGCTAAAAAAAATGTCTAAATATGGACTTATAGGTAAACGCTTAGATTATTCTTTTTCTAAAACATTTTTTACTGACATTTTTCAAAAAAACGAATTAAAAAATAGTTACGAAAACATAGAAATTCAAAATATTTCTGAAATAAAATCCATTCTTGAAAATGGAAATTTTAGGGGTTTAAACGTGACTATTCCTTACAAAGAATCCGTTATTCCTTTTTTGGATGAATTAAGTGACGAAGCAAAAATTATTGGAGCAGTAAACACAGTTGTATTTAAAAACGGAAAAACCATTGGACATAACACAGATGCTTTTGGTTTTCAGCAATCAATAAAACCTTTTTTGAATAACAATCACGAAAAAGCGATGATTCTTGGAACTGGTGGCGCTTCAAAAGCAATTGCTTATGTATTAAAAAACATTGGTTTAGATGTTCTTTTCATTAGTAGAACTCCAGAATCAAATCAGTTTTCTTATGAACAAATCAATGAGAATATGATCAAAGCTTACAAAATGATTGTAAATTGCACACCAATTGGAACTTCCCCAAATATCGATGAAAAACCCAATTTTCCAACAGAATTTTTGACTGAAAATCATTTTGTAATAGATTTAATTTACAATCCTGAGAAAACAACTTTTTTAAAAGAAGCGGAAGCAAAAGGAGCAATTATTTTGAATGGTTATTCTATGCTGAAAGAACAAGCGTTGAAAGCTTGGGAACTTTGGAAATAGATTTTTTCCTTTTTTTAAAAAAATATAAATTCAATTCCCGGAAATTGTTTATATTTGAAAGCTATGGAATTATCTTTAAAGGAATTTATTAAAGTCGGCAAAAGCCAAAAACTAGATTTTGTACATTCTCTTTATGATTCCAAAAAAATAGCACAAATAATGTGTTCATTTGCTAATTCTGAAGGTGGAAGTTTATTTACAGGAATTAAAGAAAACGGAAAAATTAGCGGCGTAAATCCCAGCGAAGAAATTGAAAACGCCAAAGAAATAGGTGCTAATTTATGTGAACCGAAAATACTATTTGAAACCGAGATTTGGCAGGAAGATTTTCGCTTGGTTTTGGAAATTAAAATTCAACCTAATTCAGAAAAGAATACATTGACCAAAGATGAAAATAATGAATGGAGAAAATTTATTCGTATCAATCAACATAGCTTAAAAGAAAATAAAATTTTAGAAAAAATAAGTATTCTAGGAAAGAAAAATATTTCAAAGCCTGAAATTTTAAGTAAGACTGAAAGTGATTTTTTTGATTTATTTACAGTTGACTTAAAACTAAGTTTATCCCAATTATATGCAAAAAGTAGTTTTAAAAAATCAGAAATTGATGATTTAACGGCAAAATTTACTTATTGGAAAATAATAGAAATGGAATTTTCAAATAAAGGACCATTATATAAACTTAAAAATTAAAATAAAATTCATAAATTTGAAGAAATATAACTAAATTATGAAAAAATCAGTTCTTTATCTTAGTGGAATATTCCTACTTATAATAAATGTCAATTTCATTAAAGCGCAAAACAATTGTTCAAACATTACACGAATTGACCTATATCAAATAGAAAAATCATTCAAAAACAAGGATAGAGAACCAACTGTTTTTCTTGAAAACATAGAAAGATTTCCAATTAATAAAATTAGTGGAATTACTTACTTATCTTTATTAGCAAAAGTAAATTTATCTTTTTCAAGTGAAGAATTGGTTTCAAGAAAATTTATTATCGGTGCAGGAATAAAACAAATTAGAACGATCAAAGTTCCACTAAACGAGTTAGGGAATTTAGCAACAATAAGTGGAATTGAATATTTTGAAATTGCTGGAAAAATTTCGCCAACTATGGATAAAGTGTTAAAAGATATTCATGCTGATAGCGTTCAAAAAGGAATCAATTTACCAGAAGCCTACACAGGAAAAGATGTTTTAATAGGGATTACCGATTGGGGTTTTGATTATACGCACCCGAATTTTTACGATACTTTATTAACAGAAACAAGAATTGAAGCAGCCTGGGATCAATACAAGCAGAGTGGTACAAGTCCTGCAGGATTTTCTTACGGTGCAGAATTTTCAAACATGACTGATTTATTAGCGGCGCAATCTGATACTGCAAATATTTATAGCTATTCGTATCATGGAAGTCATGTTGCAGGAATTACAGGCGGTTCAGGGGCTGGAACTCCTTATCGTGGAGTAGCTTTTGAAGCGAAATATTTATTTACAACTTTTTTAGTCGATGGAGCATCCGTTTTAGACGCTTACGAATGGATGTACCAAAAAGCCCAAGCAGCAGGAAAAAGATTGGTCATCAACCAAAGTTGGGGCTTACATTGGATTGGAAATTTGGATGGAACATCATTATTAAGTCAAGCAATTGATTCTTATTCAGATTTAGGTGTGGTTTTTGTTTCTTCAGCAGGAAATAACGGAGGAGTTAATTTTCACATTTCAAAGACATTTGCAAACGATGAATTGCGTTCAAAAGTGCTTTTTTATTCTGGAAATGTTCCAAATAAATGGGGACAATCTTTATCACTTTGGGGAGAAGCAACAAAAAATTTCGCAGTTGGAATTCAAATTTTAAATAGTTCTAATACAATTTTAGCTGAAACACCCATGTATGCTACTAATTCTACTCCAAACTACATCGATTCGATGATGATTATTGGAGCAGATACGATTTTTTTTAACGTAAGTGCTGAAAGCGCTAATCCAGAAAACTTGAGACCACATGTAAGGTTTAGAGTTAGAAACAGAGAAGTTTCTTTTAAAACAATTATGAAAGTTACAGCAATCGACGGAACAGTTCACTGCTGGAATTTAGCGGAATTAACAACTGATGTTGGAAATATGGGAACTTCCTTTGCTTCTAATGCAAATACAAATATTGTTGGCGGAGATGCAAATTATGGAATAAGCGAACCAGCTTGCACAAATAGCACAATTGCAGTAACTGCTTATGAATCTATTGGAACAGGAACGGCAACTTCGGGAGATATTGCTAGTTTTTCAAGTTTTGGACCAACTTTAGACGAACGCATTAAACCAGACATTTCTGCTCCGGGAGTAAATGTTGGTTCGTCCGTTTCATCCTTTACCGATGCAGCTTTTACCTCAGTTCAAAGTATTGTTTTTAATGGAAGAACCTACAAATTCACTAAAATCTCTGGAACTTCCATGTCAGGGCCCGTTGTAACTGGCGTGGTAGCTTTAATATTAGATGCAAATCCTTATTTAACTGCGAATCAAATCAAAGAAATTATCAAGCAAACAGCTCGAGAAGATACTTTTACGACAACAATTCCAACAGAAGGAAGCGTTCGTTGGGGAGCAGGGAAAATTAATGCTTATGCAGCAATTCAATTGGCTTTACAAACAACTGGAACGCTAAATTCTGATAAAATTAAACAAGATAAATTGAAAGTATTTCCAAATCCAAGTTCAGAAAAGTTAACACTTGAATTTACAGAAAATTTGGAAGGGAAATCAATTTCGATTATTGATGTTTTAGGAAAAGAAATCCAAGTTGTTTGCACAAATAATCAAGTTGATATTTCAAAATTAAGCGCTGGAGTTTATACCTTGAGGTTTGAATCTAAAGGAAAAATAAGTCAAGTGAAATTTATGAAGAATTAATTTAAAGATGATTAAAAAAATTGATTTATCCCAATTAAAAATTGTTCAAGAAATTGCTCAAAAAACTTGGCCGACTGCTTTTGGTGAAATTTTGAGTAGAGAGCAATTAGAATACATGATGAAAATGATGTATTCTTTGGATGTTTTAGAAAATCAATTGAAAACAGGACATGAATTTTATTTATATTTTGACAATGAAATTCCTCTAGGATTTATGGGAATTGAATTGAATTATAAAGGTTTGAATCAATTGAAAATTCATAAACTGTACATTTCTCCAAATCAACAAGGAAAGGGAATTGGAGAAAAATTTATTCGTTTTGCTTCTAAGAAATGTTCAGATTTGACTATTAAAACGCTTACGTTAAATGTAAATCGATTTAATAATGCTGTAACATTTTATGAGAAACTTGGATTTAAGAATGTGAAATCAGAAGATATTGAGATTGGAAATGGTTATTTAATGGAAGATTTTGTGATGGAGAAGGAAATAAAATAACTTTTTGAACTATCGATATGTTTCCAAAAACAAACTAAAGTCATACGTTTATTTGAATTATTAGCTATCAATTCTTACTTTTGGCATTGCCCCAAAAGTAAGCAAATGGTCTAGTCCTCTTCGTTATTCAAAACTTTCATTCATTGCAAATCGATAATTTTCATTGAACTTTCAGCTAATTGACTTCGTCGCTGCTCCGCGGTCAATTATTTACGATTTCCAATTTCATTTTCAGTTTTTCACAACAAAAAGGGGTCACGTAAATTTTCTGGGGATTATGCAAAAAGTTTTGCTAATCTGAAGAGGAAAAATTTAACATCTATAACGCCTCTTTGATTTGCTCGGAATAGTTTTATTTTAGAGTTGAAAGACTCAGCATTTGCATTTGTATTTCGA
>CANLGD010000102.1 GCA_947490145.1 Flavobacteriia bacterium
TAATTTTTTTATTAGGTGTTTTTATTACTTCATGCATGACAACAAAAACTCAAGTTGGTCAATTTCGTGAAAAACAAGGAAATGAATATGTTTTTGACAAAGGAAAGCAGATGTGGCTTTTTTGGGGTTTAATTCCTATTGGAAGAACAGGTGTTAATACACCAAGTGATGGAGCTTGTGAAGTTATTACAAAGTTTAGGGTAACTGATTTGTTAATCTGCACCTTAACAGGTGGTTTTGTAACTTCTTTCTCCATAAAAGTAAAAGCAAAAAAATAGAATTATGAAAGGAATAATTTTATTCATCTCAATATTAGTTTCTTGTTCATGTATTGCCCAAAATGATTGGACAAAAGATGACAGAACGACAATTTACAATGAATTTTTAGATGTTTTATCAAAATATAAAATGTTAACACTCGAACAAAAAGAGAGTATAGGGTTATGTAGTTTGGAATCAACAACTCAAAAATTCACTAAAAAAGATATGGCTTCAAAAATTGAAGTAGAATTAAAGAGGATTTACCAATCAGTACTTGATCAATGTGCTAAAAACATTGGTATAGAGTTAAAAAACAATGAGCCAGAAAATATAAATATTGAAATTAAAGAAAGCACCGAATGGACTAAAGAGGATAAAATAACTCTTTCAAAAATAAGCAATGATTTTTTAAGTCAATATAAACATTTAACTTCTGAACAAAAAGAAATTTTGACTTTATGTTTTATAAATGAAGTAACGAATTCAAAAACTAAAAAAGAATATGAAAAACTGATAGATTTAGAAGTTAGACAAATAAAGTCATCTGTTATTTCACAATGTGCAAAACAAAATAACATTTCTTTAGCTGACCTTGAAGTTAAAATAGAAGAAAAAGTAGTCGCTGAATGGGTAAAGGAAGACAAAATAAAATTAGTTAATGAATTTAATGACCATTTAAAAAATTATCCAAATTTGACAGACGATCACAGAGAGACCTTATCACTTTGTTTTATTGATGAAATAACATCAATGTATAAAAAAGCAGAATACTTTGAAATGATAGACATGGAACACAAAAAAATTAAACAAACATATCTATCAAAATGTGCAATTCATAGCAAAATTGATTTAACTAACAAACCTGAAGTAATTGAGATAATTGAAAAAAAACAGAGCATTAAAGAGGTTTTAGTTGGTTCTTGGAAAACAGACGAAAATTCACAATATAATTTTAAATCTGATGGTACTTTTGAAAAAAAATACAATAGTGGTTTTTATACTTATAGATGGACGGGTATTGATGATAACATAGTAAGGGGAAATTGGTTTGTAGATGAAACAAATACTTTAACATTGAATGAAAGCTGGACAGAAATTGAATATAAAATTTTTTTCAGAGATAAGCGAACTAATTACGTTAGTACAAGTAAATTCAAATTTACAAGTTCTTTGAATGATTATTTTAAAATTGAGATTATAGAAGGTTCATCTTGTTGTAGAAAGTCGGAAGGTAATGACGTCAAAATAATTCAAGCCAATAAAGTTAAATAATCTAAATCTCTGTCATTTGATTTTCTTGAAAATATAGAATAAATATTTTCTCTTGATTTAATAGGTTTCCCAAACTTAGCGGCAGAAAAAATCTTTATTTTCTAGTAATATTTTTATTTATTTACCAATATGCAAATCAACCAAGAAACAAAATTATGCACGTTTGTTTAGATATTTTTTATATTTTAGTTTAAATAATTTAACAATAGTGTTAAATTATTTAAACACTTTTGTATCTTTGTCAAAATTATAAATTTAAAATTATGAAAAAACACACTATTATTCTGGGAATTTCTTCCTTAATTTTTTTATCAAGCTGTAAATCTATTCAAGTTATTGACTTAGGGAAATTAAATATGATTTCTGACAGAAACATTGAAACTAAAATGGATTATGTCTTAATTAAAAATTACGCAGGAGGTGATAAAAAAGAAATTAAAAAAGCATTAATGCGAGATAAAGCTACAACCTTGGATATGGCGGTGGACATTACAGTTAAAAATGTAGCAGGAGGAGAATTTCTTAAAAACGTAAAAGTGTATGGCGTAAAGAATAAAAAGAAGAATGAAGTATATCTTTTTGTTGAGGGCGATGTTTGGGGACTTCCAGAAAGCGCAAGTTTTAGAGGTTTTAAAGTTGGGGATATAGTTCAATGGAAAGAAGTGGGAATTACTAAAAAAGGAGTAATTACGGGGCTTACGGATGCTGAAAAATGCATGATTAAAGAGGAAGGTAAAGAAAACAGCCAACCAATGAAATATTCAAGTATTGTAAAAGTTAATAATTAGGAGTATGAAAAAAATTATTTTATTATTTGTTTTTGCTTGTTCACTTAACGTTTTAACATATTCTCAGTCAATTTTAAGCACTTTAAGTTTAGATGGAACTTTTGTTGAAGGAATAATTGGAGTGGATAACAATGTTGAGATTATTGATTTATTTGGCTATGAAGTGTCAGCGGATTTTTATATCGAAGATTCGCAGGGTGCTCAAGTGGAGTTATTTTCGGATAATGATAACTCGGATGGTTTTTCATGGTCTATAGATATGGGTGATTTACCTCAGGATAGTTACACTTTAATTGTCGATTTTTTTGATGATAATGGTGACATATTAATTGATGCTAGAATTGAACAAGCTTTAAATATTATCCCGAAACCACAATGGTTAATTGACGGAAGTGTATCAGATGTAATTGTAAATGGAAATGTCATCTCTTTTATAGGAAGCAGTGCTGTAAGTTCTTATGAATACACTATTCCTAACGACATAAAAGGGATGGGAGGAGAACCATTAAATATTTTTGGAAATTTGGTATTTTACTCAGAATACGACTATACAAATAATCCTATTAGTCCTATTATTCAAGAAGAAGCTGCAGAAATTGAAATAAATATTTTAGGACTAGGGGAATTTAGTTCCTTCACAAATGAAATCCCTTTAAGTGATGGTTTTTTTGATCAATATTATCAACTTACAATTTTTTCAACTGATTCTATCAGTACAGATAAATTGGAATTGAAAGTGCCTAAAATAAAATTCCCGGTTGCTGGCTTCACAGTTTCTGTTGATGCTGGACTTAATTTGTGGGGAACTTTAAAAGGTCAAGTAGTTATGGGTGAGGAAAATGGGGAATGGGGATATATTGATAATGGAGGACAAAGAACAGAAATTGGAGGGGTATTAACAGGTGAAGCATTTGTTAGAGGTGAAGTAAGCATTTTATTTGGTTCAGCAAAAGCCAATGCATCAATTAATGGAAAAGCGAGATTAGGAATAGGTTTTGATTATACAAGTATTCCTTCAAACTCATTTAATGAAAAAAGTGGAGGAGATATTAGTTTGTCAGGTGAGGTTTGTGTAAAATCAATTTTTATTGATGGGTGCTATATTTCAGATAATTGGTATTCAGATTATTTTGGTGATACAACAATTTTGAAATCAATTAGTGATGACCATTTTTTTAACACACAATCAATTACTTTTAGAGATACGGGTGCATTAGTATTGCCAGAATATTCTCCGCAACCTACTTTTGCAACAAAAGACGATAAACTATATACAGTTTGGTTAGAGCAAGATGAAGATTTAGCATATTTGTTGTTTTCAAAATTGAATAGTGCAGGGACATCTTTTTCAGAAGAAAAAATAGTTTGTGATGTTTCGTCTGCAATTTCAAATCCTAAAGTTGCAATTTTACCAAACGGAAGTGCAATTATCACTTGGTCTCAATCAAGATTTACCGCGTCAAATCTTCCAATTAATACTGATATAAATGAGTTAGTTCAATCACAGGATATTTGGTTTGCAATTTATGATATTGCTACTGATGTAATTTATGAACCTCAAAAGTTATCTGACGATGATGCAGGTTTACAAAGTGGAAGAGCAGAAGGAGAAGCTTTTATCTGTGTTGGAGATGGGAATAGTGCAATTATTACATGGGTTGCAAGTGATTTACTAGAACAAACAAGTGATATTTGGTTTACACATTTAACTGAAGAAACGGGTACTTGGTTTATGACAACTCCTGAAAAATTGGATGAATTAGATGGTGCTAATTTTAACGTACAAGTAGTTTCCACAGGAGATGATTCTGCACTTGCAATTTGGATGAATGATCCAGACAGTGATGAAGATTCATATAATACAAATTTATTATATTCTGAATGGGATGGTTCAAGCTGGACTCAACCAGCTGTTTTAGTGACAAATAATGATTCTATTAAGTTGAAAGAATTATCTATATCTTCAAATTATGGTTATACCGCTTTATCATGGACAGGAACTGCAATAATTGA
Source organism: Flavobacteriia bacterium (assembly GCA_947490145.1). GTDB lineage: Bacteria > Bacteroidota > Bacteroidia > Flavobacteriales_D > Crocinitomicaceae > M2408. Next base: position 4,335 of record CANLGD010000102.1, read on the forward strand.
AGATAACAAATTTGAAAATAGAATTGATGTATTAATATATGATGAGGTTTTAGATGATTGGGATTTGTCAAGTGAATTTAATGATTTTGACGAAAATTATGATTTTTTAAAACCAAATGTTTCAATAAGCAATACAGGAAAAGCAACAGTAACTTACCAAGTAATTGATATGTTTGCGGATACAAATTTTATATCAAATGGAGCTTTAAATGTTTTTGTTAAAGATTTAAGTTCCTCATCGATTGACTGGCAACAAATTGCTAATAATCCTATTTTATGTGATACAAATGCATTTATATGGGAATTAACGACTGGTTTTTCAGCAGAAGATAAGTTTTATGTTTTAACACAAGAATATAATGACAATGGTGTGGTTATGAATCCATTAAATGGTGTGAAATTTGGCGACCCAGAATTAAGTATGGTTTTAAGAGGTGTAAAGGTCAATGATAATCTAACAATAAGTGATATTGTTGAACCAATAGATTTACCACTTGGGATTGTGAAACATCAAAATCCTTCAAATTTTAAATTTGTAAATTTTTACCCGAATCCTTTTTCTGAGAACACAGTAATTGAGTTCCATTTATATGAAAATTCAAATGTTCAATTAGAAATTTATGACTTTTTAGGAAATCAAGTAACACAACTAGTAGATAAAAACTTAAATGCGGGAATTTACAAAACAATTTTTAATGCAGGAGATTTGCCTAATGGAGTTTATTTCTCAAAATTAACAGTTGACGGAAAAAATGCTTTTGGAAAATTGGTTCTTACAAGATAGAATGTCTAAATTCAAAACATAAACCGTTAAAAACAGAAATTAAGTTAATTTTTATATTGACAAGTATGCAAGAACCAAATTAAATTTATAGAGAAAATGAAAAAATTTAATACATCCAAAATTTAATGAACTAAATGCACAACCCAAATTACCTTATGTTAGTCATTGTGGAGCTTAAAAGAAATTCCTTACTATGCAGATAAATTAGAATTATTGGTTGTCTACGAATTATGGCCTTTGCCGAAATTCAGAGAAATATTTTTCACTAAATAGTTTTTTTCCCCTTTTGAAGAGTGACTCAGAGGGATGATATTTATCGATTAAAATTGTTAAAGCCAAGCGAAAGTTTGGCTTTTTTTGTTGCGATAAAAAATAAATATAAAAACGATAAATAGAAATTGTAATTTTAGACAAAAACTTAATTTTTTGTTTACTTTTTGGAATTTGAAATCTTCTCTTTCAAAAGTTTGTTATAACTCTTTAAGAAGTTTATTCTCCTCTTTAAATTTCTCAAGTTTTTCAATTAATTCTGGTTGAGAATTTATATATAATTGAAAAAATTGATATTCTAAAACAGTTGATATTGTATGAAGTTATTCTGTGTCAATTGATTTTCTTGAAAATATAGAATAAATGTTTTCTCTTGATTTATTTATACGTTTCCCAAACGTAGCGGCAGAAAAAATCTTTCTTTTCTAGTAATATTTTTATTTATTTACCAATATGCAAATCAACCAAGAAACAAAATTATATACGTTTGTTTATATATTTTTATATTGTAGTCAAATAAAATTACACAATAGTGTTAAATTATTTAAACACTATTGTATCTTTGTCAAAATTATAAAGCTACAACCATGAAAAAACACATTATTATTTTAGGAATTTCTTCCCTTATATTTTTATCAAGCTGTAAATCTATTCCAGTTATTGATTTGGGGAAATTAAATATGATTTCTGAGAGAAAAATTAGAACTAAAAAAGATTATGTCCCGCCGCAAAAAGAATTTACTTCAAAGTTACAAAAGCATAATTATATGCCATATATTTCTGGGGGCTTATTATTGTTGGTAATTCTTTTTTCTGTTTCCAGACAAAGAAATTCAAGCAATAAAGATTCGAGCAATTTAGAAAACAATTCAAATTCTTCATTTTCAGAAAATAAAGAATTTGACGATACTGACAATAATAATTTAGGAGAAAGCAATTCGTCAGAAAATTCTTTACGAGGAAGTAATTACAATTCTTCCACCAATGCAAAGAAACCTGGAGAAAAAACGGATTACGAATTGCAATCATAGCTATACAATAAGGAAGTTTTAAATCTAAGTATTATAAATCTGAATTCGCTGACGCTTTAATATCTGTAATTGAAAGAGACATTGAAATTATCAAATCGGATGAAAACGAGTTTTATGAATTAGTTTTGAATTCCAAAATTCTTGATTATGAAAATGTGGTCAATTACGATGAAGATAAACCAATCATAACAAATTTACCAGAAGAAAAATATCACTTTAAGTGGGGTTTTAATAAATTTGTTTTAAAGAATTAGGTCAATTATTCATTGCTTTCACACTGAGTTTGTCTAAGTGTCACTCCAAAACATCCAATTTCGCAAACCTTAATAAAAGTGTTTTACTTCCTTCTTTAGGAAAGAAAATTGTTGCTTTTTTATCGTCACCAACACCATTTATTTCAATAATTTTTCCTTTTCCAAAACGTTCGTGTTGCACATTGTATCCAACTTTTAGATCTTGTTGGCTATTTCCTTTTGAAGGTTTTGAACCCAAACTATCCAAAGAACTTAAATTTCTTGGAGCAACGAAACTTTTATTTAGTCCGCCAGTAAAAGGTTTTTCGGCCAAGGAAGAACTAGAATTAAGTGATCTTCCTCCCAAACTTGTTCCGGTGCCTACTTTTCCATAAGGATTTTCTTGTTGAACAAAATCTTTGTTTATTTCAGTCAAGAAACGACTTGGTTCAGTCGACGTTAAATTTCCCCAAACGAAACGAGAAACAGAATATGAAATTGTGCAGGTTTTTTCAGCTCGAGTTAAGGCAACATAAAATAAGCGTCTTTCTTCTTCCAATTCCGTTCTAGAATTTAAAACCATTTGCGATGGGAAAAGATTTTCTTCCAAACCAACTAAAAATACATGCTTAA
>CANLGD010000103.1 GCA_947490145.1 Flavobacteriia bacterium
GGTCAAAAAGATTCCAGTTTTTTAAAGTTAATTTTTGATTCTAAAACCTTAACATTAGCTTTATTAATTTCAGTTTTGGGTATAATTTTATATTTGATTTTCAGAACAAAACGCTCTGAACCATTAATTCCATACATTCCGAAATCTGTAAATCATTCCCTGATTTTTGCCGATACAATAAAAGAAATTTATTACAGACAGCAAACGCCTTACAACATTTTACAAGTGATGCACAAGAATTTTCAAGTAGCAGTAAACAAGCAGTTTTTTGTTGACATATCAAAACAAAACAACGAGTTGGGATTAAATGTTTTACACGAAAAATCAGGAATTTCAAAGCAAAAAATTGGGGAATTAATTTCAAAATTAGCGACAAATGATCAAACGCTTGTAAATTTTCAATATTTAGAAGAAGTTTCTAAATTACAACAAGAATTTTACAAAGAATCAGGAATTATAAAAGCGAAAGTGAAGAAAAAAATTGATTCAAAAGCAAAAAATATTTCCCGTAAAATGTTTATACCTTTGGTTTTAATTGTTGTTGGAATCGCTTTAATTTTAGCATCATTTTATTTCTTGCATAAAAGTAGAGGAAGTGTAATTGTGTTTTGGCCATTGGGAATTTTATTCTTAGGTATAGGAATTCGCATGTTTTTGCTACCAATATTGAAATTTGAAAAAGAAACAATCACTTTTTACTTTATTTTTTCGGCTAAAAAGAGATTCAATTTTGAGGAATTATCAGCCATTGATATCAAAAATAAAATAACAGTTTTCACTATTTCAGATACCCAAAAATTCATTGTCAATCATGCTGATATTAGTATTTTTGATTTAAACAGATATGAACAGATAATAACAACTTTAAAAGAGCCAAAATTATGACAGATTCAACACAAAACGAAGAAAATCAAGCAGAAAACCCGCTACAAGAAAATCAAAGTTCCACCTCAGGGGAGAGCGGAAGTTTTTCTAATGAAAATCCGCAGTTTGTTCCACAAACAAATTATGGTTTTGAACGTTCAAATGCAGATTTAATTTGGGTTTCACAAAAGGTCAATCACGTGAGAATGGAACTTAGAAAATTCATCATTGGACAAGAACAAATGGTTGAATTGTTGATGACAGGGATTTTCTGTAACGGTCATGTTTTACTGGAAGGAGTTCCTGGAGTTGCAAAAACGCTTTCTTCAAAAGTTCTAGCAAAGGCTTTGGCGATTGATTTTTCTAGAATTCAATTTACGCCAGATTTAATGCCATCAGACGTGCTTGGAACTTCAATTTTTAATATGAAAGACACTTCTTTCTTCTTTAAAAAAGGTCCGATTTTCAGTAATATTGTCTTGATTGATGAGATAAATCGTGCTCCAGCAAAAACACAAGCTGCACTTTTTGAAGTAATGGAAGAAAGACAAATCACCTACGATGGAACACTTTATCCAATGGAATTTCCATTCTTGGTTGTAGCAACAATGAACCCGATAGAGCAAGAGGGAACTTACAGTTTGCCAGAGGCACAATTAGATCGTTTTTTGTTTAAAATCAAAGTTAATCACCCAGATTTAAATCAAGAAACAGATATTTTAAAACGTTACAGAAACAATATTTCTACCCCAAGTTTGGATTCAATTCAAGCAGTTTTCACAGCTGACGAAATTAATAAAATTCAAAATTTAATCGAAAAAATAATAATTGAAGATCATTTATTGACTTACATTGCTTCTATTACACATAAAACTAGAAATCACGGAAAAATTTATTTGGGTGGTTCACCGAGAGCTTCTTTGTCGATGATGAAAGCTTCAAAGGCATTGGCTGCAATTCGTGGAAGAGATTTTGTGACTCCGGAAGACATTCAATTTGTTGCACCACATGTGTTGAATCATAGGATTATCCTTACGCCAGAAGCAGAAATGGAAGGAACAACTCCAGAGGAAGTGATTCAAGAAATTATTCAAACGATTGAAGTTCCGAGGTAAAAATAGTTATGAGTTATGAATGATGAGTTATGAATTATTGTAATCAAAAAAATCAAATTACAACTCTAATTCTCTGTGTTAAATAATCAAAACAATTTACATCTCCAATTCTCCGTTTCTCCGTGGTAAAAAAACAAAATTAGATATAATATGAAATTTTTCCAATCCTTATATATTTCACGTTTATTTTTTGTACTTCTTTCAGTAGTTGTATTCTTATTTATTTGTGCATTTATTTGGTCTTGGTTTTATCAAATTGGAATCATCGCTTTCGTTTGTTTGTTTTCATTTTTGCTACTAGATATTATTTTAACTTTTTCGATTCAAAATCCCTTGACTTTGAGTCGGGAAATGATTAAAATTTTAAATCTTGGTGACGAAAATAAAATTGAATTATTCATTGAAAACAATACAAATCAGCCTTTAAACATCAATTTATTTGAAGGATATCCGGTTGAAATGCAGATGAGGAATAAATCGAACTACATTTTTTTACTTTCAGGAGAAAAAAAGGCTATTAAATACAATTTTACGCCTAAAAAACGTGGAGATTATTTTTTTGGTGATGTGTTGATTTTTATTTCGTCGTTCTTGTTTTTATGCAAACGAAAAATCGATTACAAACTCGAGCATAAAGTGGAAGTTTATCCTTCTATATTGCAAATGAAAAAATATGAACTAAAGGTTTTTCATAAGCAAACACTTTCTCAAGGAATCAAAAAAATTAGACGAATTGGACACAATAATGAGTTTGAACAAATCAAAAATTACGTTCAAGGAGACGATGTAAGAACAGTAAATTGGAAAGCAACGAGTAAGAAAAGTGAGTTGATGGTAAATCAATATCAAGAAGAACGTTCGCAATCAATTTATGCTGTTATTGATAAAAGTAGAAACATGCAATCAGAATTTGAGAACATGACCATGCTCGATTATTCAATAAATTCGGCTTTAGTTTTTGCAAATATCGCTCTAAAAAAAGGAGATAAAGCTGGTTTGATTACTTTTTCCGACAAAATAGGGACACAACTAAAAGCTGAAAGAAACGCAAGTCAATTGCGGAAAATATTAAATTTATTGTACAACCAAAAAACGCATTTTAAAGAATCAAGCTTTGAATTGATGTATGAATCAATTCATCAAACAGTAAAAACGCGTTCACTTTTAATGCTTTACACCAACTTTGAAAGTGAATTTTCCATGCGAAGAGCTTTACCAACATTAAAAAGATTGAATCAAAAACACGTTTTGGTTTTGGTATTTTTTCAAAACAACGAGCTGGAAGAATTAGCTTACCAAGAAATTTCTACTATCGAAAACATTTATCAATCGGCTGTAGCTGAGAAATTAATTACCTCGAAGGTAAGCATAGCTAAAGAATTGAAGCAAAATGGAATTCAAACTTTGCTGACAAGACCAGAAGAGTTGAATATTACAACAATAAATAAATATTTGGAATTAAAATCTAAGGGAGTGATCTAGCATGTCAATCATAACAATTTGTAAAGAATGTCTTGTGATAAAGTTTACAGTATTTTTCTGCTTTGAAATTTCAACTTTTAATACTATTTTTGTAATTCACAATAAATAAAAATTTTGGGAGAAATTATTTTAAAAGCCATCGTAACTGGATTTATCTTGAGTATCATGATTGGACCTGTCTTTTTTGTGCTTTTAGAAACAAGCATCAGAAAAGGAATAAGGGCAGCACTTTCATTCGATTTAGGAGTTTTAGTTTCTGATGTTATCTATATTTTAATTGCTTATGTTTTTTATTCTGAAGTTTCCTCTCTAACAAAAGGAGAAAATGAAAGCTTACTTAAATTGATTGGCGGTTCCTTGTTTATGGTTTATGGAGTTATTACTTTTATTAAAACTCCAAAAGATCATTCTGATCAAGATTTAGGAAAAATTTTGCACACCACAAAAGATTACATCATGTTATTTATCAAAGGTTTAATCTTAAACATGGCAAACCCAATGGTTATTTTTTATTGGTTTTCAGTAATGGCTTTAGGCGCAAAAACAGATAGTACAGTTTCTTTTTCTACTCAAATGTTAATATATATTGGAACTTTATTAACTGTTTTTTTCTCAATAGATGTTTTAAAAATTATAGGTGCAAAAAAATTAAGACCATACATAAATAATAAAGTTTTGAAGTCCTTAAGTCACATTACTGGCTCAATTCTTTTTCTATTTGGAATAGTTTTACTTCTTCAAGGAATTCTTACAAAAATGTAACCAATTCAACTTTTTCCACTTATTAAAGATATCATTTCAACCAAAATATTTAGTAATTCAAATGTTAAAAACATACGCTCTGCGCAACATTGGCACTTTTCTATTTTTATTTTCGACGCTAAATACATTTTCTCAAGAAATTCTGAAGGAAAATTTAACTAAAAAAAAATCGTTTTTTTGGGATTACAATAAAATAAAATTACAATCCATTGGCTCCTACTACAAAGATCCTTTAGGTGAAACAACTTTAAAACATGGAAAATGGGAATATTTTGACGAAAAAGGAAATTCCTTAGAAATCAGAACTTACTATAAAGACAAGTTGAATGGAAAATTAACAATGCTTTATCCTAATGGAAAACCACGCTATGTAGGATTCTTCAAAAATGATTTACAAGATAGCAGTTACCAGGAATGGTTTGAAAATGGTAATTTAGCAATTGAAGCTTTTTACAAGAAGAACGAACTCTTTGGCTTCAAAAAAACATATTATTTAGATGGAAGACAGCAAGCTTTAGAGGAGCACATTGATTCAGTGAAATATTTACAAGAATTTTGGTTGCCGGATTCACTTCACACACAGACAGTTAAAAAAGGAAATGGAGTAGCAACTTATTTTCATACTACCAGCGGAATCAAAGAATGGTACACGTATAAAAATGGTTTGCCAGATGGAGAATTTGTTGAAAGAAGCATTTACGGCTATGATTTATTGACAGGTTTTTACAACGAAGGTAAAAAAACGGGTGAATGGAGAACCTATTATTTTTCGGGAGATTTAGAAAAAATCAATAATTATGAAAATGATAAACTAACTGGGAAATACCAATATTTTTATGATAAAAATCGCTTAAATGTGGAAGGTTTTTACAAGAATGGAGAAAAATACGGCGTTTGGACTTGGTACACAAACGAAGGAAATCGCGATATGTCAGGAACATTTAAAGATGACAAACAAGATGGAAATTGGACTTTTTGGTTTCCTACAGGCGAAATTTCTTATACTGCACAATTTAAAGATGACAAAAAGCATGGAGTGTGGGATTATTTTTATAAAAACGGTGCCAAATTCAAAAAAGGGGCATTTTCTGAAAATGAAAAAAATGGCAAATGGGAAACGTGGTATGAAAATGGAACATTACTCATGTCTGGAGATTATGTCAACGGTAAAGAAGAAGGAGAATGGTTGAATTATTGGGACAATGGAAAACTAAAAAATAAATCTACTTTCAAAAAAGGACAGTTAAACGGAGAATGGTATTCCTATTATCCGAATGGAAAAATAAAATTAGTTGGATATTATAAAAACGGATTGAAAACCAAATCTTGGGTAGATTTTTATGATAATGGAAGTCCTCAAACAGCCACAACATATAAAATCATCAAGAAAAAATCCAAAATAAAATATGGTCCAATGAAGGGACATTTTGTTTACGAAAGTGTTAAGGAAGGTGCGTATGTAGCTTTTTCTGACAAAGATTTCAAAAAAACAGAGGAAGGTTCATACAAAGTTGGAGAGAAAAATGGAACTTGGACGGCTTATTATCCAGGTGGCAAAATGCCTTATTCAATTCAAAATTATAAGTTGGGAAAACTAGATGGAAAAATGAAAGAATATGACCGTAAAGGAATTATTATTTCAGAAATTGAATATAAAGACGGATTAAAACATGGAAAAATGAAACTTTTTGACAAAAAAGGTAAAGTTATTTCAGAAAAAAAATTCGAATTTGGTTTACAAGTTGATGAGGGAAAGAACGGAGGATTTTCACCAGGGAAATAAAATATAAAGCCAATGCCTAAATACAGATTTTTATCGGATGAAGAATTAAAACACTTTGAAGGAGAATTCAAGCAGTTTTTAATTGTAAATCATGTGTATAAAGAAGAATGGCAAAAAATCAATGAAAGTGATTCTAAAAAAGCACTTGATTTGGTTGGATTATTTAGCGACCAAGTTTTACAACGAGTTTATGAAAAAATCACCTATTTAGAGAAAAGAACAAAAGATGCTTGTTTTTTGTTTAAATTTGGAGATGAGGTTTTGGAATTACTAATTATTCAAACCCAAAATTCTGAAATTGATTTAAGTCAAATTGAGTCAATTCACAGCAATTTAAAATCAAGATTCAACCAATTAGAATTTTATAAAAGCTCAAAAAAACACACTAATACCAGAGAATATGAGATTCATTTGACATTTGAACAAGGAGCAGAATTATCTTCAAAAGAATTTTGGGATTTAATCCAACAAATAGTGCAGTAAAAGAGAAGCAAAATTATGAGTAAATTAAAAGAACAAATTTCAACTATTTTTGGAAAAAAAAATGTTCATATCATTCAAAAGGAATTTAGTTCTAATTTAGAACAAAAAACGACTTCATTTATTCAAATTAACCTTCAAAAGCGTTCACCGATTAAAGTCTTGATGACAAATGGTTTGAGCGAATATAAAATGCCCGTATCAGAAAAATTTGCTGGCCGTGAATACAATGAATTATTTTTTTGTCTGCCAAGTTATTGGGATTTAGAGGATGAATCAAATAAAAATATGTCTTGGGTTTTTGATATTTTAAATCGCTTAAAAAATCATGTTATAGTTAAAGAAACCTGGTTTGGAGTTGGACACACAATACCTTTCGCAAATCCAATTCAAAATATTTCTGAAACAATGAAAGAGAAATATTTTTTCTTGACGGATCCTATTTTTTTGGAACAAGAATTAATCCCACTTGAAATCGACGGAAAAACAATTCATTTTTTAGCAATAATTCCAATTTTTGAAGATGAGTTTGATTATAAAAT
>CANLGD010000104.1 GCA_947490145.1 Flavobacteriia bacterium
GGAATTTTAATTGCTGGTTTAACTGGCCATATTTGTGAAAGCTGTATAACCCAAGGTTATTCAATTGTTCAAGAAGAATTTAATTCTAATACTAAAGTTAGTACAAAAGCAGAACAAGAACTTACGGTTTTAAAGCCAATTGAAATTAAAACTCGATTAGATGAATACGTGATTGGTCAGGAGGATGCCAAAAAAGTACTTTCAGTAGCTGTTTATAACCATTATAAAAGATTAGCTCAGAAAGTGACAAAAGACGATATAGAAATTGAAAAATCAAATGTAATCTTAGTTGGCAGGACTGGTACTGGAAAAACATTGTTGGCAAAAACAATTGCCAAAATGTTGAATGTTCCTTTTTGCATTGCTGATGCAACAGTTTTAACAGAAGCTGGTTATGTTGGTGAAGATGTTGAAAGTATTTTGACTCGTTTATTGCAAGCTGCAGATTATAATTTAGAAACTGCTCAAAGAGGAATTGTATTTATTGATGAAATTGATAAAATTGCCAGAAAAAGTGATAATCCATCGATTACGCGGGATGTTTCTGGTGAAGGCGTTCAACAAGCTTTATTGAAATTATTGGAAGGAACTGTTGTCAACGTTCCACCTCAAGGAGGAAGAAAGCATCCAGATCAAAAAATGATTCAGTTGGAAACAAAAAACATTTTATTTGTATGTGGAGGCGCTTTTGATGGAATCGAAAGAATTATTGCAAGAAGAGTAAATACTCAAACAATAGGATTTAGTTCTAAAGAAAACATTAAAATTGATGGAGATAATTTTTTAAAATATATCAATCCAACAGATATAAAAACCTATGGTTTAATTCCAGAATTGATTGGTCGTTTTCCATCTTTGACTTATTTGGAGCCTTTGGATGCAAAAAGTTTGAAAAGAATTTTAACTGAACCAAAAAATGCATTAGTGAAACAATATCTAAAATTATTCGAAATTGATGGAATAAAATTATCTTTCGAAGGAGAAGTATTGGATTTTATAGTTGAAAAAGCGATTGAATTTCAGCTTGGAGCTAGAGGTTTACGTTCAATTTGTGAAGCAATTTTAACCGACGCTATGTATGATTTGCCCTCAGGAACTGAAACTGAATTTAAGTTAACAATAGAGTATGCTAAAGCTAAATTTATGAATTCTAAAGTTGCCATGTTAAAAGTTGCTTAAGTATTTGTTTAAAATTTTAGATTTTATTTTCTTTACTCACTTGTAAAAAAGTTTGAATCCTTATCCGAATTTTTGTTTTTTAACATAATATAGTAAAATACTGTGTTAAGTAGAAAGATAAAAAACATGGTTTTATCAAAAAAAGTTGTGTCCTCTTTGTAGTATGGAAATCCCAGGTAAAAAAACATTAATATTAAATATAGAATTAAGGGAATTCCAATAAAATATTTGAAAATTAATTTTTGTCTCCACATAAATGCAATTCCAACAAAGATTAGGAGCCATAAAAATATACTAAAACTGTGAAAGTTTAATAAGCGATTCATAAAAACACTTGGATCATAACCTAATTCTGAGCCTCTATTTAGGATTAAAATTTCAACATTGATTTTCTTTTCCACTAGAATTATATCTCTGAATGAAATGGCAAAATAACTTAAAGTATGCCAAATTAAAAATATCAACCAAATAATTAAGTTTATGTAAATGGTTATTTTGAAAACTAATTCTGGATTATTTTCACCAAAAATAAGATTTTTGATTTTTACAAATAGAGGAATCGGGCTGCTAAAGGCAGTTTCAAAATTCTCGTTTGCATTGTTTTCTTTCATAATAATATCATAAAAATAGTTTATTTATTTAGAAATTAAAAATAAAAAGTAAAATTACTTGTAGATACAGGTAAAAGTATTATATTTGTAAAAAACAAATTTTATGAAAGAATATTTAATTTTGGATAATATTCCTGATCAGATGAATGAGCCAGCAGTTTTATATTATTTGCAGTCTAATGAAATTGATTGGAAATACCTATCTTTTATTAAGCAAATTTCATCTTTTACAGATGATTTATTGTCTGATTGGCTCAATATAAGTGTTAAAACCTTCAGATTATATAAAACATCACAACAAAAATTAAAAGCAAATATTAAAGAGCATATTCTTATGATTTTGTCAGTCACAAAACATGGTATTTCAGTTTTTGGTTCGTCTAAAGCTTTTGAAAAATGGCTTCACACTCCAAATTTTTATTTTAATAATTCCAATCCAGAGTCTTTTATGAATACCATTTCAGGGATTCGCTTTGTTGATGAAAGATTAACTGCCATTGAATATGGTGATAATGTTTAATTTCTTAAAATGAAGGTTTTTCGCTTATGTAAAGAAATTTATTCTCATAATTTAGAAGCTTCTGGCTGTGCAAATCGTTGGAATAAACGAGGAGAAATGGTGATTTATGCGGGAAGTTCCAGGTCTTTATCAACTTTAGAATTTATAGTTCATAGAAGTTCTGTTTCTATTGAAAATTCGTATAAATTCCTAATTATTGAAATCCAAAAGTATAATTCTGAAGAAATTAAGTTAGTTGACTTACCAGAAAAATGGTACGAATTTCAAAATTTGAGTATTACTCAAAAAATTGGATCTGATTGGTTTTTATCTAAAAGATCTTTATTCTTAAAAGTACCTTCGGCAGTAATTAATCAAGAATTTAATGTCGTAATAAATACTGAACATTCTGATTTTGAAGAATTTGTAAATATAGTTTCAACTGAAGCATATTTTTGGGATTTGAGATTACTTTAGTTTTTTAATTTTATTAGTAATAAATATTACTGAAACCATTCCTAATGAAGGAGCAATGATGTAAATCCAAATATAGTCGAGTTTTCCTGATATTAGTGCAGGAGCTAATGAGCGAATAGGATTCATAGATGCTCCAGAGATTGAACCAAAGAAGTAGGCTTCTAGAAAAATCACAAAAGAAATTAAAAAAGCAATAAGTAAATTTGATTTAAAATATTTTGAGATTAACACAATTGTAAACATTAGTACAAAACTCAAAATAAATTCCAAAATAAAGGCCAATAAAATCCCATATTTAGGTGCAGTTCCTCCTAAGTTTTCATTATTTGAATATAAATTGTAGAGGAAGAAACTTGCTAGAATTCCACCTAAAATTTGAGCAATTAAAAAGGTGAAGAATTCTATTTTAGATATTTTTTTTGCAAAATAAAAGCTTAAACTCACCGCAGGATTGAGATGTGCACCTGATATTTTTCCAAAAAAATAAATCATTGCAAAAATTGTGACTGCAAAAATAAGGCAAATTTCAAAATTTGAAATCAAATCATTTTGACTTTCACTGATAATGATGGCTCCTGTTCCCAGGAAAATCAATAGAAAAGTACCAATAAATTCAGCTAAAAATTTTATTGTCATTTAACTAAACTAAATAAAAAAAATGTTTCTAAGGCAATTTGATTGGATCGCTCCAAATATTTTTTAGCTTCAAATTCAGTTTCATCATATTCTTTAGGATCGCTATATGTTGTTCCAATCCTTAGTTCTGCCCCTGAAATGAATGGACAATTTACTTCAGCGTCTGAACAAGTCATTATTGCTGCGAAATTATTTTTCGGAGTAGATTTATCATCGTAAACTTTTGAAAAACAGTTGGTAAATTTGGTTTTATCAAAAAAGACTGAATATTTCGGATTCGAAGTTTCATCATTTTTAGTAATGTCAAAACCAGTTGATTGTAAAGCTTGAATGGCATTTTTATTAAAAGATGTTGCTTCCGTTCCCCCAGAAAAAGAAAAAACATTTTTTATTCCATAATATTCTGCAGCAACAGCCGACCAAACTTGACCAAAATGACTTCTTCTTGAGTTATGAGTGCAAATGTAAATTAAATTTATGTCTAATTTTTCATCTTTTTTTTCTTGAATATAATTTGATATTTTTGTTAAAATTTCTTTTCTTTCATCTGAAATTAAATCAAAGTCCTTGATTAAATTTTTGCAATAAGTTTCTAATTTAAAAAACATAAAAAATTATTAAGAACAACATCCTGAACCTGGCTCACAAGAATTTTTTTCTTGTTTTGATAAATCGCTTAGAGAAACCTTTAATTTTTCACTTGGAATTCCGCAAGAATCTTGCGCCAAACATGCAGTTAACTTAGATGTTAAAACAAATGATTTTCCATTAAAATCGAGTCCAAATTTACCGATTGTATCTTGTTGATATTCAACTTCAATTTCTACATCTGGCAAATTAAACGCCTTTTCAGAAATTTCAATTATTTTCAAAAATTTCTGAGGTGCTAAACGATGATCATAATCACCAGCTTCCCACAATTGAAAATTAATTACTTCTTCATTTCGCATAACTCCGCCGCAATCGATGAAGTTTTTGCTAATTAATCCAATTTCAGTTACATGAAAATGATTCGGAATGATTGTTCCATTTGGTAATTCAAAATTTACTTCTGAATTTGATTTTAAGATTTCTTTTACTTCTGCTAATTTCATGATTTCTAGATTTAAGAGTTAACAGCAAGATTTTTTTTCTTGATCTGTTTTAATTATTTGTTTGATATATGATTCAATTTTTGTTAATGTTTCATGATTTAAGCAATAACAAATTGAATTTCCTTCGATTGTACCTTTTATTATTTTAGCGTTTTTAAGTTCTTTAAGGTGCTGAGAAATAGTTGGTTGAGATAGGGGTATTTCGTTAACAATGTCAGTGCAAACACAAGAATTTATTTTTACTAAATGTTCAACAATTGCAATTCTCGCTGGATGTCCAAGTGCTTTCATAAGTTGTGCCATTTCATTTTGTTCTGCAGAAAAATAATCGGATTTTGAAGCTCCCATATTTATGTTTAAATTATTATATTGCAATATTACGATATATTATTGAATACGCAAAAGTTATTTTGTGTATTTTTTCAATTTGGAAGATTCAAAACCCTATTTGAATTAAAAATTCTTTCTTTAAATTAGAATTTTCAGTCAAAATCAATTCACTGTTTTTTGAGTTAATTATCAAAAAATCAGTTGAGTATTCTAAACAGATTTCCAAATCATGTGAGGATTGTACGATACATATATCTTTTTCGAAAGCTATTTGTTTCAGTAAACTTAGGACCTTAATTCTATTTGAATAATCTAAAAAAGCACTTGGTTCGTCCAATAAAATGACTTTACTTTCCTGTGCTAAGGCTTTTGCAATAGACAATATTTGTCTTTCGCCATCACTCATCTTAAGTGTTTCTTTTTGTTCTAAATGAGTAATTTGAAAGTTTTGGAAAATAGATTTTACAATTTCTAAATCATTTTCTGAAGTTTTTCCAAGGAAATTGGTGTAGGGCGAGCGACCTAACAAAACATATTCTAAACCAGATAAATGTTGAACTCCATCAAATTTTGAAGCAACAAATGCGATTAATTTTGCCTTTTCAAGTGCTGAAATTGAAGACATTTCTAATTGATTAATGTTTATTTTCCCGCTTTTAAACGGAATTATTCCCAATAAACTTTGAAAGAAAGTAGATTTACCAGCAGCATTTTTTCCAATAAGTGAATATAATTTCCCCCTTTCTAAATTTAGTTTTGGAATGGTGAACAAAGTTTCTTTAAAACCAATTTCTGTGTTTTCAAATGTGATTAATTCTTTCATTTTAAAACTTTTTAAGAATTATCCAAACAACTATTGGTGAGCCAATTAAAGCAGTTATTCCATTTAAAGGAATGAGCATGATTGGTTCTAAATACATAATAATTAAATCACATATAAGTAGGAGTAAAGCACCAATTAATGCCGAACCAAGAATCAAAATTAAGTGATTTTGGGTTTTGAAAAGTTGTTTGCAAATATTTGGAACGGCCAAACCAATAAATGAAATAGGACCACAATATGCTGTTATTAATCCAGCAAATAAAGAAGAAACTCCGATGATTACGAATTTAAAATTTGAAATATTTATTCCTAAAATCTGTGCTTGTTTTTCACCTAAAACCAATAAATTTAGTGGTTTGATAAGAATTGTTAAAAGAGAAATTCCGAGTAAAAAAACGATAGAAACAAAAAATAATTGGTTAAAAGAAATTTGCTGTAAAGATCCAAATCCCCATAAAGTAAAAACTTTTAGTTGATTTGCAGGTGTTGTTAATTGTAAAATCTGAATGATTGCACTTGTAAAACTGGCCAACATCATTCCAATTAAGAGAAGAGAAACGGCTGATTTTACGAAATAGGAGAATAATAATATGAGTAAACTAAAGGTAAAAGCTCCAAATAAAGCACTAAAAGTAATTCCTAAATCAGTTGAAAATAATTCAAATCCGCTTAAAACTGAAAGAGCCACAAACAAACTTGATCCAGAAGTAATTCCTAAAACGGATGGTCCAGCAAGTGGATTATTGAAAAAAGTTTGAAGTAACACCCCAGCAATTGATAGGCCAGTTCCAGCGAAAATAGCAATTATTGTTCTTGGAAAGCGAATTTCTCGAAAAATTATTTCTTGTTGAATTGAATCGTTAAAATTGAAGATACTTTTGAAAATTAAACCGAAATCAAAGTTAATTTTTCCATTATTTAAGTGTAAAAAGGAAAGAAAAACCAGACAAACAGTTAAAAATAGAATTATGTTACGGTGAGTAATTTTCATTAAAAAATTAATTTACTTTTTTATAAAAATAGAATTTTGAATACTTTGAATTTTCATGGCTTAAATGCAATATTTTAATCAAATCTGACAGTACTTTTTGCGGTTCAATTGCACTCATTTCCCAAAAATAATTCAT
>CANLGD010000105.1 GCA_947490145.1 Flavobacteriia bacterium
TTATAGCGTCAAAGACTAAAAAAATAACAAATATTAATTGAATAATTCTTTTTGTCACAAATATTATTAAAATCTAGACGAATGAAAAAAATAATTATTTTAGTAAGTATAATTTTACCTTTGTTTGGAATGTCTCAGGCTCATGTAGCTTCCTCTTTATCTGATATTAAATAATGTATCCAGAAAAATATTTTAAAATTGAATAAGCAAATGATGATTTCGATATGCAAAACTGTTCAAAAAGAATAAAGCGGGCTTTTTGCCGAAATGATTTCAGAAAATTGGTCAACAAGAACTGGTTAGCTTGAAATTATTAAAAGAGATTCCATAAAAGCAAAAGTACGAAAAGTAATGTCAAAAGTAAAAAATAGAGGATATACGTTTGATTGAAAATCAAAAATTTTAGAGTAAATGAAAAATCATAATTTTATTTTTAGAATAGTATTTTTAATGTTGTCTTTCTCCGCATTTTCACAAGGAGGAAGAGTTGACGTTTCAGATTATAGTGAACCAGGAGATGATACTTCATTGTCGCATACAATTCAAGTTCTAATTGAAATAGTTGGAAGTGTGTTAGTAATTGGTTTTATTTATAACATTTTTAAAAAAAAATAGCTTAATTGTTTCGTTGTAAATAATCGTCACAGTTTTAGGCAACCAACTATTACAATGAAACCATTCGTTCCTTTAAATAGCTTTTTTATTGCTAAAGATGAGGAAGTTATGCTTTTTATTCAATTTATGCTTTGGACTAAAAAGTATAATGTGAAAAATTAAATTGCTTATAAAAGGGAGAAAACGTGACCTGAACACTCCTGAAAAAGAAGTAAGGCAAAATTAAATTTAAAATTATGCAAATAGCAAAAATTATTAGTGGTTCAATTATTGGGTTATTTAGTCTTTTTACAATGATTCAAATGGCAGGAGAAGAAAGTGGAGCAGGTTTAATTGGTGCTTTTATAGGATTTTTACTAATTGGTGGCCTAGCGGTTTGGCTTATCTACAGTGGAATAAAAGGAAAAAATAAATATGGTGAAAATCCGAAAAATATTGTATCAAATAATGGAAACCATTCATATCAAAGTGGTCAAAATAATAATCCAACAAATCAGAATACGGCATCTCAAAAACAAAATTCTAGTTTTGGATATGCTGGTGGACATAATAACAGTGGCAATAACGATATTCAAGCTGCTAAAAACGAGGGTGATGGGTATAAAGAAGGAAATTTATATAATTAAATGTTAGTAAATGGGCTACGATTTCTTGTTTTTTTTGACTAGCCTATTACTGAGAGTGTTGTGGATAATTTGAGCAATGATTTGTGGAAGTAAGGCAAATAAATTAAATAGAGATGTAACTTTATGGTTTTTTATTGGGTTAATATTTCCAATTTTAGCTTTAATTTTTATTTACAGTTTTAATCCCAAAACAAAATATAATCCATTTTTAAATAGTCAATATGATCATTCGAAAAACGTTTTGAAATTACAAAATAAAAAATAAATTTGGAATGAGTATATTGGATGATATAATGGCGGGCAAATTAATCCAGTTAAGAATCAAAAACGAAATTATTTAAATTTTATTTAATTTCTATATTATAAAATCTAAATTTAAAAAACATGCATGATATAAGAAACCTTACTATAAGTTCCACAAATCCTTGTTTACTTGTTTATTTGATTGACCAAAGTTCTTCCATGTCCGATAAATTTGGTAATGCATCACACTCAAAGGCTACAGAGGTTGCAAATGCAATAAATGACATTATTTATGACATTGGTTTACGATGTATTTCAGCAAATGGTGAAATAAAGAACCGCTTTGAAATTGTGATAATTGGTTATGGTAAAAAACCAAATAGCGTAGCTTCTGGATGGGAGGGTCAATTAGCAGGAAATTGGGTTGTTTCAATTAAAAATATTTTTGATTTTCCATTGGGGCAAGAAAATGATAAGCCAATTTGGATAATGCCTTATGCAAATAGTAATACTCCAATGACTAAAGCATTTGAAAACGCAAAACGACTTTGCAATGAGTGGATAAATTGGGGAAACCACAAAAATTGTCATCCTCCAATTATCATAAATATTACTGATGGTGAGGCGACAGACGGTGGAGCAAATTATCATGATTTGAAACAGGAGGTTCAACAAATAAAACAATTGAGAACTGATTATGGTCCAATAAATATTTTAAACATTCATCTCTCGTCAAGGTCGGGAGAAAAATTACTTTTCCCCAGTAATGTTAATTCAGGAGATGAATTTGAAAAATTACTTTTTGATATGTCAACTCAATTAAACGAAAATATGATTAGAATTGGATGTGATAAAGGATATAGTATTAATCAAAACTCGAAAGGGTATGTTTTTAATGGAAATGCCACAGATTTAATCAATTTTTTAAATATTGGAACACCACAATAATGGAAGTTACAGTATTACAAATACACAAAAGATCATCTTATGAGTTTAAATTCATTGAAGACAAAATTAGTATAAACACATTTAATAGAGCTTTTGCTTTATCTGA
The DNA here is from genome assembly GCA_947490145.1 of Flavobacteriia bacterium. GTDB lineage: Bacteria > Bacteroidota > Bacteroidia > Flavobacteriales_D > Crocinitomicaceae > M2408. The sequence goes on from CANLGD010000105.1 coordinate 2,539, forward strand.
TGGAACAACACAAAGTTTTAACTCGAATATTTGGGCAGAAATTATTACTAAACAATTTGTTGATAATCCAACTTTTAATTCAAATGAATTGATAGATAATTTTACATTTAAAGTTTCTGAATATAATGATTTTGAATTTGAAGTAAGTTCAAATCCTGCTATTGCTGCTGTCCAGAAAGAAAAGAGAGCTAAGGGTGGAACAGCAACTTTTGCAGGTTTACAATTTAAGAACGAAAACTCATTTGATTTTATTTCGTGTGGTGACTCTAATCTTTTTATTTTGAATGGTCAAAACGAGTTTTCATCATTTCCGTTTAATGATATTGATGGGTTGGATTCGAATAACTATTTTTTGAATACAGAATATTTGTTTCAAAGTAAGATTGATGAAACTTATTTCTTTAATAAGACTATTTATTTGAAAGATGACGATGTAATTATCTTGGTAACAGATGCACTTAGCCGTTTAATTCTAAAAACGCCTTCTATTTTAAAACAAATTATTGAACTAAAAACTTTTGAACAATTACATAATTTTTGTCTAAATCATTGGGAAAGAAAAGTACTTGAGGAAGATGATATTTCAGCCATAATATTTGATTTAAAAGAACAAAAAAAAATCAATATACTTGAGCCACCAATGGGTTTTTATTTTCCAAAAGAAAAAGAGGAGGTTTTTATTCCAACTATCAACAAAATTATAGAAAAAGAAAACACATTTAACAATTTAGAAATGAAAGAAATAAGTAACCAATTTAATGGTGTTGCGAACGATTTTTATCAAGTTAAAAGAAAACAAAAATTACACGAACAACTGTTATTATTAGCAATAAGTCTCATCATTATTAATGTTTGTTTTAGTTTTTATTCAACGACAGTTAATAGAGAAGAAATACAACTTCAAAAATCAGAAATTGTAAATCGCCAGTCAATATTGAAAAATGCAGGTTATAAAATTAATATTGATGGAGTTTGGGGAAAGGATTCAAAAATAGAATGGGAGAAATATTTACTGAATAAAACAACAAAAAAAGATGTCAAATAATTTCCCTACAATTGGTCAGTATAATTTGAATGTTTTAGAAAAGGGAAGCGCTTCATTTAATACTTTAAATAGAATAAATTTGCTTCCATCAAGAAATGTTCCTTTTAAATATTATTTATTCGGTTCAGGTGCTTTTGCAGTTGTTTTCAAAGGCTCAATAGACAATAAGCTATGCGCAATTAGATGTTTTCTTTCTACACAAGATGATACGATTTCCAGATATAAAATCATTTGTAGTCATCTGAAAAACATTAATGCATCATGGAAAACTGAATGTGTTTTAATTGAAAATGAGATAAATATAAATAACAAATCCTTTCCTGTTTTGAAAATGGATTGGGTTAATGGACTTTTGATAAATGAATTTGTAACGCAGAACTTATCTAACAACAATGTTTTAAGAACTTTACAAATAAAATTAGTTGAACTTTCAGAAAGTTTAGAATTAAACAAAATTGGCCATGGTGATTTACAGAGTGGAAATATTATAATTATTGGAACCCCATTTAATTTTCAAATAAAATTAATTGATTTTGATGGAATGTATGTTCCAGAATTAGCTAATAAAAATTCAATTGAAAAAGGTCGTAGTGAATTCCAACATCCTAAAAGAACAGCCAAAGATTTTAATGCTGAAATGGATAGATTTTCTTTTTGGGTTATGAATACTGCTCTAGAAGCCTTGCAATATGATAAAACTTTATGGAAAGAGGTGATGCAGGGAGGGTTTAATAACTTAGATAATTTTTTGTTCACAATTCAAGATTTTTTAAAACCAATTCAGTCAACTTTATTTAATAGATTGATTAAAATAAATTCACCTTCATTAAATTTTTATGTTTCAACATTAAAAGCTGTTTGCAACGGCACCAATTTAGATATTCCAAAACCATCATTGTACTTTGAAAATTCTAAACATTTATCCGTTGCTCAGAATTTAAAAACTTATAATACACCGAAATTTCAAATTACAACAAATTGTATAAGTGCATTCGTTTTATCTTCTTCATTTACAAAATTAGGCTCTACTCCATTAGAATTAGACAAAAACACTTATGAGGGTAAAGTGATTTTAGTATCAAATGGTAAAGAAACCAAAAGAATAATGTTGTACGCAAATCTAAGTCTAGTTGAAGTTAAATTTTAAATTATGGAAGAAAAAATCAAAAAACTTACATATATCAAAACTGAATTTTATTCAAAATGGGATATTTCAGTAATTTCAAAAATTGAAAATTTTATAAGTGAATTAATAAGTGATAATGATCATAAAGAATTGTTTTTTATCAAGTTGAAATTATTAGAGAGTTTCATTATAAATAAGGAATCTGTGAAAGCAAAAATTGAATTTGATGATTGTCTGTTACAATTGCTTGGTTTATTAAATAACTTAAACCATGAAAATTAACGACATACCATTGATTGACTCAGCGAGAGTTATTCAAGTCATAGACATGATAATATTTTGTGTTGAAGAATGTAATATTTTTTACACAGATATAACTGCAAAATATATTAATATTGAATTTAAGACTTTTAAGAATTTAGAAAAAATATATTTTCAAGAAGTTGTGAATCTTGAAATTGTAAATTTATTAAATCAAAGTAATTACACTTCCTTCACTAGGGATGATATAATCTTTGCCTGTGGTACACGTCATATGGAAGATGTAAAAGTTATTCTAGAGCTAAAGAAAAAAGAAGAAATTGAAAAAAAAACAAGCAAAACAAAAAACGATGAATCTATCTAAAAAATTTAAAAAATTCTTATTATTTTGGTCAATTTTTCACATTTGTGCATATTTGACATTTATACTTGCAATTACTCCAAGTTTTAAAACTGATGAAAATTCGTTTGAATACTTTTTGTTTACACCTCAATATTCTGAAGAAGAAGCACATACTACAGACATCAACGGTCGTACTGAAACAATAAAAAATTATATGTTCGAATCCAGTTCTCCATACATTGAAAAAGAAAATTTTTGGCCCTTTCATAATTTTATATTTGAAATTTATGGCGAAAATGTAAATGGCTTTGTTGGAATTTGGGGCTTTTATGGTCACTATGAATTTTTTGTGTACATGATAATCCCCTTTTTGATTTTGCTATTATCTAGAATTTATCGCAGATTTATAAGCTAAACCCAGCTCATAAAACGTAAGTATTCGAACAATAACGTTCTCAATTGTCATTGTAGATTTTAGTATAGCTTTTTATTTCAAATGACTTCTATTTCAGCCTGTTTCTTCAAGAAAATTTTATCCTGTAATAAATCTTCTGTGCTTCACGTTTTAGTATTTCTTCAGCTAAATTTGAAAGCACATCTTTTTTAATTGTAGTTTCTAAAAAACGTTTTTCGGCGACATCAATTGTATAAAGAAGTTTTAAGGTTTTTTGCTCACTAACTTCCATTATTTCAACTAATTTTAGTTTTACTTGACTCAAAATTGATTCAATAGAATAAATTTCAGATTCAAAATCTTTTGGGAAATCTGAACAATAAGGTGAAAAATCTTTGGCAATTTGCTTTTGTACAAGTAAAATATTGTTCTCTAAAATTGCACTAATTAGATTACTTTCCATTAATTTGTGAATTCTGAATCTCGATTTACATTGCTTTTCGTTCTTAATTTCTTATAAAGTTTAACGGCAATCATTAAAACTACTGCAACAAGAAAGAAACCAAGTAATCCTTTTATCCAATCAAATGATGTTTTTAAAGTTACGATGAATACAATAGCAACTAAAAACACGGTTGCTAATTCATTCCAAAGTCTCAAAGCCATCGAATTCCAATTGATTTTATCAACTTTAAAGTCTTGCATTATTTTCTGGCAAATGAAATGGTAAACAAGCAATAAACTAACAAAAACAATCTTTATTTGCATCCAAGGTTGATTTAATAATCCTGGATTCATATAAAACATCAATGTTCCAAATAAAACGGTTAAAATCATTGCTGGTGTTGTGATTATCCACCACAATTTTTT
>CANLGD010000106.1 GCA_947490145.1 Flavobacteriia bacterium
CAATCACTGCTCCAACAGGAATTTCATCCATTTCAAAAGCAATCATCGCTTGCTGAAATGCCTGCTTCATAAAATATTCGTCGTTGAAAGGAGAAATCATTTTTTTATTTTTGGTTGATTACAAAATTAAAAAAAATGATGGAAAGTGAGGAAGATTTATTTATAGTTCAGTAAAACAATATGTTTTTGATTGCTTTTAAGCTTTCAAAATTGGCGCTTTTCAGCTTTGTCTAGTATTTTCATTTTTAAAAATTACTTTTTATTGAAAAGTGTTTTGATTTTTTTTAACAAAGAATTTTCTTTTTGAAAAAGATGAATTTTTTGTAATTCTTCAACATCAGCCAAATCTTTTAATCTTCCAGTTGACATTTTATTTTTCACTAAATCCTGTAAATGGATGAAATTGACAATTAAATCTGGGCTATATTTAAACTGAATTATCTGCTTTTTTGCTTCATCGTATTTTAAACCTGAAATAAAATTTAAAACGTCAACAACAAATAATTCTTCTCCAACTTTAAAACAAAAGGCTTTTGTAAAATCTAAATTTTTTATTTGATTAAGTCCATCAGTATCGTAATCCATGTCCGCAAAAGCTTTTACGATTCTTGCTTTGTTTTCATCAGTAGGCTTTACCCAAATATCTAAATCTCCAGTTGTTCTACCGTAACCATGAAAAATAACAGCGTAACCGCCTACAATAATGTAATCTACTTGAAAACGATTAAAAGCTTTTAATATCTCCTCAAAATTTTCAGCTAAATTCATGATTTTGTAATAGTGATTTTTTTAACCAAAGGTTTCCAAGTTCCATCTGGAAGCAAAAATTCTTTGTAAATCATTTTTCGTAAAATCTCCAACTGCGATAAGCGTTCGCTATAAGTCAAAAAAGCTTGTTTTTTAGCTTCAAACTTTTTTTCATCTTCAAATGAAGTAAATACCTGAATTTTTTTAGAATTTGTTTTCATTTTATACCACTTACAATACCAAATTTACAACTTTTTTTTAATATTAGCTAACTTGTTCGATTTCGCCGTTATGATTAAATTGATTATTTAGTTACAATGTGGGCTCTTGTGTTAATTTAATTATTTGCAACAATCACAGCGTTAACAGGGATTTCATCCTTTTCAAATGCAATCATCGCTTGCTGAAATGCCTGCTTCATAAAATATTCGTCGTTAAATGGAGAAATCATTTTTTAATTTTTGGTTGATTACAAAATTAAAAAAAATGATGAAGATAGAAGATATTTTATTTCACGCAAAATTTTGAACACAACATTTTAGATTTAATTCCAATTAAAAAGGCTTTATCCAAAAATGAATAAAGCCTTAGAAAAAAATTGCTTAAAAGTTATTCTTGAATAGTGCTATTTTTTTAATGTGTCCAAAAAATCCTGTAAATGTTGATTAAATTCTTTTGGATGTTCAAGATTTGATACATGTCCCGCATTTTCAATTATTTTTAAAGTTGAACCTTTTATGTTTTTATGCATAAATTCTGATTCAGATAACGGAGTTACCTCATCTTGTCTTCCGCAAATTATTAATGTGGTAACACTAATATCGCTCAAAGTTGAACACGTTTCTGAACGTTCAGCAAGTACTTTTAATCCTTCAATGATAATGTGTTCAGAATTAGCAAAAACAACAGTTCTTAACTCTTCGACCAATTCTTTTTTCTCAGTTAAAGAATCTTGATTAAAAACACTTTTAATAAAGCCTTCATTAAATTTTTTCACACCATCAACTTTAATTTCTTCAATGATTTTTCGGCGTTCTTCTTTAACTTCATCTGTATCAGCAATACATTGTGTATCGCATAAAATCAATGACTCAAAACGATCTGGAGATTTTTTTTGTGCATTTAGTGCAATAAAACCACCCATAGACAAGCCACAAATAATTGCTTTATTTATAGCTAACTTATCCATAAACGCTATTAAATCATCCCCAAATAAGTCAATACTCAAAGACGATTTTTCGTCCTTAGATTTTCCAAATCCTCTGATGTCGCATGCAAGCAAACGATTGGATGCTTTTAAATACTCAATTTGGTTTTCCCACATTGATTTATCGAAAGGATAACCATGTAAGAAGATAATTGGGACACTTCCCTCACCAATATCATCGTAAGATAAATCAAAGTTATTAAGGTTTATCATTAAATTACAGCCTTTTGTTTCTTTTTTCATGGTATTTAATTTTAAAATGTTTCTTGTATTATTTGCTCATTTTGAACACCTAAACTTTTTATTTGACTTTCAACTGATTTTATCATTGGAGGCGGACCACAGATGTAAAAATACTGATCAAAATTTGCCACGATTGACTTCAGAAATTCTACTGTAATTAATCCGTAGTGGTAATTTTTAAGTTTCTCTTCAGCTAAAATATTGACAAATGAATCTCCAAGCATTAACTTAAATTCTTCTTCAAGAATGATATCGAACTTTGTTTTGTTTGCAAAAATTAAGACATTATCTTCTAATTCTTTTTTAGCTTTCAAACTTCTAAAAATTGAAATAAAGGGAGTTACACCAGCACCACCGCAGATAAAAACGCCTTTACCTTTATAGCCAATTGCCCCGAAAACTTCATGTAAAATCAATTCATCATTGGGTTTTAATTTCAAAAGTTCGTTTGTAACTCCTTTGTGTTTCGGATAGGTTTTTATCGAAAATTCCAAATAATCATTTGCTGGCAAACAGGTAAAAGTAAAGGGTCTTTCTTCTTTTATCCACTTTGGTGAATTAATGGAAATGTTGGTCGCCTGTCCAGAAATGAAATCAAAGCCCAAAGGCTTGTTTGTCCTAAAGCGTAACACATCATGTGTTAAATTATCAATTGAATTAATTTTTACAGTAAAATTCTCCATTGTAAGTTTGAAAGCTAGTTAAACTATTGCTCACAAAGATACTTTTTGAAGTAGCAAAGATTCTTACAGAAAATGTTTAGAAAGTTGTAGGTTTCACATGTTGATTGTGAAAATCTAATAAGATGACAAAATTTTAAGAGAGAAATAATTGAAGGGAAGAATTAAAAAAAATCCTATTTTACTTTAAGAGCCTTGAGAATTTTTTCATCACTTATTAAAGCGTCTCTCATTAAAAGATTAACTGGAAAAACTTTATGTTTCGCCTCTTTAAATCCCTTCCAAATATTAAACAAAACTTCACTTGTAATTAAGGATAAATTCAGATCTAATTCTCAAAATTGTTTTCAACAATTTACTGCAACTTCTCATTTAGATTCTTGATACTCTTTAATCCACTTTAACGGAATCGATAGCTCTTCAATACAATTTAATCCTTTACTTGTCTGCACTTTGATTCCGTGTTTAAGCACTTGCACAAATTCATATTGATAATGTTTTACATCAATAGAAAGAGGTTCTGACGGCTCATCATTACCACGTTCATTTGGCAAGTTATTTATAAATTCAGGAGCATTAATGATTGCTTTGACATAATCCTTGACTGTGGCTTTAGAATTATTAATGTAAAGATTTGCAGCTTCTATGCCATTCAAGTGTTCCCCATTAAATGTTTTTATTTTAAGACCTTCAAAAAATATGTTAGTAATTTTAACAAATGGTGCTTCCCATCTAATAAAAATTTGATCCCCAAAAATTCCTCTTTTATGAATATTAATTTTTACACCACCATTTTCATCTGACAAAGTATTTTCAACCATTGTCACCTCAAAAACCTGTTCTAATTGCATCAAATCACTATCTGCCACAGTTGGATGAAAAGCTATATTTAGACTGCTATTATCTTGAACTGATGGATATGTTATTGCATCAAATTTGACACCTATTTTCCGCATATTATAAAGCATCAGATGGGAGTATGCAGAAGTAATATGATAGTAGTCCTCATTTGGGGTTGTAAATAGATCTCCCAATTTTTCCACGGGATAATTTAACCCTTCAGAAAATTGTTGGGGTACTTTTGAAATTATATTTCTTAATCCGGTCGCAAGTGGCTCAATATAGTCATGCAAAATATGACCTTCCAATTTTGCTTGGCTATTAAGCGTTAAATCATGAAACACTAAGCGTTCCTTAAAATTTAACTTCCACTGAGATATATAAAATTTTTCCCCCACCTCAATACTTCCTTTCATTTCTGCCAATGCAGTCGTAGGATAAATTGAGGTATACATAACAGGATGCCTAGGGAGATTGACTCTTTGACGTTTGCAATATTCTTCGGGTGGATAAGAATAGTGTGATTTTGTTTTAGGATTAAAATCGTTAAATCCTTTAATCTTAGTTATTCTGTACAATATTAAGCCTTCATGTGATTCATTGTAAGATATTGTTGGAATTACTCTGTTTACTAATTTTTCATGAAGACTTTTCATTATTTCAGGGTCAGGCATATTCTTATGAATACTTTCAATAATGATCCTAAATTGCTCATCTACATTATCATTGGTGGATATACTGAATTGCGGGCTTTTCTTTTCCATACTGCTATTGGTTTCTACTAAATTACCGATAAAAGAAAACAAATCATGAAACTGTTGAAAACTATCCAGCTGCGATGGAGTTCCCACTCCATTCGCCCGCTAATCTTTTATCTTCCATAAATTCTAACAAGCATTCCCTACACAAAAATAACATTTTTTCTCAAAAAGTAATCATCCTTTGCGGTAAAATATGCACCGCCAAAACGCTTTCCATATCTTGATAATTTGAAGCAGACGAATAAACCCATTCATGAGCTTGTTTAACAAGTCCAGCTGTCACAGGATTATTGTGAATGTAATTTAACTTTTCCCACACAAAATGTTCAGAAAAAAGCTCAATAGCATGATTTCCAGCTTGCCAAAATTTGTAGGTAGTGTGTTTTGCACTTTCATTTGCCTCTTCGCTGAAAAGTCTCAACATCCATTCTCTTCTACTTTCAGGTTCATTTTGAATCTGAAACAAAATTTTCTTAGATGTAAATTGTTTAAAATCTCTAATCGCATCTTTTAGCAAAAACCCTTCTTTAGTATTTGCAATCATGTGAATGTGATTGCTCATAATTACGTAAGCAAAAACTACCAATCCTTTTTCTTTTTGGCAGTAATTTAGAGCGTTAATGATTACGTCTCTGTGATTTTTTCGAGTAAAAACATCAACCCAATTCACAACAGTCATTGTCATGTAATAAGATTTATCTTCTTTAATACTAAGTTTTTGACCAGTTTTCATAAAATAAAGTTAATATAAAAATTTTGATGTCTATATAAATATAGAAGATATCTCTTAGATAAAAAATTTATTTGCGAAAGGATTAGGAAATCCTTCGCTGCTTTGTTATTTAAACAAAAATAGAAATGATTTAGAAAAAGAATGTTAGATTTAAAAAGTAATAATGTCTTTTACTTTTAAATCTAAGGCAGTCGAAATTTTTGTTAGTGTTTTAATTGTAGTGTTAAGTTTTCCTAATTCAATTGCACTAATTTGAGAAATTGGTATTCCTGAATCAGTTGATAATTCTAATTGTGTCAAACCCTTTAAAATTCGATGTTTCTTAATGTTTGAACCTAATTCAATTAAATTTTCATTTGTTTTTTCATTCACAAAGCCAAATAACGGTTTTTAAAGAAATAACAACAACTGATATATCGGTTATAATTTGTACTATTGCATAAATATAAATTTAAAAACCGAAATTATGAAAAAGATTATTAATGCAGTATTGTTAGTTTTAGCAGTTAGTTCTTGTAATGATAGAACAAAAATTGAACTTAAAAATGGAAAAGGAGAACCGAAAGAAGTATCAACTTTAGGTTTAAAATTTAATGAGTTTGATTATGATGAATTTGTAATTATGGCAAAAATGGCTTCATCTATTGCAACCTTTGAATGTGAAAATTATTTAACGTATGAACCACAATCAGTTTTTTTTGATATTTGGGGTGAAAAAGACACAAAAACAAATTACGATTATAAACCAACTAAAGAAACTTTTATAATTTTAGTTTCATTTACTGGAAAAAATTCATTTGGAATTGAAAAAACCGGAATGAAGACTTGTTATTTTCAAAAAGAAAATGAAACATACAAAAGTGTTACAAAAGAAATTCAAAAGTATATCGATACTGAAAGGTCAGAAGAAGTTGAAAAGGAAATGAAAGAATTATACAAATAATAATCTTTAAAATTCAAAAATAATTTGAGCCACCGTAATAAGTGGCTTTTTTTATGCCTTTTAACTTTTGTCGGACAAATGTCGGAAAACAAAAAAGTCAATCATTTGATAAACAAAAGACTGACTTTCTATTTTGTGACCCCGACACGATTCGAACGTGTGACCTACTGCTTAGAAGGCAGTTGCTCTATCCAGCTGAGCTACGGGGCCTGAAAAATTATCAAAAAAAAAAAAGAGGATGATTTCTCATCCCCTAAGTCGGGGTGGCCAGATTCGAACTGACGGCCTCCTGCTCCCAAAGCAGGCGCGATACCGGGCTACGCTACACCCCGAAAATACTATTAAAATAATAACTATTTTCTTCGTTTTTTA
>CANLGD010000107.1 GCA_947490145.1 Flavobacteriia bacterium
ACATCGCCGCTTGTCATCGTAATACTTCCATTTACTGAAATGTTAAAATAGGACTGATTGCTTGTATTTAAGCCCATATTTGTAACTGTTTTTGAACCCTCAATTTTGTTGTCATTCACATAATAATCTATCGGAGTATGAGTAATTACTGTTCCCGCATCACGATATTTCCCTGTAAAAGTTGTGACAATTTTTCCTCTTCTTTGTTTTTGGTCATTACAATCACAGTTTGCTGACCCCCAATCAATTGTAATTGATTTTGTTGAACTTGTTGTATCAACAGTCACAATAACATTGCAAGCGTCCTTTTCTAAGGAATAAACTTCATTTCCTTTTTCTGGATAAAAGAAGGTTACTTTTGGACTTTTGTAATAAACTAAACTTCCATTAATCGCTTGATCAGTCATATTTGTCATATCATCATACGCATTTTCGATAATTGCATTGCTTTTTGGAGCAGAGCTGTTGTCGTAGGTTTCTTCTTCTTTTGTGCTTTCTTTTTTACATGCATCTAATGCAATCAAAGTAAAAATCAACGCAACAAATAAAATGACTTTTTTCATAGTTTCTAATTTTTAAGAGATTTAAAGCTTTGATAAACATAATAAAAAAAGGTTTAAATAGAAAACTTATTTTTTCATAAAATATGCTAATATCCTCAAATTTCATGTAAATTTGAACAATGAATTACGTTATAGTTGATATTGAAACAACTGGTGGAACTCCAAAATCGAGTAAGATTACGGAGATTGCTATGTACAAAACCGACGGCAAGGTAATTTTAGATGAGTATTCTACCCTACTCAATCCAGAAAGAAAAATTGACGAATTTGTTGTTCGATTAACCGGAATTTCAGATAAAATGGTTGAGAATGAACCAAAATTTTACGAAGTTGCTAAAAAAATAATTGAATTTACAGAAGGTTGTATTTTTGTTGCTCACAATGTTAGTTTCGATTATTCAATCATCAGAAATGAATTTAAAAGTTTGGGCTTTGATTTCAGAATGCCTCATTTATGTACAGTTCGAGCTTCTCGTTTTATCATTCCAGGACATGATTCTTATAGTTTAGGTAAATTAGCAAGAAGTTTAAATATTGAAGTTCAAGGTCGGCACCGAGCTGGTGGAGATGCTTTGGCTACAACATATATTTTTCATCTTTTACAGGAAAAGTGTGAGAAAAATCTGCAAAAATTCATACAGCAAGACATAAATCCAAAAATTCTTCATCCAAATTTAGATTTAGAGTTTCTGGAAACAATTCCAAATAAAACAGGAATTTATAAATTTTACAACGATGTAAAACAATTAATTTACATTGGAAAAAGTAAACATATTAAAACGCGTGTCGATCAGCATTTGAAAAATAACTCCACAAAAAAAGGAGTTGAAATGCAAAAAGAAATTCACAACATTGAATTTGAACTTACTGGTTCAGAATTAGTTGCTTTATTGTTAGAATCAGATTTAATTAAAAAACATAAGCCAATTTATAACCGTCGTTTAAGAAAAGAGCTTTTTCCTTATGGAATTTTTCTTTTTGAAAATGAAAGTGGTTATTTGCAATTTTATATAGACAAAATCGAAAAAAAGATTGATTTGCCTTTAGCAACTTTTTCATCAAAAATTGAAGCAACTAAATTTCTAACTGAAAAATGCAAAGAATTTACTTTGTGTCAAAAATATTGCAATCTATATCAGACTAAAACTTCTTGTTTTGGATTTCAGGTAAAACAATGTTTTGGAGCTTGTATTGAAAAAGAAGCTGCAGAAAATTATAATGTTCGTGTAAATTTATTAATTGAAAAATTATCTTTTGAGCATCAAAATTTTTATATTATTGAAAATGGACTTCAAAAAAATGAGAAGATTGCCATTTTAGTTCAAAACGGAACTTATCGCGGTTATGGCGTAATTCCATTTCATGCAGTGAAGAAAAAACACATGTATTGGGAAAAATTTATTGATATCCAAATTGAAAACAAAGACGCAAAAACAATAATTCAGCAATATTTAAGAACAAAAGAAGATTTGAAAGTTTTACCTTTTTGAGTAGACTTTAAACTGCAAAAATTAAGGCTAAATACTTGATTTATAAAGGATTATAAATTAACTTTTAGGTTTTAATTTTAGTAACTTAAATTCAAAAGCCAAATTAAATTATGTGTCCTTGTCTTTAGTCTTTTATCTCCGCCTTCGCGGATTAAAAGTCTTCCAAATTTTCTAAAAATTCAATCAGCTGAGATTTTTCTTTTTTCGTAAGTGTAAATTTTTTAATAATTTCACTTTGATTGTATACATTTCTTCCTCCATTAGCATAAAAATCAATCACTTCAGACAAAGTTTCAAACCTTCCGTCATGCATGTATGGAGCAGTAGCAGAAACATTTCTCAAACTTGGGACTTTAAATTTTCCAATATCATTTGAATCAGAATGAATTCTAAATCGACCCAAATCTTCAGAATTAAGTTCTGTGTAACCATTATTTTCAATTTTAAATGTTGTGAAATAAGGCAAAGAATGACATTTTGTACAATATAATTTTTCTGAAAACACCTTAAATCCTGCTCTTGCATTTTTGGATAAAGCGAATTTTCTTTTTTGATAATAATATTTGTCGAAATTTGAATTGTCAGAAATTAAGGTTCTTTCATAAGCTGCAATGCTTCTAGTTAAAACAAAAGGATCAAAATCTCTGTTGAATATTTTTTTAGCAGCATCTTGATATTCAGGGATTTTTCTTAATTTTTCAATTAAATCCTTCATTTTCATCGCCATTTCAGTATGTTCTTGAATTGGAACAATGGCTTGCATTTCCAAAGTTGCAACTTCACCATCAAACATTACTTTGGGAAGAAAAGCAGCATTCAAAATACTTGACGAATTTCGAGTTGTTTTCCTTCCTAAAACTCCATCGCTTACTGCAAGTCCGTCTGTAAATGCTAATCCAGGTTTATGGCAAGTTGCACATGAAACTGTTTCATCTAATGATAAGCGTTTGTCAAAAAACAATTTTTCACCCAATTCAATTTTCTGTTCATTGAATTGATTATCAATAGGATAATTAATCTTATCGAAAGTTAATGTTAAAGTATTTTTAGAAGATTTACACTTGAAAAACAAAAAAGAAACAAGTAAAAATGTAAAAAAAAGATAATATTTTTTTAAATTCCCAGACATTTTCAGGTTTACAAAATAACTTTCAGTTGATTTAATAATTTTCCTTCTTTGGAATAAAAATTCATAAAGTAAATTCCATTATTAAAATTAGCTAAAATAATTGAATCTGAATTGTTTTTTACTTTTTCTTCTTTAATCAATTTACCATTGGAATCTATTAAAGAAAAAATATCTAAAGAAGTAATATCTTTCCAAGTAATTTTTGTTTCTAAATTTTCTTTTGAGGCATAGACTTTCCCTGTAAAATCTGAAATTGTTTCTAAACTTGCATTTGCAGGAAAAGAAAAAACTGGTCTTAAAGTTAAATTTTTCATCACTAAAAAATTTGTTCCAGTTTCACCGTGCTTGATTCCAACTGTACCCAAATCTGTCAAACCCAACCACGTATCCAAATTGCAATTAATGTAAATGTCTTTTTGATTAGAATTTGTATTGATTTCGTTGCAAACAACTTCCACTAAATAATAATTTCCATCACCGATATTGTGTATTTCAAAATACGCATCTGGATTTTCATCTAAATTTGAATCAGCATTTCCACCAACAATCATATGCGTATAGCCACTCGTCCAACCCCAATGCATTGACGGATCTTGAAAACTCAAAGGGTGATTTTCAGGATATGTGGAAATATCTAAGTGATTTAAATCTTGTGGAACTCCAACTCCAAAAGCGATTTTTTCAATATTTGAAACATTTAACATGCCCAAATCTAAACTATGATTTTGGTGTTTTACTAAAAAAACGCTATCGCTTAAATCTAGATCTTGTCCCCCATTGTAAATAATGTGTAGATTAGAAATATAATAATTGAAATAATTAATTGATGCTTTTTTTCCATTGATATTTACCGTATCACCCAAGTTAAAGTTTAAACTTTCAACTTTTGGAGAGAAATGTAAATTAACTTGCGTTTGATTAAAAGCAAAATGTGTAGTAAAAATCAATGCTAAAAAGTAGATTTTTTTCATATTTTTTGAAATTATAATTTTCTTGCAATGTACAAAATTTCTCTTGGAATAAGCCTTTTTTTCTCTATAAATTCAGAACTAAATTTTAGTGTAGGATTGTATTCTTGAACCTCAAAACCAGCTTTTTCTAGCCATTTTGGGTAATCCATTCCGAATAAACGGACATGATCCTTTTGCCAGAAATGTTTTTCCCTTTCTACTGGAGAAGTAATTGATTTATCTTCATAAGTCTCAAAGCGATCAAAATCCTGTGGAACTTGCATAATGCCCCAGCCTCCAGGCTTTAAAACTCTGAATAATTCTTTCATGCATTGCATTGCATCGTCAACATGTTCCAAAACATGATTGCAAAAAACAACATCAAAACGATTATCTTCCAAGGGGATAAGATGTAAATCAAATCGAATATCTGCCAAAGGCGAAACCAAATCTCCCGTTAAATAAGTTAAGTTTTTCTGCTTTTTAAATTTTGTGTAAAAACACTGTTCTGGCGCGATGTGAAGAACTTCTAACTTTTTTGTAAAGAAATCAGATTCATTTTTTAGGTAAAGCCACATTAATCTGTGTCTTTCTAATGTTAAATCATAAGGGCATAAAACATTTTCTCGGTGAGCAACATCTGAGCCATAAGATAAAAATTTACTAAATTTTCGCTCACAAACAGGACATTCTACTTTATTTCCCTTATATAATAAGGGGGCGAAAAATTTAAAAATATAACTTAGGCGAATTAATAAAGGTCTAGGTAATTTATTTAATAAAAATTTATATATTTTTTTCATTATGAAGAATTCTTGTACAAATGTAAGCAAAAAAAATATTTTTTATTAGTCATATTTTTAATCCTAAAAAAATTAGCAGCTGGTTTATTATTTAGAATCAAATTAAATTATGAATACATAGTAAAAATGGGGTAAAAAAACGTTAAATTTGTTAAAAAAAAGAAATCATGAAAAAAAATATTTATTTCTCAATAATTACTCTTTTATTCCTTCAATCGTGTGGTAAAAATGTAACAAACATTAGTAAACACAATTCCAACGAAAGTCACAATGAAGGTCAAAATTGTATGTCTTGTCACGTGAAAGGTGGTGAAGGAGAAGGACGTTTTACTGTCGCTGGAACCGTTTACGACAGTTTAAAAGTAAATACTTATCCAAATGCAATCATTGAGTTGTATACAGGCACCAATGGCACTGGCACAGTTCAAAATACAATTGAAGTTGATGCTAAAGGGAATTTTTACACAACAGAAAATATCAAGTTCGGAAATGGTTTGTATCCTTCTGTGACCGGAAGTACAAGTTCTTTTCACATGTTATCACCTTTAACTTCTGGACAATGTAATAATTGTCACGGTAACACCACAAATAAAATTTGGATTAAATAAAATCCTTTGGCATGCAATTTGTTTGTCAGTGATTACTGTAAATTGTTAACAACAAAAAAGTATATCATGAAAACAAATTTATTATTTCTTAGTCTTATATTCTTAGGTTTAGGACTAATTAGTTCGGACAGTATTTCTTTACCAAGCGTTACGAACACTTCTTTTCAAGTGGGTGAAAAATTGCGTTATCGAGTAACTTATGGTTTCGTTGATGCAGGAGAAGCTGTGATGGAAGTTAAAAGTACATCCAAAAAAACGAACGGTCGTGAAATGATACATTTAAAAGGAACAGGAAGGACTTTAGGCGGATTCAATGCTTTTTACAAAGTAAATGATGTTTACGAAAGTTATGTTGACAAAAAAGGAATATTTCCGTGGCAATTTGTGAGACGAGTTGATGAAGGTGGCTATAAAGTCAATCAAGATTATACTTTTAAACACGATAGTTACAAAGTCGATAACGGTGAAGGAAAGGAATTTAAAATCCCTATGGGAATTCAAGACATGGTTTCTGCTTTTTATTATGCTAGAACGTTGGATTTCAAAAACATGAAAAGAGGAGATATTATCGAATTCAAATGTTTTATGGATGACGAAATTTGGCCTTTAAAAATAAAATTTGTAGGTGATGAAGTTATTCACATTAGAAAAGGAAAGTTTAACTGTAAAAAATTCGTTCCAATAATGCAAAAAGGTCGATACTTTGAAAATGACAGCGACTTAAATTTTTGGGTAACAAACGATGAAAATAGAATTCCAATTCTTGTTAGAGCAAAAATTCCAGTTGGAACTGTAAAATTACATTTAGTTGAATGGGAAGGTTTGAAGCATGAATTGAA
>CANLGD010000108.1 GCA_947490145.1 Flavobacteriia bacterium
TGGTGGTACAACATATAATTTTCTTTTAGTTCCCTTTACTTTTGATGGAACAAATGCCACAACATACAATTATTTAACAAGTGGAGCACTAACAACTAGTCAAACAGCTGTTGCTGCGCCGAGTGTAACAAGCACTGCGGCGAGTTCAATAACAAGTGCTACTTTCTCAAGTGGTGGAACAGCAATAAACGCAGTTGGTGGAACAATTAGTGCTAAAGGAGTAGTTGTTGGAGCTAGTGCAAATCCAACTACAGCTTCTAATCTCATCATCACAAATGATGGCACAGGAACTGCAAACTACACTTCTTCCATAGCTGGATTAACGCCTAACACTTTGTATAATTACCGAGCATACGTAACAAATAATTTAAGTTTAACTTCTTACGGAACCAACTTGACTGCAACTAGTCTTCACAATGCACCAGCTGTTGGTGTAGGTTCAGCTGCTACAACTTCAAGTATTATTGCGAGTTGGTCAGCGCCTACTGGCGGTGGTAGTGCAACTTTTACGTATGAAGTCGCAATTTCTACGTCTGCAACTTTTGCTTCAACACTTTCAACTCAGACAAGTATCTCGTCTGCAACAACTAATGCTACATTTAGTGCATTAACTGCAGGAACACCTTATTATTTTAGAGTGAGAGCTAATAATGCTGGTGGTAGTTCAGATTGGTCAAACATAAGTGCGGCTTATGCAACGTTGTCAGATGCACTTAATTTAACTGGATTAGGTGTTACACAATCAGAAAACTTCAATACTTTAGCTTCTTCAGGAACATCTTCAACTACACCAGCTGGATGGTTTTTTAATGAAATAGGAGGTAATACTCTTTATACCGCAGGTACAGGTTCTCTTGCAACGGGAGATTCTTACAGTTTTGGTCTTGATGCTTCAGATAGAGCATTTGGAACATTACTTTCAGGGTCTGTAACATCAACAATAGGAGCCAAATTAACGAATAGCACTGGAGAAACTATTACTAATCTGTCCATTTCATACACAGGAGAAACATGGCGTGTTGGTGCGGCATCAAGAGTTGATCGCTTGGATTTTCAATATAGTTTAGATGCAACTTCATTGACGACTGGTAATTGGACTGATTTCAATTCACTTGATTATGCTAACCCAGGTCAAGCAACTGGTAGCGGATCTGTGCTACATTCGGCGTCTATTTCAGATATAATTACTGGTTTATCTGTAGCTAATGGCGTAACTTTTTGGATTAGATGGAATGATTTTAATGCAAGTGGGGCAGATGATGGTATGGCTATCGATGATATTAGCATCAAACCATGTGGTACTATTTCAGCTCCAAGTGCTTCGTCTCAAAGTTTTTGTGCAAATATTTCACCTACTGTAAATGAGTTGGTAGCTACTGGGACTGCAATAAAATGGTACAGCGCAGCATCAGGAGGTTCATCATTGGCTTTGAGTACAGGCCTAGCTTCTGGAAATTATTATGCTTCACAAACCCTATCTGGATGTGAAAGCGTAGATAGAACTTTAACAGCAGTAACAATTAATACACTTTCAACTAACCCAACTTCAGCAACTGCTTCTTCAACAACAATTTGTGTTAGCGGCAGCAGAACTTTAACGCTTAATGGCGGAAGTGCTGGATCTGGAGCTGTAATAAAATGGTATTCTGCTTCTTGTGGTGGAACCTTAGTTGGAACTGGAAATGGACTTTCTGTTTCTCCAACAGAGACAACAACTTATTATGGTCGTTATGAAGGAACATGCAATACAACAACATGCTCAAGTGTTACAATTACGGTAAATCAACTTCCAACTGCGAGTGCTGGGTCAACAATTTCAACTTATGTAGGTGAATATGAAACCATTTCTGGTGCAAGTGCAACAAATGGAACGATTTTATGGACTGAAAATGGCGCAGGTTATTATGATCAAACGTGGTTTCCTGTTGGGAATCCAACAACCGTAACGCCAACGTATTATGTGGAAGAAGGAGATATGGGAAATACCGTAACCTTGACCATGACTGTAACTGGTTTAGGTGGATGTAGTGCTCAAACAGCAACTGCTACTGTTACCTTGACTGTAGATAATCAACCAGGTTTATGGCGTTACCAATGCGGAACAACAGTTCCATATATGGATGAGTACATTTATAATTATACTATTCCGAATGCAACCAACTATAGAATTAGAATTAGCGATGGTGTAACGAGTGAAATCAGAACTACAAGTAGTACAGTTTTCTTTTTTAGACAATTTGCTATGGCTCAATACAATACAACTTATAGCTGTGACGTGAGTCCGTTTGTTGGAGGCGCTTGGTTAGCTTATGGTCCAGCATGTCAAGTTACAACACCACAAGTTCCATTAACAAAGGTTCAAGCCTCACAATGCGGAATTACCTTGGCTACATTGAATACAAGCATTTTTGCAGACGGTGTTTGGGGAGCTAATATGTATGAGTTTTCATGTTTTGATGGTGTCACAACACAAACTTTTCAAACAACGAATAGGTATTTCAATATAACTCAATTGGCTTCTTATGGTTTTTCTAAAACGTATGCCGTTAGAGTTAGAACAAGAGTAAATTCTACTTGGACAGCATTTGGAGAAAGTTGTAATGTAACTACTCCAGCTCAACTGACACAAATTATTACAACTCAATGTGGAATCAACTTAACGGACAATAATACAGATCTTTATTGCGATGCAGTTTTTAATGCAACAATTTATGAATTTAGATTGGTAAATGGAGGTACTACTATGACGATACAAAAGCCTACTAGAACATTTAAAATTTCTCAAATTGCAGGAATCATCCCAGGTACACTTTATGCTGTAAGCATAAGAACATTTGCGGGTGGGGCTTGGTCTAGCTTCGGTACAGCTTGTAATATCAGATCATCTGCTACCTTGGCTACAATTGATGCTTTAAATTGTGGAACAACATTAACAGATAATAATACAAATATTTATTGCTTAAGCATTCCAAGCACTACAATATATGAGTTTAGATTGGTAAATGGTGGCACGACCTTAACGATTCAAAAACCTTCTAGGACATTTAAATTGTCTCAGCTTACAGGAATTTTGCCTTCTCTTACTTATGCTGTTAGTGTCAGAACATTTACAAATGGTGCATGGACAGCTTTTGGTAGTGCTTGTAACATAACTTCAGCTGCTGCAGTTACCAAAATTATTAGTACCCAATGTGGAACAACTTTAACTGACATAAATACTGATTTGTATGCTGATAATGTACAGGGAGCAACTCAGTATCGTTTTAGAGTTATAAATAGTGCTGGTACAGTAGCAATTGTAAAAACTTCTAGAACATTTAAATTAACACAACTTACAAATGTTAAATATGGAGTAGTAAATGCAATTTCTGTGGATGTCTTTATAAATGGTGCATGGCTTGGATATGGAACTTCTTGCAATGTCACAACTCCGGCATTGCCAACAACAAAAATTCAAACTTCTCAATGTGGAATTACCGCGGCAAGCATAAACACCATTGTATATGCTGATCCAATTTATGGAGCAAGTCAATATCGTTTTAGATTCAATGGAGGTTTGTTTATTACAAAAACAAGCCGTCTCTTTAAATTATCAGATATTCCTCAATTGGCAGTTAATACAACATACGCAATAGATGTAGCTGTATTTGTAAATGGTGAATGGCAATCTTATGGCACTTCTTGTAACATTGCTTCACCTGGTGCATTAGCTCTAGCTGTAAACAATGATCCAACTGAAAATCAAGAAGAATTAAATTCAATTGACTCACAAATTACTGAAATTGCAAGTGAGGAAATAGGAGTGAAGCCAATAGCGTTTGATGCTAATACTTTTCCAAATCCTTTCTCGAAAGAATTTAACATTCAAGTAAATTCCAATTCAGATGAAGAAATCATAATTGAAATTAGAGATATAACTGGGAAAAATTTAGGAAATTATTCATTGAAAAAATCAGATTTAGAGACAAGCGTTTTTGGTGAAAATTATCAAGCTGGTTTATATCATGTTACGATTAAACAAGGAAATAATTCAAAATTAATAAAAGTTGTAAAGTATTAATACTTTAAAATAATACAATCAAAGCCGATTCCTTCTTTTGGAATCGGCTTTTTTTATTTTTAAAAAAATAGGTACATCTTGATAGGGATGAATGTTTAAATTGAAATTTCATTCGTTATTTTTATTTCGTTAATTAGTGAGTCTTCATTTTTATTTATATTTGCAACATGGAACAAAAAGAAGACAAATTAAAAGAAGTAATATCGCATGCCAAAGAATACGGATATATTTTTCCTTCATCAGAAATTTATGACGGATTAGCTGCAACGTATGATTACGGTCAACTAGGTGCTGAATTAAAAAACAACATTAAGTCGTACTGGTGGAAAGCAATGGTGCAAATGCATGAAAATATTGTAGGAATCGATTCTTCAATTTTTATGCACCCGAAAACATGGGAAGCATCTGGCCACGTTGATGCTTTTAATGATCCATTAATTGACAATAAAGATTCCAAAAAAAGATATAGAGCGGATGTGTTAATTGAAGAACATATCGAAAAAATAAATCAAAAAATTGAAAAAGAAGTTGAAAAAGGCTTCAAACGTTTTGGTGAATCTTTTGATGAAGTGCAATTTAGAGCTACAAATCCGAATGTGTTGAGAAATGCTGAAAAAATGCAAGAAATTGAAAATCGCATGAGGGAAACACTCGGGAAAAATGATTTAGAAGGTGTTCATCAATTAATTAGTGATTTAGAAATTGTGTGTCCTATTTCTGGTTCAAAAAATTGGACGGAGGTTAGACAATTTAATTTGATGTTTTCTACTGAATTAGGTTCAGTCGCCGGTGATGCTTCCACTATTTACCTTCGTCCAGAAACTGCGCAAGGAATTTTTGTAAATTTCTTAAATGTGCAGAAATCTGGAAGAATGAAAATTCCTTTTGGAATCGCACAAATCGGAAAAGCATTTAGAAATGAAATTGTTGCACGGCAATTTATTTTTCGTATGCGTGAATTTGAACAAATGGAAATGCAATTTTTTGTTCGACCAGGTGAAGAAATGAAATGGTATGAATACTGGAAAGAAGCTCGCATTAAATGGCATAAAGCATTGGATTTAGGGGAGAAAAATTACCGTTTTCACGACCATATTAAATTAGCTCACTACGCAAATGCGGCCGCTGATATCGAATTTAATTTCCCAATGGGATTTAAAGAATTGGAGGGAATTCATTCCAGAACGGATTATGATTTAAAACAACATGAAAAATTCTCTGGGAAAAAATTACAGTATTTTGATCCCGAATTAAATGAAAATTATGTACCTTATGTTGTTGAAACATCTGTTGGATTAGATAGAATGTTTCTTTCAGTTTTGAGCGCATCATTAAAAAATGAAAAATTGGAAGATGGTTCTGAGAGAGTTGTTTTAAAACTTCCAGCGCCTTTAGCGCCATACAAAATTGCTATTATGCCTTTGACAAAAAAAGATGGATTACCTGAAAAAGCAAGAGAAATTTTTGACGCTTTAAAATATGATTTTCTCTGCCAGTATGATGAAAAAGATTCTCCAGGAAAACGATACAGAAGACAAGATGCGATTGGGACACCTTTCTGTGTCATGGTCGATCATCAAACAATGGAAGATAATACTGTAACAATGCGCGATCGCGACACAATGTTGCAAGAAAGAATCGCTATTTCTGATTTAAATTCAAAAATTGCTTCAAAAGTTGACATGAAATTTTTACTAAATAAGTAAGATTTTTTATTCACATCTTTTATAAGCAATAAAATAAAGCTCTAAAATACAGCATAAAAAATTCTGATCAAATTAATTTTTATGAAGAATTTTTAAAAAGAATTTTAACTGATTATTGTTAGTACCTAGAGTTCGATTATTAATTTTGTTCATAGCGCCATGAAATATGCAGAGTTGAAGAAAAAAATAAAGGCTTATAGCTGTGCGGAAAATTAGTTATACTTTTTTATAGAAATGTCTTTTTTTTAATTTTATAAAAAACGCATCCACCACTTTCAAAATCGCCTCGTTCTTTTTTAATAAAATTCCATTCTGACAGTGGACAGCCACGAAGTCAATCTACTTTAATAATTGAGCTCAATTCTTTACTAGAAATTTACGTCTTATAATTAGGTCATTTAGTCGAAAAATAAGCATTTAAAAATTATTTCATTACTTTAATGTAAGTATTTTAAAAAAATTAATCGATAAATGAATTCATTTAGTACTAAATATATTAGGTTTAAATCGAAAATATTAAAAAAATATTA
>CANLGD010000109.1 GCA_947490145.1 Flavobacteriia bacterium
GCTCCAGATTATGACGACTGGTCAACTTCAACTTCGGAAAAATATGCAGGTCTAAATGGAGATATTTTATTATGGAATCCTATTCTTGAAAGAGCATTTGAAGTTTCTTCAATGGGAATTCGAGTAAATAAGGAAGCATTAGAAAAGCAATTAGAAATAAGTGGCGAAACCAAAAGAAAAGACCTTTATTGGCACCAAGAATTATTAAAAGGAAATTTACCTCAAACAATTGGTGGCGGAATTGGTCAATCAAGAATTACAATGTTCTTATTGCAAAAAAAACACATCGGAGAAGTTCAATCAAGTATTTGGAGCGACTCCATTAAAGAAGAGTCAAAAATGAATAACATTAATTTATTATAATCATGAGAAATCACAACATTGCCATTCAAGGTTCAATAGCATCATTTCACGACCTAGCTGCCAAAAAATATTTCGGTGAAGACATCACTATTATGGAATGTGGATCATTCAGAGAAGTTTGTGATAAGTTATCTAAAAACATGGTAGATTACGGGATTATTGCCATTGAAAATAAAGTTGCTGGGAGTATTTTGCTTAATTACCAATTAATAGATCAGTTCAATTTAAAAATTATTGGAGAAACATATTTACCAATTGAATTAAAACTTTTAGCAAAACCGGGAACATTTCTTTCTGAAATTAAGGAAATAATTTCACATCCAATGGCGCTTGGTCAATGTCAAGATTATTTGTCAAATCTTGAAAATGTTACAGTCACTGAATTTAAAGATACATCAACTTCAGCAGAATTAATTATAAATCAAAAAGGTAATAAATTAGGTGTTATTGCTGGTCCTGCTGCAGCAGCAAAGTATAATTTAGAAATCATTGAGAACAATGTTTGTGATGAGAAAATAAATTACACACGTTTTTATATTTTAAGTAAAGGAGATGATTTTATTGATGAAGCGGACAAAGCATCCCTAAACTTGGTTACCTTTAATCAGGTTGGTTCTTTAGCTGAAATTTTAAATATATTGAAAGCTCACAATATTAATTTATCTAAAATTCAAAGTGTTCCAATTCCGAACAATCCAAATCAATATACTTTTCACTTAGATATTGAATTTAAGTCTAAAACCAATCTGGAAAATGCAATTTTCAAACTAGAAGAAGTTGCAAAAAGTCTCAAAATTCTGGGAATTTATAAGGGTGAAAAAATTACAATTAATAATCCAGTATTAAATTAAATCATGGACAAAAATAACATCATTTACAAAGAAAAATTAATCATTGCTGGTCCTTGCAGTGCTGAAAGTGAAGAACAGTTATTGAAAACTGCCACCGAATTAAAAACAACAGGAGTTGTCGATGTTTTAAGAGCAGGAATATGGAAACCAAGAACAAATCCAGGTGGATTTGAAGGCCCAGGAACACGTGGATTAGCATGGTTATCGAAAGCTAAGGATTTGACAGGTTTAAAAATTGCAACAGAGGTAGCAAATGATAAACACGTTGAAGATGCTTTACACTTTAATGTTGATATTCTTTGGATTGGTGCTAGAACAACTGTAAATCCTTTCAGTGTGCAAAACATAGCTGATGCGTTAAAAGGAACTAAAGCAACAGTTTTAATCAAAAATCCAGTAAATCCAGACATTAAATTATGGATTGGCGCTATTGAACGCTTACAAAAAGTGGGAATTGAAAATATTGGTTTAATTCATCGAGGCTTTTCATCTTATGGGAATACACAATATCGAAATGCTCCGATTTGGCAAATTCCAATTGAAATGAAAAGACTTTTTCCCGAGATTCCAATGATTTGTGACCCATCACATATTTGCGGAAACAGAACTAATCTGCAAGAAATCTCGCAAATAAGTTTGGATTTGGCTTATCGAGGTTTAATCATTGAATCACATACAAATCCAGACGAAGCTTGGACTGATAAAGATCAGCAAATAACTCCTAATGTTTTAAAGGACATTTACAATCAGTTGATTTGGAAAAGTAGTTCGACCAATCAATCAGGATATCTGCAAGAATTAGCAGCACTTAGAGAACAAATCAACTTGTATGACGACGATTTATTAAGACTTATTTCATCTAGAATGAAGGTTTCAGAAAAAATAGGAAAACTAAAGAGAGATAATGCAGTTACGGTTCTTCAATCTTCTAGATGGAATGAAATTCTTGAAAGAATGCTTCAGAAAGGTGAAAAATTAGATTTAAGTAACGATTTTATTAAAGCCTATATGGAAGCATTGCACGTAGAGAGCATTCGAATTCAAGAGCTTATTAAAGAATTATCATAATGGACGTCAATATCTATCCAAGTTCGGACGTTAAAGGAGAAATTACAATCCCAGCTTCAAAAAGTTGTTCGCAAAGGGCGCTAGCCTGTGCACTAATAGTTAAAGGGAAAACTAGGATTTATAATTTAGGTGAATCCGACGATGAATTGGCAGCACTCGATATTTTAAGACAAACAGGTGCGCAAATTAATAAGTTTGAAAATTACACTGAAATATTAAGCTTAGGAATCGAAAAACTGGAAAACTTAAAAGTAAATTGTAATGAATCGGGGCTTTCATCACGTATGTTTACTCCACTTCTTTCTACAAGTAAAAATCAAGTATTATTAAAAGGCGAAGGTAGTTTAATTAAGAGACCAATGCATTTTTTTGATGGCCTTATGAAAGATTTGAATGTCAAATTTAGCTCAAATGAAGGAAAACTTCCTTTTCACATCAAGGGACCGTTAGTACCAAAAGACCTTGTTGTGGACGGTTCACTGAGTTCACAATTCATAACTGGTGTAATTTATGCTTATGTCGCTTCTCCATATTTAAGAAATGAAGTACTTACAATTCTTAACCCAACAAGTATTCCATATATAGAACTTAGTCTGAGCGTATTAAAAGAATTTGGTGTCAATTTAGAACTTGAGAATAATCAAATTAAATTTAGTGGGCCATACGAGCTCCAGGAAACTGAGATAAATATTGAAGGTGATTGGAGTTCTGCTTCATTTTTCTTGGTACTCGCAGCAATAAATGGCGAATTGAAAATTAACAATTTAAATGCAAATTCAAATCAAGCTGATATTGCCATTTTAAAGGCATTAAAAGATTATGGTGCAGAAATAGATCAGCAAGAAAACAGTGTTTTTATCCGGAAATACAAAGCAAATCCCTTTGTTTTTGATGCAACACATTGTCCTGACTTGTTCCCACCTTTAGCTGTTTTGGCATGCTTTGCTAATGGTATGTCTACTATAAAAGGTGTCCATCGCTTATATGCCAAAGAAAGTAATAGGGCTATAGCTTTACAAGAAGAGCTAGGTAAAATGGGGGCAAAAATTACTATAGAAAAAGACGAAATGCATATTGAATCCATTTTTTATGCAAAACCTGCGATTATAAATTCACATGGAGATCATCGAATAGCGATGGCGGCTGCAATTCTGGCTTCTAGAGCTTCTAAATATATTTCAATTGAAAATGCAAAAGTTGTAAATAAGTCATTTCCTAGTTTTTACAAGCTTTTGCAAAAAGTAAAAGAAGAAAATTTCTACTCAATTCATTAAGCACAAATTCATTATATTTTAAAATGGAAAAAGATTCAAATATCAAGTAAATAAAAAAACTTCTAGTTGCAAATCGAGGAGAAATTGCGATCCGTGTATTTAGAGCAGCAGCTGAACTTAAAATCAAAACTGTTGCTGTTTATACTTATGAAGATCGATATTCTTTACATCGTTATAAAAGCAGATCAAAGCTTTTAAATTGGTGATGAAAGTGAGCCTCTAAAACCGTATTTAGATATTGAGACAATTATTCAAATTGCAAAGAATAATGAGGTTGATGCTATCCATCCTGGATATGGATTTTTATCAGAAAATGTCAATTTTGCTAAAAGATGTAAAGAAGAGGGAATTATTTTTGTTGGCCCATCAGCCGAAGCAATGGAACAATTAGGTGGTAAAGTTGCTGCCAAAATAGTTGCAAAGGCTGTAAATGTTCCACTTATTCCTGATAGTGATATTAAATTGACCACGCTTTCAGAAGCTGAGGCAGAAGCTTTTCGCATTGGATACCCAGTTATGTTAAAAGCTTCCGCAGGAGGAGGTGGAAGAGGAATGCGTGTGGTTCAAAATGAGCTCGAATTAAAAAATTTATTTTATGACGCAAAAAAATGAGGCTTTAAAAGCTTTTGAGGACGTTGAAAATTTACCAACACCAGCATTCTACTTTCCACTTAAGGCAAATGAAGAAATATTAGTAAACATTGAAAATGGCAAAAATCTACTTATTCGTTTCAGATACATGGGGGAAGCCAATGATGATGTAATGAGAGAAGTATTTTTTCAGATAAATGGACAGACTCGAAATTTGCTAATAAAAGATATGTCTGTTAAAGTTCAAAAAACAGTAACGTAAAAGCGATTGGAGAAAAACAAATAGGAGCACCTCTTCAAGGTAAACTTGTTCAGTTTTTTGTAAAAGAAGGTGATGAGGTTAAAAAAGGAGAACCCCTGTTTGTTATTGAAGCAATGAAGATGGAAACAACTGTTAATTCAGCTCTTTCAGGAGTTGTTGATCAATTGATTTTAAAAGAAAATAGCATGACTGAGCAGGACGATTGTGTATTGATTTTTAAATAAATAGTTAGGACAATTTTATTTATCGAATTAATTTCAACTGATATATAAATTTAAATTTTAGAAAATAAATAATAAAAGACCGTTGCAAGGATTACTTGATATTAACAATTTGATTGTCAATAACTTAATTAATATTTACTTCAGTAATTCATGTTTTTTTTGTATTTTTGAATATGAAAAAGGAACAAAAATTAGGTTTTGCAGATTTTATGGTTGAAAAACGAAAAATCAAACAAGACTTTTTTAATCAAGTTAATTTACTTGTTGACTGGAGATTGGTCTCCAATATTATCAATAAACATTATCAAAAAGGAGAAAGTGCTACTGGTCGTTCATCCTACGATGGTTTGGTTCTTTTTAAAATGGCATTATTGCAAACATGGTATGGTTTGAGTGATTACGAGGTTGAAGACCGCGTAAATGATAGTATTTCTTTTAGTAGATTTGTTGGTATTAGCTTGGATGATAGCGTTCCTGACCATAGTGTTTTGAGTAGATTTAGAACGGAACTAACAGAGAAAGGCGCGTATGAAAAAATATTCAAGGCTTTAAACAAACAACTCGATAAGCATAAAATATTAGTAAAGACTGGTGCAATTATCGATGCAAGTATCATTGATTCACCCTTAAAACCTAAAGGATCTGTTACTTATGAGATAGAAAATGACCGAGCACAAGAAGACCGATGTGAAGAACAGAAAGAGTTAGAAAATAGAGAACAAAGGCTTTTAAAAGTTGAAAAAACTGGAGTTGATACAGATGCAAGATGGATTAAAAAAGCAGGAAAATTGCGTTATGGCTACAAAAAGCATTATGTAACAGACCAAGAAGGATTGGTTTTAGGTGTTTTAACCACAGCCGCCAACGTCAATGAAATAGCAAATTTTGAAGAAGTTCTTAACACAGCAGATTTGCCAGAAGGAATACATTTGAATGGAGATAAAGGTTATGCCTCTGCTAAAAATGAAGAAATTTTAAAAAAGAAAAATATAAAAAGTCGCATACTTCTAAAAGCAAAAAAAGGAAAACCATTAACAGAAAGAGAAAAACTTAGGAATAAATTAATCGGCAAAACGAGGTTTAAAGTAGAGCGAACTTTTGGAAGTATAAAAAGATGGTTTAACTCTACCCATGCAAGGTATAAAGGAATTACAAAAATGCACACCCAAAATCTAATGGAAGCAATCGCCTACAATTTGTATCGTTCTCCAGGGAGAGTTGCGTCCAATACATTCAAAATGGCAAAAGTGTGACAAAAAATAGATTGAAAAGAGACATGAATTCAAAAAAACGAATAAAAAAGTGAAAAATTAATTCCAATTTCAAAAAAACTAAGTTGAAAAGAGTACAGATTTATCATCTGCTAATTTTGCAACGGTCTTAATAAGTATTTAAATAATAGGTTTTTAAGTTAAATTTAATAAGGTTTTGTCCCTATAGTTAATTCTAGTGGTTAAAATAAATACACACACAAATTCACTAGTGTAAATTTAAAAGCAATCTAATTATTGCCTTTAAATTTGCAGTGAAA
>CANLGD010000110.1 GCA_947490145.1 Flavobacteriia bacterium
ATTGTTTGAGAACTGGTGATGTTTGCTCCGGCAGCTAGTTGCGAACCATTTCCTCCTGAAAGAGTAAAATAATTTCCATTGGTTAAACTTGGCAGAATATAGGAATCACATCTTGTCACATTTACTGGCGAGTCAACTAAAGGTGTTTGATTTATGGTTACAGTAAAACTACTTTCTGAAAAACAATTTGGATTTGTTCCAGTTTCATTGTAAACAAATATTGTTTGAGAACTGGTGATGTTTGCTCCAGCGGCTAGTTGTGAACCATTTCCTCCCGAAAGAGTAAAATAATTTCCATTGGTTAAATTTGGCAAAATATAGGAATCACAACTTGTTACATTTACTGGTGAATCAACTAAAGGTGTTTGATTTATGGTTACAGTAAAACTACTCTCTGAAAAACAATTTGGATTTGTTCCAGTTTCATTGTAAACAAAAATTGTTTGAGAACTGGTGATGCTTGTTCCAGCTGCTAGTTGTGAACCATTTCCTCCTGAAAGGATAAAATAATTTCCATTGGTTAAATTTGGCAAAATATAGGAATCACAACTTGTCACATTTACTGGTGAATCAACTAAAGGTGTTTGATTTATGGTTACAGTAAAACTACTTTCTGAAAAACAATTTGGATTTGTTCCAGTTTCATTGTAAACAAAAATTGTTTGAGAACTGGTGATGTTTGCTCCGGCAGCTAGTTGCGAACCATTTCCTCCCGAAAGAGTAAAATAATTTCCATTGGTTAAACTTGGCAAAATATAGGAATCACATCTTGTCACATTTACTGGCGAGTCAACTAAAGGTGTTTGATTTATGGTTATATTTTGAGTGCCAGAAGCTGAATTAGAGCAATTAAAATCCGAGATTCCAATTAAAACGTAAGAGCCAGGACTATTTCCAAGTGAAATGGGTGAACTAGATCCAGTTCTCGTTTGTGCCGCACCATTTAAGGTATATGAAATAATCCAATTTGGAGTTCCTGTAAGAGAAACTTCTACATTTGATACAGCAGAACCAGTGCAATAATTTCCTCCCCCAGTAAAACTCAAAACTGTAGGTTTAGATAAAATGGAAATAGATGCTGAACCAATAATTGTCTTTATACATCCTGATTTTGATACACTTAC
The DNA here is from genome assembly GCA_947490145.1 of Flavobacteriia bacterium. Taxonomy (GTDB): domain Bacteria; phylum Bacteroidota; class Bacteroidia; order Flavobacteriales_D; family Crocinitomicaceae; genus M2408. The sequence continues at coordinate 1,125 of CANLGD010000110.1, forward strand.
TAAGGAATAAACTGTATTTACAGATAGATTTCCAGTTGAAATTGAAGCATTTCCACTTGTATTTAAAGTTATTTGTAGATCAACTCCATTATTTACTTTGTAGGTAACAACTGAATTTGCAGTTCCAACAAAATTTATGACGCTGCTTGAACCATTGCAGATTACTGTGCTTCCAGAAATACTTGCAGTTGGTTCAGGAATAAAAGAAATAGTTCCTGTTTGAGGCGCTACTGGACAGTCATTTAATTTTATAGAAACTGCATCTAAAAAATTCCCATAACTAACTCCGCCTGCTGAACTTACTGATTCAAATCTTAGAGAATAAGTTCCATTTGTTGGCACAGCGTAACTACTTGAATAGTATGTCCATGCTACATTGTTTGTAGAATATACTCCTAAAATGTCATAGGGTCCTCCAATTGGCCCAATTAAAACCTTCATTACGTCTGTACCTGATCTTCCTCGATGCGCAAATGATATTTCTAACTCTGATCCTGCAGTGAACATCAAATTGTCTTGATGCAGAGTGGAAGCAATATTTGCATTAATTTCGATAAATTGATTTCCAGAATAAGCCGGAACAGCGCCAGCTCTCCAAACTTCAATAAGATTATCGCTTGCGGTGGTTTTCCAACAAGGTATCAAATTTTCATTTAATTGCGCTGTAGCGGATGAAATTACATAATCTTCGAAATCAAAATTACAGACATTATTATTTGGAATAATAGTTGCAGTGTAATCTCCAGGAACCCCAGTAGTAAAAGAAGAAACATTTCCAGGGTTGGGAAATCCTACTGGAACATTCCAACTATAGTTGTATGCGCCTGCAGGATTTACAATTGCTTCAACTGTTGCAGTTTGGCCACAAATGTTTTGGTCATCAACAATTAATGTGATGTTAGCGGTACTCTTAATTAGTACATTTATATTATCAGAATCTTGACAACCATATTGATCTTGAGCCGACAAGGTATACGTTGAATTAACAGCTGGATTTACTGTTGGATTAAGAGAATTAGCATTAGAGATATTTCCTAAAGGAGTCCAATTATATGTAAAAGTAGAATTTGAAGGAAAGACCGTTATTGACCCTAATATATCAGTATTCGTTCCGAGGCAAATTTCTACATCATTTGAAATACTAACATCAATAGTTGCAATTGTAACATTTTTTGTTGCAGAACAACCACCTTGATTATAATAAACAGATTGATTTCCAGCTGATAAGAGATTTGGGTCTAATAAACCAGTTGAATTTACTCCGGGACCACTCCACGTTCCGCCTAATGGATCTTCACCTCCAAGTTGGATTGGACTTCCTGGTTTACAAATAGTTACTTGAGGCCCTGCATCTGCTCCTTTATTTCCAGTTATTGAAAAATTAAAATCGCAGAAAAAATTAGGATAATTATCTACAATAACATAATAATCTGTATTTGCTATTAAATTAGATATAGGGATATTCAAAATATGTGAAGATGTAGCAGTTGATGATTCTACGCAATTAATCTTTTCCCAAGTAGTGTTTGCAATTGCATTATTTGGCGCACAAGGTGCTTGACCATCCATTCTGCGAAAAACTTCAAATTGTAATCTTCCGCCGTTACAAGCTGCAGTAATCGAAAAACTAATAGGCTCTAGAATGTTTTTAGTAGTAAATTTATACCAAATAGAATTATCAAGTACTCCATTGCAATTCCATTCATCATAAATCGGATTTGGTCTTGGTTCATTGACGACATTTGGAGTAGCATTTTTCGTAGATGTATAGTAAACATTATCAGAACATAAATTAATAGCATTTATACAATCATCATTTACCACAGTTACGGCTGGAGCAAAACTGTTAAGGCAAATTTGGAAATTTCCTGTATTCGAACTATACCCATCCACTAAAATTATATACTCTACACCTGGTATTAAATTATTTATTGATAAACTTACTTCATTTGATGCGGAAAGTGCTTGCTGACATCCAAGTAAACTATATGCAGAACCTGAGCAAGTTTCATCAAAGGTTAAGACCGCAATTTGAGGTCTAACTAATCCTGTAGGGCTTCCAATTATTCTAATCGTATTGCTTGAACCAATGGCTGTAAATTTAAAATAAACACTATTTATTTCATTGCCAACACCAAAACATGGGAGTACCGCAGATAACATTATGTTTTCTGTTGATGCACCAATATTAGTATACGAATTTACGTTAGAACAAAAATTATCAGCGGATAAGTTGATTGCATTGCATGGTTCATCATTTTGAGGAGAATTTATTGCATTAACACACAATTTAAAGGTGCCTGTAGAATTATTGGTACCGTCAACATATATAAAATATGTATCACCTTGGGTTAATTGTGAGTAATTAATAGTTGCTGTATTTGTATTTGATGAATTACATGCCACTTCTAAAAAAGATGAAGCTGAACAATTATTGGTACTAGAACTCAACAAGGCAACTTGTGCTTTTCCTAAACTGGATCCAACAACTGAGATATTTACGGATTGGCTTCCAGCTAAAAATTCAAACCACATCCCATTATTGGTTCCTGTTGAAAAACAAGAAGGATTTGTCAAGGTTCCACTAATTCCTGTATTATTATAGGCAGTATTGCTAGAACAACCATTTAATGAAACTAAAATTGCAGAAAAGCAATTATCTCCTGGAATTGAATAGGCAAAAAACGATAATATTGTTGTAAATAAAAGTAAAAAAATTTTCATCTAAGTGTTTCTTTAATTTCTTGTGAATAACCAATATCAATTAAGGTCATTAGTCCAACTAAATTTCCATTTTCTATTTCCTCATTTTTTTTATTGTCGTCAATTTTCTCGTTTATACTAATTTTCTGTTTTGCCAACTCAAAAAAAGAAATTAATTCCAATTTCGGGCCGTTAAGAACTTTAATGAATCTGGAAGAATTTTCGTTTCTATACAGACTAAAATCAAAATCAATTAATTTTTGAAAATTTTCTAAATTTAGCTCTTCTTCGTTTAAATAAATTATCACTCCCTTTTGGTAAAGTAAATCTTTTTTTGTCTGAGCATTATAAAAAAAAGTACAAACTACAGAAAAGAAAATAAATATGAATTGTTTTAGCATTTTAATTATTAGTTTAAAACATGAGTTAAAAATATACAGTGCAAATATAGTAGAACTTAAGAATAAAACATTGCTTCTGTCTTATTTTTTTGCCACAAATATATAGAAATGAAGACAGTACGAGGATTAAATGGAAGAGAGTTTGAGGAAAAATATGGAGATAATTTTAAATGTGTAGAATTTTTTGCCGATAAAAAATGGGAAAATGATTTTATTTCCGGAAATTGTCATCATTTATATATGCGAAGGGGTACAAAATTACCTTTCAAAAAATGTTTGAAGTGTCGAACTGAAGAATCACCAAATGCCCATACTTTATTTCATACGATAAAGTTTTACTTTGTAAAACGTTTAGGATGATTTATGATATTATGACAGCTAAAAGGGCGCTAATGCAATTTGGTTATCAGAGAACGTTATGAAGTTTCTTAAAATACAGCATGGTTTCTCAAACGTAAGGTTCAAAGTTATTTAAAAAGTTCAAAAAGTAACCTTTTAGCAGATATAATCCATGTTGATGAATTTGAAATTGGGACACCAAAAAAAAGGTGAACAAGGGAGTTCAAAAAGTGATAAAAAAGTCTAGTTGTTATAGATTCTGAAATACTAGGTAATGAAAAAGTTTATGCTTTGGTGATCTCGGACTTTAGCATGAAAACCTTAAAACGACGAGTTTTTCTTTAAATCAAATCCAAAGCTTGAGAAATGTCAGAAATTATATCTCCATGATATTCAACTCCAACAGACAAACGAACTAATTTATCTGTAATATTTAAAGCAGCTTTAAATTCTTTTGCAACATCAACGTGCGTCATGGTTGCAGGATGTTCAGCCAAACTTTCTGTACTTCCCAGACTTACGGCCAATTTAATTAATTTTAAATTATTAAGAAAGGTAAAAGCTTCTTTTTCTCCTCCAATTACATCAAAAGAAATCATTGCCCCACCTGTTGTGCACTGTCTTGCATAAATTTCCTTTTCAATATCTGTTCCATTTTCTGGAATATGTCCCAAATAATAAACACGCTCTACTTTAGAGTGATTTTTTAAGAAATTCGCAACTTCAATCGCATTTGTTGCTTGTTGATCCATTCGCACTTTCAAGGTTTCTAAACTTCTCATCAACAACCAACCTGTCCATGGTCCACACATATTTCCTAGGAAAGTTCTTAAACCTTTTATTCTTCCAATTAAGGCAAATGAACCCAAACAAGCTCCAGCAATTACATCTGAATGTCCGCCGATGTATTTTGTTGCTGAATACAAAACTAAATCTGCTCCATGTTTTAAAGGATGTTGCCAAATTGGTCCCATGTAAGTATTGTCAACCGATAAAACTACTGGTTTTGCTTCTGTATAAAAGTGATTCTTTATTTCAGCACACATCTCAATATCAATCAATGCGTTTGTTGGATTAGCTGGTGTTTCAATGTGAATCATTGCCAGTTTATCTGCCAAACCACTTTCGTTGATACGATTGATTATTTGTTCTTTCGTTTCTCCGGCCAAAAATCCAATCGAATGAATTTGCATTTTTTTCAAAAAATGATTGATAAAATGATCTGTTCCACCATAAACTGGACGACTAAATAACAACAAATCTCCAGGAGCTAAAAATTCTAACATCGCAGTTGAAATTGCTGACATTCCACTTTCAAAAACAGCACAATCTTCGGCTTCATCCCAAAGGCAAAGTCTGTTTTCTAAAATTTCTAAATCAGGGTTATTCAAACGGCTGTATATCAAGCCCAATTCCTCACCTTTCTCTTTTTCTTTGATTCCATAAGCGACTTCAAAAAATCGTTTACCTTCTTCTGCTTTGTTAAAAACAAAAGTTGATGTTTGAAAAATAGGACATTTTATTGCTCCTTCGGATAGGCTTGGTTTGTA
>CANLGD010000111.1 GCA_947490145.1 Flavobacteriia bacterium
GAGTGGAATGGAATTCAATTTTCTGTCATCGATACGGGTGGATACATTAATGGTTCGGAAGATATTTTTGAAGCAGAAATCAGAAAACAAGTAATCATCGCAATCGAAGAAGCAGACGCTATTATTTTTATGGTTGACGTGATGACAGGAATTGTTGATTTAGACGAAACCGTTGCATCTTTATTAAGAAAATCAAAGAAAAAAGTCTTCATTTGTGCAAACAAAGTAGATTCAGCCGACCGTTTTGGATTATCTGCGGAGTTTTGGTCTTTAGGCTTAGGTGATGTTTATGATTTATCTGCAACTAATGGTTCTGGAACAGGAGAAATTTTAGATGATATCGTTAAGATTTTCGATAAGGATGTTGATTTAGATAAAGATGCAGATTTACCAAGAATTTCTGTTGTTGGAAAACCAAATGTTGGAAAATCGTCTCTGATAAATGCTTTTACAGGTGAAAATAGAAATATTGTAACAGAAATTTCTGGTACAACAAGAGATTCAGTTAACACACGTTTCAAAGCATTTGGTTTTGACTTTTTGTTGATTGACACAGCCGGAATTCGTAAGAAAGCAAAAGTAACCGAAGACATTGAATATTACTCAGTTTTACGTTCTGTTAGAACAGTAGAAAGTTCTGATGTTTGTATCTTCATGATTGATGCAACCGAAGGAATTCAGAAACAAGATTTGCATATTTTCTACATGATTGAGAAAAACAACAAAGGAGTTGTTGTCCTTGTAAATAAATGGGATTTAGTTGAAAAAGACCACAAAACAATGCTGGAATATGAAGAAAAAGTGCGTGAACAATTAGCTCCTTTTAACGATGTTCCGATTATTTTTACTTCAACAATTACCAAACAACGGATTCACAAAGCTTTGGAAACTGCAATGGAAGTTTACGAAAATCGAATCAAAAAAATAACTACTTCTGAATTAAACGAATTGATGTTGCCAATAATTGAAGCAACGCCACCACCAAGTTTAAAAGGTAAAACGGTTAAAATCAAATATATAACACAATTGCCAACTCACGCTCCAGCCTTTGCTTTTTTCTGTAATTTACCACAATATGTGCAAGATAGTTATAAACGTTTCTTGGAAAATCAATTGAGAAAACACTATAATTTTAGCGGCGTTCCGATTAGAATATTTTTTAGAAAGAAGTAAAAAACGCAACATGAAATTTGACGATTACCGTATTTCTCCAAAAATTAAAGCTGAATTAAAAAAATTAGGATTCAATAAACCTACTGATATTCAGTTTAAAGCCATTCAACCAATTCTGAATGGCGAGGATGTTTTGGCAATCGCTCAAACTGGAACAGGAAAAACTGCGGCTTTCGTAATTCCAATTTTAGAACAATTAGATTCAAAATTAAGAAAAAAAAAGGTTGAAGGTATTTCTTGTTTGGTGTTGGTTCCAACAAGAGAATTAGCAATTCAAATTTTAGATGTTTTCAAAACAATTGGAAAAGATTTGAATGTTGTTTGTTCAAGTATTCACGGTGGAGTTGAACAAGATCCACAAATTAAACAATTAAATAAAGGTGTTGATATTTTAGTTGCAACTCCAGGGAGAATGTTTGATTTAGTTTCTCAAGGACATTTGGACATGAAAAAATTGGAATTTTTGGTCTTGGACGAAGCGGATCACATGCTTGATTTAGGTTTTATCAAAGATATTCAAGATTTGTTAAAACACATTCCAAAAAAGCGTCAAACTTTATTTTTCTCGGCAACTATTACAAAAAAAATCAAAACCTTGGCTTATTCATTGGTTCAAAATGCCATAAGAATTCAAATTTCTCCAAATAATCCTGTTGCAAAAAACATTGATCACGCCGTTGCTTTCATTGAAATGGATGACAAGCGTTTTTTCTTAGAAAATGTTTTAAAAGAATATCCTGAAAGTAAGTTTGTTGTTTTTGTAAGAACAAAAATTCGTGCAGAAAGAGTCATGGCAGCAATGAAGCGAGTGGAAGTTTCAACAGAATTTCTTCACGGTGGTGTTGAACAAAAAGAACGCTTTGAAATTTTAGATAGATTCCGAAAAGGTGAAAATAAAGTTTTGGTTACAACTGATGTTGCAGCAAGAGGAATCGATATTCCAGATGTGGATTATGTCATAAATTACGATTTACCTGATGTTCCCGAAAACTATGTTCACCGGGTTGGTCGAACAGGAAGAGGAAATAAACGTGGTCAAGCGTTGGCATTTTGCAGTGAAGAAGAAAAATTATTTTTGACAGAAATTGAGGAATATACAGGAGAAGACATTGAACATTACGACATTCCAAAAGGAGAATACTTTGATATTATTGCAGATTCTGAAGACGCTTCTCATAACTGGAAAAAATTAATAAGGGAAGACAATGATTTTAATGGAACGGAAGAGGAATGGTGAAATTAATGACTTTTTAGTTAACACACTTTAATGGATAGCGGCGAATTTTGAGTTATCAATTATAAAATCCTATCCGGCCCAATTAGCTCTATCCAAACTTCTATACTGAATTGCTTCTGCTAAATGTGCAGCTTCAATTTTTTCTGAAGATTCTAAATCTGCGATTGTTCGAGCAACTTTTAAAATCCGATCATAAGCTCTTGCAGAAAGACCTAAATTATCCATCGCTCGTTTTAAAATAGCACTTCCAGCATCATTTATTTTGCAAAATTGATTCAAATTTTTGGTTGTCATTTGAGCATTACAATGAACACCTGGTTCATCAGCTAATCTTTTTTCTTGAATTAATCTGGTTGCAATAACGCGTTTTCTAATTTCAAAACTTCCTTCTTGCGGACTTTCATTTGTCAGTTCATTGTATGAAATTGGCACAACTTCCACGTGTAAGTCAATTCGGTCTAACAAAGGTCCAGAAATTTTATTCAAATATTTTTGAACTACACCGGAACCACACGAACAGCTTTTTTCAGGATGATTGTAATATCCACACGGACAAGGATTCATAGCTGCAATCAACATAATACTTGCTGGATAATCAACTGTGAATTTTGCTCGAGAAATTGTAACAGTTCTGTCCTCCAATGGCTGACGCATCACTTCCAAAACTTGCCTTTTATATTCAGGTAATTCATCTAAAAATAAAACACCATTATGCGCTAAAGAAATTTCACCAGGTTGCGGATAACTTCCGCCACCAACCAAAGCAACATCAGAAATCGTGTGATGAGGTTTTCTAAACGGTCTTTGGGTTACCAAACCAACTTCTTTACCCATTTTCCCGGCAACACTATGAATTTTAGTGGTTTCTAATGATTCTTCCAATGTCATTGGTGGTAAAATGGTAGGCAAGCGTTTGGCTAACATTGATTTACCTGCACCTGGAGGACCAATTAAAATTACGTTATGTCCTCCAGAAGCGGAAATTTCAAATGCCCTTTTGATATTTTGCTGTCCTTTTACATCTTTGAAATCAACAGAAAATTGATTGATTTTTTTTGAAAATTCATCCTCAATATTTGTCACTGTTTTTTCAATAACAATTTTTCCATTCAAAAAATCAACAACTTCACTGAGGTTTTCTACTCCATAAACATCCATGTCGCCAACAATTGATGCTTCGTTAGCATTTGCTTTTGGAATTATCAAACCTTTGAATCCTTCTTGTTTTGCCTTAATGGCGATTGGCAAAATTCCTTTCAAAGCTTGGATTTGTCCATCTAAAGATAATTCACCTAAAATAATAAATTGTTCTAAGTTCTCACAATTTATTTGTTCACTTGCTGCCATGATTCCAACGGCGATTGGCAAATCATAAACAGATCCTTCTTTGCGAATATCTGCGGGAGCCATATTTACGGTAATTTCCTTTCCAGGGTATTTGAAATTGTTGTTTTTTAATGCGGCTTTGATTCGTTGCTGACTTTCTTTTACTGCGCTGTCGGGCAAGCCAACTAAAAAGAAATTGATTCCCTGATCAACATTTACTTCAATTGTAATGGTCGTTGCATCAATGCCAAAAACGGCACTACTATAGGTTTTTACTAACATAAAAGGTTTGTTTTGGTTGGTTGTATTTGATTGAAAATTTTATTTTCTTCAAATTTTTGGACGTAAAATCTTATTCAGATGAATTGTCCTGTTTTTGGAAGAAATAATTTTAATTGCGAAAAAAAAAATGTCAACTTGACAAAAATATTTTTGGATTCATAAAAGGTTTAATTTTGGGTTTAGTAGAATAAAGTTAATACTATTTTTTAAATGTGCAAGTTAAAATGAATTTTTTTCTTATTTTTGTGTATGATTTTTGGAATAGATTGGAATGTAAGTTCAGAGTTGATAGAAGGTTGGTCAACTCCTAATAAATATGGTTTATTATTTGTCTCTGGAATAATAATTGGTTTTTTTGTGATTAAAAGGATGTTTAAATCTGAAAAAATCCAAGACGAATTATTAGACAAATTACTGTTGTATATCGTGGTTGCAACCGTAATTGGAGCAAGATTAGGACATGTTTTATTTTACGGTCCTTATTTTGATGTGAAAAATTCATTCGGAGAAATTGTTGAAAGAGGATATTTTTCGCATCCAATTGATATTTTAAAAGTTTATGAAGGTGGTTTAGCCTCACATGGTGCGACATTTTTGCTTTTTGTTGCTTTGTATTTTTTCTCAAAAAGAATCGCTAAAAAGCCAATGCTTTGGACCTTGGATCGTGTTTCTGCTCCAATTGCAATTGCAAGTTGTTTCATTCGTTTGGGAAACCTAGTAAACCATGAAATTATTGGTGATCCAACATCTTTGCCTTGGGGATTTCGTTTCAATCAAGAAGGTTCAGAATATTTAATAAATGGTGAACATGTTTTTCGTCATCCGGCGCAATTGTATGAAGCAATTTTTTATTTATTAACTTTTGTTTTACTTCTTTATATGTATTGGAAAACAAATGCTAAAAACAAGCCCGGAGTTATTTTTGGAACATTCATGATTATTCTTTGGTCAGGAAGATTTTTGGTAGAATTTGTAAAGGTTGGACAAACTGCTAGAGACGAGACTTGGGCTTTGAATACAGGTCAAATGTTGAGTATTCCGCTAATTATTCTTGGAATTGTGTTTCTTTATTTGGGACTGCATAAAAAAGATATTAAGAAGACAGGACATTAAGATATTAGGACTTAATTTATTTAGATAATGATTCATTTTTATCAAATGAAAGTTGCCCTTTGTGAACTTCGATTTTCCTTGTGCCTTCATGTCAAAGCCTTTCCGAACTTCGCGATTCACTCTCCGTCCTTTGCGTTTAAGCCAATTTTTAACATTTATTCTATTTCTATTCCCGTTATTATTAATATTTTTGTTGAAATTAATTCTTTCTTGTTATGAATTTATTCAAAATCGGAACTTTAACTAGCTTCATACTTTCACTAATATTTTTGGTTTCTTGTTCAGAAGAAAAAAAAGTAAAGAGTATTTCCAAAACAAAAATTGTTGTTAAAATAAATCAAGTTAAAGCTAACAGAATATTGAATGCAGAAGTTCAAGGAATGGTTTGTAAAATGGGCTGTGGTGCTAGTATTAGAAAAGAATTAATTAGCACAAATGCAGTTGAATCATGCGAAATAGATTTTGTAGAAGAAAGAAATCCAAATTTTGTAAAAGTCACTTTTGATAAAAATAAAATATCTGCCGATAAAATTGTTTCTATCATAAATACAATGAATGAAAAGCAATTTAAGGTTGGAAAATTCAATGAATCAGAGTTTGTTGAAGAAAAGAAATCAATTCAAAAAAAGGATTTAAAAGAAGAAAATAAAGAAACCTCTTCTGTAAATAACCAAAATAATAAAGTCGGCGAATCAGAATTAAAATCCACTATTG
>CANLGD010000112.1 GCA_947490145.1 Flavobacteriia bacterium
AATTATTCTTCCAGAAAAATCAGTGATTACATAACCTTTCCCTATCAAATCATTTGAAACATTCAGAGTAAATTTATCATTGGCTGGGTTCGGATAAACATTTATTGTTGACAATACTTCCTCACTTATTCCAATTACGCCATTATCCACAATATTAGACTTTGAAAGACCATAATTCATTATTTTAGTTGGATCACAATTGTTAGGATTTACAACCTCAATTTGGTAAAATAAGGGTCCAGTTGGTGGAGTTAAATCTGTATATGAATTCAAATTACTTTGAATTGTTGTTAAAAGTGCCATATTTGATAAACTCGTTCCTCTGTAAATTCTATAACTTCCAAAAGTTAAACCTTCATAGTGACTCCAAATTAAATTCCAAGAATTACCAACTCCTTGGTTGATAGTTAAATGAATGGTTTTGTGAAAATCTCCAACATTTGATTCAGTTCCACACGTATCTAAAGCTGAGATTTTATAGCGATACGCTTGAACAGCAGGATTTGAATTAGCATCTAAGAAAACTGCTAATTGATTGTAATCTGTTGCGCCGATTTTTGTGTAAACATTGGATACATTACTTTCTTTATAAACGTAGAATGAATCAATACCCAAAGTCAACGGTTTTTCCCAAACGATTCTGTTTTCGTTTGTTAATGAGTCCATACCAACGATACAAACTTGCGGAGCTGCAACAAAAGAAGCATTTACATTGAATGGAGCAGAAGTTGATGAACAACCATTTGCGTTTGTCACAGATACCGAGTAAGCACCTGAACTAGAAACATTAATACTTTGAGTTGTAGCTCCGGTTGACCAATTGTAAGTAGTGTAACTTCCGGCATTCAAAGTAACCGAACCTCCTACACATGGTTGAATTGTTCCTGAAGAAGTAATTATCGGTGTTGATGGGGCAGAAAAAATTGTTACCACCACATCTCCTGAAGTTATTGGACAATTGTTTACCGAAATTATTACAGAATATGTTCCGGATTGTGAAACCTGCAAACTATCGTTGTTATTTCCTTGAATTGTTACACCATTTCTACGCCATTGGTAAGTAAATGAAGGATCGTTATTACACGATAGCCAAAGTGGTGTTCCTTGACATGCTTGTTGTGGACTCGTTTGATGAATTGTTGCTGCATGCGTGCAACTCACACCACCCGTACAGAAAATATAATCTGAAAGCGTAGTAGTATCGGAACAACCTGTTGTGTTGCTGGTAGAAATCAATGAAACAGTATATTGTCCATTGTACAAGTACTGATGAAACACGGACGCATTGTTAGAAGCAAGTGTTGTACCATCTCCAAAATCCCAAGTGAAAGAATAATTGGAAGGATTGGCAGTTGAATTGGTGAACTGCACAGCAAATGGAGGAGCTGTGTACAATTGATTGGCACTTGAAAAAGAGGGATTGAAATTATTTGGTAATACCGTTAAATTTAATGTGACGACGCTATCACAACCATATTGATTGGTTAAGGTTTGCTGGTATTGACCTGGTGAATTGTATTGTTGACCATTCCAAATGTGATTTTCGCCTGGACAAATATTTTGAGAAAAACTGAAATATACGGTTGCATTTAAATCAACTGGCGGTTCATTGAAATTGCATCCAGATGGTGAATGAGTTACGTTATAAAAGTAAATTCCTGGAGCAAGATTATTCAGGGTATCATTATTAATTCCTCCCGTCCAAACAAAAGAATAATCTGATGGATTAATTTGTCCATAATGGAAATTTGGAGTAGAATTTTGCAAATCGAAAATATTCCATTCATTTATTGAAAATACACTATTTGCTTGACCGATAGCAAATTTTCTAATTATTGTCTTTCCCATTTCAGGCTCAACCATGTCAGCCAAACCTAAATTCCAGTTATAAACAACACTCATATTACCATCGGCAATAACATTTGTTGTTATTGTTGAGGGAAAGCTTGCTAGAGGGTGTGAAATTCGAATAGTTGAAAAAGGAGGTATAATGGAAGAGGAAGGAAAAGTCCAAGAATTACCTATATCACTCACTAAATCATATGGACCATAATACTGACCTGTTACCGAAGAAAAAACTGTACTACCGAGATCCCAAGAACTTGCTGTAGGATTATAAATTTCTATCCACCTATCCCAACCTATTCCTGAATGAAATTCTGAAATAAAGGGAGCGTTTCCAGTAACTGTATCAGATGGTATGTTCAAAATGACTTGTCCATCTGCAGGTGCATTACAACTTGGAAACTGAATATTAACAAATGGTGAAGCGTATTCACTAGCATTAATTATAATATTCAAGTTATAAATAACACTATCACAACCATAAACATTCGGTATTACCTCATTAAATGAACCCGATTCATAGTATATTAATCCAGATGGTGATGTGTATGAATTACAAGCACTTTGATTAATGGTTTGATTTATTAACATAGCGGTAATATATTCATAAATTATTTGTATATTTACCTCATGGAAAAAGAGGATTTTAGAACAGTTGATGACAAAACAAGGAGTTCATTTAGAAAGAGAGCTGTTGAGTTGCATAAGAAAGGAGTTAAAAAGGGTGAAATTGCGCTATTATACCAATTTACATGTTAAATGTCGTATAAAATGCATTTAAATAATGGTGGTTTCCTGTGATTGATTTTATAGTTTCTTCTTTCATTTCATTTACGATTTTGTGAAGCCAATCTCTGAGGCTTTTCATTGATTCAAACCTCTGATTTTTGAATCTATTTTTAATGTATTGCCAAATCTGCTCACAAGGATTGAGTTCTGGATTGTATGGGGGTATTCTCAATAGGTAAACGTTTTCTGGTATATCGATGTGTTTTGTTGAGTGAAACCCAGCGTTATCAATTACTACAATTTTATATTCGTTTTGGTTGTGTTTTGAAAATTCTTTGAGATATGCTTCAAATACATCTGTATTTACACCATCGACCTCCCAAACAAAAGAGTCTCCATTTATTGGGGAGTAACTCCCATACAGGTAAGTTGTTTTAAATACATGTTGATAAGTCACAATTGGTTTAACTCCAGAGGCTGTTACACATTTTCCAATGTGATTCATCATTCCAAATCTTGCTTCATCTTGAAAATATAGATTCACACTAGTGTGCTTATTTTTATTTAGACTAATTCTAATTTGATCTAGCGTATCAGGGAGTTTTTAAAAAAGCATTTTCAGCTTCGGGGTCTTTTTTATAATGAGACTTTCGTGGACTTTTAAGTTTTGTTTTGAAATGATTTATTAAATATCTACGAATCAGATTATATTGAACTTCAACTCCAAACTCGTTCTTAACCCATTCTTTAGCATCATAATAACCTAAAAAGGGATTGTGAGGGTCATTAACTCTTCTTGAAAGTTCCTCATGAATAATTGGAGTAATAAATTTGGACTGTTTTGGCTTTGGTTTATTCGTTAACAAACTTTCAAGTCCCTCTGCTTTATACGTATCTATCCATCTTTCCAAAGTTCTAAGACTAACTAAAACGTAATCGGCTACTTCTTGACGCGTATTGAATTTCTCCTCTTTAATTGCTATTAAACTTTTAATACGCTTTTCAGCCTTTAATGATTTCTTGTTCTTGAGCTTGTTTTTTAGCTCTAAGACTGATTCTTTAATTTCTAAATGTGCCTTTTTTCCCATGCATTAAAGATACAAAATATATATGACATTATACATGTTATTTGGTATTACACGTTTTTGTATAAATCTTACATTAAAATTTCGGATGCTTTTAAACCTAGAACTGGAGCTGAAATTTACGCTGCACTTTTTGATGGAAAACCAGATAAATGCACAGTCGTTTTAGAAAAACAAGATCAAATTATCCCTGTTATTGATGTAGCAATCTATCTTCATTTTAAGACTTGTGAAGCTGAATTAAATCGGATTTTGAAACAACAGCGCTATGAAATGCGTGTACTTGTGAATAAAGAAAAAGATACCTCTACAAGCACATTGGAGCCTAATTGGTTTGAACCTTCAAAAATGGGCGATTCAATTTATGTTTACACCTACAAAAAGGATGATTTTGGCAATTATCAAACTTTATTCGTTTCAAAAAAAAAGCACGAAGTTTATTGTAAAGATATTTGGAATTAGACCTATTGATAAGCAAAGCCAACCACAATCATCATTATTACCAAACCGATGTTGAGTTCTTGTTTTTAGATAATTTGAGCGTATTTTACCATCATTTTATAACTGACCCACCAAAAAGGCATGTTGGTGAAACTCGACCAATGAAATCTATTAACTGATATAAAAACAATTCGCCAACTATTCATAACCAAGAGCCAAAAAAAAACAATAATCATTAAAATCAAGAAAAAAACCACATACTCCTGCACTAAAAATGGGCATAAAAAACTATTTAAAGGCAACGAAATCTATTCCAATATAAAAGTTGATTCTTGAACCTAACTTATAATCGTTTTAAAATTCTAAGCATTCATTACATTTGCAAATGACAAAAATTATTTCCCTCGATTTTGGTTTAAAACGAACTGGAATAGCAATCACAGATGAAAAACGAATAATTGCTAGTCCATTAACTACAGTTGATTCGATTCAATTGATGACTTTTCTGCATCAACTTATGACAAAGGAAAACATTGAAATTATTGTATTGGGCTATCCAACTCGTTTAGACGGAAGCGATTCACATATAACAGAAAATGTTCGATTACTAAAAGAAGCGCTAGAAAAAGAGTTTCCAACTAAATCAATTGTGTTTCAAGACGAAAGATATAGTTCTGCAACTGCAATGGAAACCATTCATTTGATGGGGAAACCAAAACATAAAAAGGATAAAAAATTAGTTGATCGAGTAGCGGCAACAATTATTTTATCTGAATATTTACAAAGCATTCAGAAATAAACTTCAAAAGCATATTTTTGCACAAAAAACATTCAGAAATGATTTTACCTATCGTTGCATATGGCGACCCAATATTAAAAAAAGAAGCAGAAGAAATCGAAAAAGACTATCCTGATTTACAAAAATTAATTGCGGATATGTTTGAAACAATGTATCACGCAAAAGGTGTTGGACTAGCAGCCCCCCAAATTGGTAAAAGCATACGTTTATTTATTGTGGATGGTGCTCCGTTTGCAGATGAAGAAGGGGAGGAGCCAGATCCAAAAGCTGCTGGAATAGAAAACTTTAAAAAGGTTTTTATTAATGCAATTATTGAGGAAGAGGATGGGAAAAATTGGTCGTTTCAAGAAGGATGTCTGTCAATTCCAAAAATTAGAGAAAATGTAATTCGAAAAGAGAAGTTGGTTATTACTTATTTTGATGAAAACTGGAATTTCCATGAAGAAACATATGATGGATATGCAGCTAGAATCATCCAACACGAATATGACCATATCGAAGGGGTATTGTTTACAGATCATTTAACCTCATTAAAACGAAAATTATTAACTAAAAGATTAAATAATATAACAACAGGTAATATTTCAGTGGAATATCGAATGAGATTTCCAGAAACCAAAAAATCAAAACTAATATGAGAACATCAATTTATTTAGCTGGATTTTTAACCTTAACCATTCTTGCATTTTCTTGTAAAGACGATTCAGAAAAAAAAGAATTAACAAGAGAAGATTACAAAGCTAGCATCGAACAAATGGAGGATTCTATATCGAAAATTCAGAAGGATCCAATTGCCGCTGCAAAAATGCCAAGTTTAACAAATATTGAGTTGATTAATCGCTTAGTAGCTTATTATCATGC
>CANLGD010000113.1 GCA_947490145.1 Flavobacteriia bacterium
TTGTTCGCAATTCAGCAGCTTTCTGAAGGCGTTTTATGGCTAATTATTCCAAACAATGATTATTTGCTTCTACAAAATATTTTAGCCCATATATTTATTTTCTTTGCCCAAGTGATTTGGCCATTTCTAGTTCCACTTGCGATTATGAAATTTGACAAAAAAACGTCAAGATCCATTTATCAAAAAATCCTTGTAGCTATTGGCTTTTTATGTGCTTCATATTTCGGGTATTGTTTATTATTTTACCCGATAAAAGCTGTAATTATTGGACATCACGTTTTCTACAGACAATATTATCCAACAACTCTTTTGT
This sequence comes from Flavobacteriia bacterium, assembly GCA_947490145.1. GTDB lineage: Bacteria > Bacteroidota > Bacteroidia > Flavobacteriales_D > Crocinitomicaceae > M2408. The sequence goes on from CANLGD010000113.1 coordinate 314, forward strand.
ATGTCAGTATTGTTTTTTACGGACTTGCAATTTTAATTCCACCCTTTATTTCTCACTCAAAAAAAATGTGGATTTTGGGACTTGCATCCTTAATCTCCTTCTTTATTTCTGCCTTTTTCTACAAAGAATATTTGATTTCAGTTTGGTGCTTTTTCGATTCTATTATTAGTGGTATTATTTATTTAGTGATTAAAGAGCAAGAAAAGTTAAATTAAAAAACTCAGGTCGATTATTAATTTTGTTCAGAACGATTATAATCGTTCAGATTTGAATAATGGAAGAGAAGAATACGAAGTCTCAGCTAAGCTAAATAGCGGGTTATTTTGAGCTTTTTTTATGAAAAAAATGAATTTTTTATAAGTTAACCGAAAAATAAATAATACTTTTTTAAAGTAATCTCCTTCTTTGACCGAATTCATAATACATGCCGTAACTTACAAAACCGCATCATCTATTCCAACAAAAATTATATTCTGACCGCAGAGCAGCAACGAAGGCAATCAGTTTTTATAATTACTGCTTATCACACGCAGTCATCCCTTAATTTTAGTAAAATTATTATAAGGCTCTGAATCAGGTGGGATTGTTTGTAGATATTTCCCAATTTATTTAAGTGGTTTAAAAAATTAAAATTTATAGACATTCGTTAACAATTATCCATTTTATCAATCTATTTTTGTATCGAAACTTAATTCATAATTTTATGTTCGAATTTATATCAAATCTCAAAGAAAGAAATGAATCTTTATTTTATTATGGATTAATTTGTTTAGTCGCTTCAATCGTTTTTTTAATTTTAACTAAAGTGACTTCCACACAAGTTTACAATGTAAATGCTTGGTACAAACCGTTTAAATTTGCGTTTTCAACATTTTTGTTTTCATGGGCAATGGCTTGGTATTGTTATTATTTACCATCATTTAATGTCAATTTATTTTCTTGGTCGATCATAATTTTACTTGGCTTTGAAATCATTTATATCGCTATTCAAGCTGGAAGAGGACAATTATCGCATTATAATTTAAGTACTTCTACTTATGCTTTTTTATACTCCATGATGGCAATTGCCGCTACTTTAGTGACAATTTACACATTTTACGTTGGAGTTTTATTTTGTATTAATAATTTCCCAAATCTGCCAAACTATTATGTTTGGGCAATCAGATTGAGCATTTTTATTTTTGTCATTTTTTCTTTTCAAGGTTTTTTGATGGGATCAAAATTAACGCACACAATTGGAGGACCTGATGGCGGTCCTGGAATTCCAATTTTAAATTGGAGCACAAAATTTGGCGATCCAAGAATTGCACATTTTATTGGAATGCACGCTTTACAAGTAATTCCAGTTTTATCTTTTTATATTTTAAAAAATACAAAAGCAACGATCTTTATTTCTGCAATTTATTGTTTACTCGCATTTTTCACTTTGTTTCAAGCTTTGAAAGGAAAACCTTTTTTTAAGACAAAAAATAATCAGCATGAAATTCAATGAGAAAAAAATAATTCCCTTTTATGGAATTTGAACGAAATAATCATCTAAGTGTAAAAACTTAAAATCGTTCTGCTTTGAGAAAAGCAAAAACAAAACTGGAATCATGAAAAATATTGGAATCAATTCTCCTTGTTCAGAAAACTGGAATGAAATGTCAAAAAATGACAAAGGTGCTTTTTGTCAAAAATGTGCCAGCCAAGTCTTTGATTTTACAAAAAAATCGAGTTTAGAAATCAAACAAACGCTTTTAAGTTTGGTCGGTCAGACAGTTTGCGGTCGAATTACACAAACACAAGAAGAAGTTTTGAACTTAGAATTTGAAACTTGGATGAATCAAAAAAGCAGCTCTTCGTTAGGGTGGAAAAATTCATTTCAAAGTTTATTGATTTTTTCTTTAATTGTTGTTTTTGGAATGACACTTTTTAGTTGTGAAAACGAACAAGATTCTAAAAAAATAAGAACGATTCAAACAGAAGTTGCTCGAATTATTGATCAAAATAATGATTCAATCAAAATTATTCCTGAAGTAAAAAGCATTGAAATTCCACAAATTGAAACAGAAACAGTTGAGAGCTTCGAAACAATGGGAAAAATGGAAATGCCTCGTGAATATTTGGAAGAAATTCAAGTTATTGAAGTTAACCAAGAAGTAATTGATTTGAATCGAAGTTATGCTGGTGGAATGTCTTGGAGTAGAAATTATGAAACTTTTTTAATTGAACAAACTGCACAATCAACAGATGTTTATGATGAAAATGGAAATTTAATTCCTAATGCATTTGATGCGCTTGTATTTCCTAATCCTGCCAAAGAAAAAACTACTTTTGAGCTTTCGTTGCCAACAAAAAGTGTTTTTGAAATCAATCTATATGACATGAATGGAAAAATGCTGAAATTAATTTATTCTGGTGAAATTGATAAAGGAAAATTCAGACAAGAAATTGACTTAATCGATTTGAGTAGTGGAATTTATTTAATTGTCATAAATTCAAAAGATTATCAAAAAACTGTTCGTTTGAGTAAAATTTAAAAGCATAAATATATTTTAACACTATAATTAATGATAATCAAACGCATGTTAATCAAAAATTATTGATTTTTAATTAAGAATTTTTTTACACTTTTGTAAAACAAAAAACCTTGGTAATTGTCTTACATTTAATTAGTGTACTGACCCAGAAAATTTACTATGAACAAAATTATTTTTTACATCGTCTTTAATCTTTTATTTTTAAGTGCTTTTGCACAAAATGATAACCAACTTTTTGGTGTTGTTCGAAAAAATTATTTCAGCACTCAATATGACCCAATTGACTCAAATTTCACCTATGAAATATTTGACTCAGCAACCGTCAGGTTAGGAAAACTAAATACAAATACCGGATTTGTGGAAAATATAGGTGAATTTAGTGAATCCATGCTTGTAAACCTAACAGGAGCAGCATTAGACCCATATTCGAACTCATATTTATTTTTTGGAGGATATACTTTCGTTACCCTGGATTTAAATTCGGGGCAAATAAATAATGAAGTAGAACTTTTTAATCCAAATGGAGAAAGTTATTTTGATAATTTCAGATTTAACAATTCAGATAGCAGCATCTATGGTTTAGCAAGAAGAAATTATTACGATGCGAACTTCAATTTTACGGGAGCAGAAATGTTCTTATCACGTCTTAATTCTGTAAGCGGTGAAATCACTCAAATTTCTCAAAATTCAATAGGAAGTGGATTCGCTTTATCTGGCAGTGCAATTGATCCATACCAGATGGTTTATTATTACTCTACAGGAGATGCAATCGTTGGTTTAGATATGTACGAAGGTGATGTTTATAGTACTTTTCCAATCGACTTTAACCAAGGAATTATGTTCGATAATTTTACATACAGTTGCGCCGATACATCACTTTATGGATTAATTAGACAAAACTTTTTTTCTACAGTCATTGACAGTTTGAATGGTGGTTTTGAGACCACAATACTTGATTCTACCTCAATGAAATTGGGTAAAATCAATACAAGTTCAGGAATCTTAACCGAAGTGTCACAAACCTCTATAGGTATCGGAGGATACTCTCTAAATGCAAGTTCAGCAATTGATCCAAATTCAATGACATATTATTTTAGTTCTGGGGATAATATTATTGGTGTTTCAATGACAACGGGTCAAGTTACTGAAATAAATTCCTTGGAATTTGAGGACGGAATGTACTTTGACTTGATGCGAAATTTTAATAATTGCCGACAAGCAACAAAGATTCGTATACATAACGGTTCGAATAATATTGTGGAGTTTAATAAGGCAAGTAATTTTAATGTTTACCCAAATCCTGCAGCAAGTGAATTTACCATTCAATTTCAAAATCCAAGGCATAAATCAGCAATTAAGATTCTAGATCAATATGGTAAAACCAAAAAAACAATTGACGATTTTTCGGGACAAGAAATAAATATTCAAAGAGGAAAATTAAGTGCTGGAATATATTTTATTCAAATTACAGCCGAAAATGGCGATGTTGAAATAAATAAAATAAGTTTTATTGACTGAAAAAATATAATCTTGTTGCAACAGTTAGATTAACCAATAAAATAATAATTAAATCAGAACAACACAGCAAAATTTTACCCTCTAGATATTAATATTTATAAATTTAACAAAAAATAGGTCTATTCTAATTGTTTGATTATCAATACAAAAACAAGATATACATTTTTTCAAAATTTTAATCGTAAATTTGAAGTCTAATTTTATTTCAGATGTTTCAAAAAAAATATATTTCACTCTATTTGTTATCTATAATCTTCGCATTATTTGCTTTTCAATTTAATGAGATTAAAACGGATAAAGTAGACTCAAAAACTCAATCTTCAGAAAAAAAATATAAAACAAAATACTTGATTGTTTTCGTAATTGATGGTCCAAGATATTCGGAAACTTTTGGTGATTCAACTTATTCACTAATTCCAAGAATGGGGAAAGAATTGAAAAAAAAAGGTGTTTTATTTACTAACTTCATGAATAACGGTGTGACGCATACATGTCCAGGACACACAGCAATTATGACCGGTGTTTATCAATCCATTACAAACGATGGCAAAGAACTTCCAAAACAACCATCTTTTATGCAATACTATTTAAAAGAAAAAGGAGCAGATAAAAACGATGCTTGGGTTATTTCAAGTAAAGGAAAATTGCAAGTTTTGGCAAACACAAAAAATAAAAAGTGGCGTGATTCTTATCAACCAAACTCCTACTGTGGCTTGAATGGAAATGGACTTGATTATGTTGGTGATGCAATAACTTGGAAAAAAATTGAAGAGGTTTTTTCGTGTTCAACACCAAAATTAATGCTTATAAACTTTTTAGAAGCCGATGTTAAAGGACATGAAAATAAATGGGAGGCTTATAAGCAAGGAATCAAAGATTGTGACCAATATGTTTATAAATTATGGAATATGATTCAGTCAAATCCGCAGATGAAAGATCAAACAACTTTATTGGTTACAAATGACCACGGGCGCCATTTAGACGGTCATAAAAATGGTTTTATAAATCATGGAGATAAATGCAAGGGTTGCAAACACATTAGTTTATTAGCAATGGGTCCAGATTTCAAAAAAAATGTAATTATTGATAAAGGTGGAGAATTAATTGACATTAGTAAAACAATTGCTGAAATGTTTCATTTTGATATGCCCAGTTCAAAGGGTCGAATTTTGAACGAAATGTTTGAAAATTAAGATTAATATTACTGCAAGCGTAAGAATTTCAATTTTTCATCGTCAA
>CANLGD010000114.1 GCA_947490145.1 Flavobacteriia bacterium
ACAGCAAAATACGCTAGTGCATTTTATGGTCCGTTTAGAGACGCTTTAGGTTCAGCGCCAAAATCTGGAAATAAGAAAACATATCAAATGAATCCTGCCAATAAAAAAGAAGCTTTAGTGGAAGCCCAACTGGATTTTGAAGAAGGCGCTGACATGATGATGGTTAAGCCCGCTTTGTGTTATTTAGATGTTATTCATATGTTGAAAGAAAAATTTCCAATTCCAATCACTGCGTATAATGTGAGCGGGGAATGCGCTATGGTTTATGCAGCTTCTCAAAATGGTTGGCTAAATTATGAAGCGACAATGAGTGAAATGTTATTGAGTATCAGAAGGGCAGGAGCTGACGGAATTTTGAGCTATTTTGCTAAAGATTTTGCACAAATGGTTAAGCGATAATTTCTAGAAATTTATGCTTTTTAAAGACCAAATGCATAGAGATGTTTTTTTAGAGAATACTCCTAAGAGAATTATTTCTTTAGTACCATCTCAGACTGAATTTTTGTACGAATTAGGCTTAGAAGAAAAAGTTGTTGGAATTACAAAATTTTGTATTTATCCTGATGCTTGGTTCAAAAATAAAACAAGAATTGGCGGTACAAAAAGTGTTGATATTGAAAAAGTAAAATCTTTAAATCCTGATTTCATAATTGGTAATAAAGAAGAAAATACAGAAGCAGACATTTTAGAATTGGAAAAAATTGCTCCAGTTTGGATGAGTGATATTTTTACACTGGAAGATTCGTTTTCCATGATGAAATCTATTGGAGAAATCCTTGGTTTGAAAGAAAAAGCAGAGCAAATAGTATGTGAAATAGAAACTAAGTTTAATAATTACAAAAGTTATCCAGGGAATAAATCTGTCATTTATTTGATTTGGAATGAGCCACTAATGGCAGCAGCAAAAAATACGTTTATCGATGAATTATTGGCTAAGTTTGGTTTGAAAAATTATTATCAAAATGAAAATCGATATCCACTTTGTGTCCCAGAAAAAGATAATTATCCAGATTATATTTTTTTAAGTTCAGAGCCTTTCCCATTTAAGGAAGAACACAAAATTAATATTCAAAAGTTGTATCCAAAATCCAAACTAATTTTTGTTGATGGTGAAGTTTTTTCTTGGTATGGATCTAGATTAAAATTTGCAGTTGATTATTTTGAAGAACTAAAAACAAGACTTTAAACAATTAAAAGAGGAGATTATTATCATAAACGTAATCTCCTTTTTAACTCATTTCTCTGCTAAAATTGCATCTAGCTCGCCAATCGATTTAATTTTTTCACTTCGTTTTTTTAAGTGAAATAAAAATGTTTTGGAATCTTTGGCAACTTTAAATTCGTTCTCATTACTCACTGCGACATAGTTGTCAGGCAGGACCACTAAAAATTTATTTACCTCATTTGGATTATAAACTAATTTATCCCATTTTTTTGAAATTCTTGAAAGTAATTTATCTTTTCCACTGAAATGAAACATATTCACTTCTTTTTCCAAATCTTTTGAATTGATCTGAAATTCAGCATTTGTAAAAGCTAGTATACCATTTGCAACTTCTTTTTCAATTTTATCCCAGTTATAGGTGCCAAATGAAGCAATTTTATAATTACGCATTATATCTGCTTCAAATTGAATTTTTTCTTCCTCTAATTTTTTATTTTTTACTGTTTCATTTAAAAGATTGACTTTTGAAGCCATGTCTGAATTAGTTTGATTTTCCATTAGATATGGAGAAACTTTAAATTTCACTTTCTTTGCGTCGTTGCTTAATTCAATTGTATAAATTCCTTTTGACTCATCAAATATTGCTAATGAAATTTCTCTCCAATTTTCTTTCAAAATCCATTTATTTTTGATTGGATTATCTTTTTCATCCAAACATATCCATTTCAAACCATCAAAAGGTTGCAGTTCTTCGTGCGTTGAATAATCCACATCTAATTGTACTAAATTATCCTCCTCAAATTTTTTCAATTTTTTTAGTTTAATTTGATTTATTTTAGGCTCAGATTTTCCTTTAAAGGTCCATTTTCCAGATTCTTCATCAATTTTATAAAATGAAAAATCATTTCCTTCTTTATAGGATGCAAAATCAACATCGATATTTTTACCTTTTGCGATGAAAATGTCTTTTCCTCTTTGAGATGCGGAAATATCAAACATTCCAGCTGAAATGAAATCATTTTTTACGCCTGCAGAATCATAAGTCATTGGAATTCCACTAACTATGATTTCAGAAGCTTTGTTAATTGATTTAAAACTCAAATTCGCTTTTCCCTGGATTGTTTTTCCATTTATATCAACCAATGAATTTGCAGGAATAGAAATTGTCGTTCCTTCTTTTGTGCGAATTTCAGAATCCTTTGAGGCGTTAAAAGTAAAATTGTCAGCTTTTAAATCAATTCCTTCAAAAGGCGGATTGATGGCTGTTTTTTTTAAGTTTTCAACTATTTTCTTATTGCTAGTTGAGCAAGAAAACAGCATAAAAGCTACTATCGATAGGTAAATAATCTGATTTTTTGATTTTAGATTTTTCATAATTTATGTATTTTAGTTGATTGAATTCTTAATTGTTAAATGTATGTAGGTATAATTTATCTTTATCTAAACTCAACCAATGAAATGCATTTGTATTTGCGTTATAGGTCAGACAAAAACCAGGGGAAAATAATTTTCCATCAATAAAAATTTCCATTGTTCGGTCATTACATTCGCCGTAATGTTCATTATTTTTGCTGAAAACAAATTTATTGTTTTCCCTCACTGGACCAAATTTTTTAGTTGAATTTTTAGGTGAAACAAAGGTTTTTTCATTGATTGTTTCAAAGGTAAATGGCTTTCCTTTAATATTGTACCACTCAATGTATAATTTCTTTTTTTGAATTTCTTCATAAGACAATTCTTTTCCATTAAGATAAAACACATCATATTTCCCAACTTTTTTACCCATAATTACTTCTTCGGGATAATTATCGTAATTCAGGTAAAAAACATTTTTATGTTGGGACTCTTTTCCATTGATAATTAATGTATTATCTGTTTTTCTTAAATAAATAAAATCATTTCCTGCCAAATAAAAATCACCTTCATTAAAGTCATTTTCTTTACCTACAAATACAAATTCATTCTTTTTATAAATATAAATATTGTCTTTAGTAACTTCCGTTTTATCAATAAAAAAAACGTTAAAGTAAAGTGACTTTTTACAATTTCGCTTGTACATGTATGATGTTTTGTAACTTCTAATGTATTTATTTTCAATAAAAATTGAATCTTCAAGCTCTTCTTTTGATGAAATTCTGTTGACATTAACTCTTAAAATATCACCGATTGAATTGCTGTAAATTTCTTTATCTTTATATTTTGCTGGATATTTTTTACCATCAATAAAATAATATTCTCCTCCTGAGCCATTAATTTCTGAACCCTTCAACATTATTTTTCCATTTTCAAAAATTGTTACTTCGGGACTGGAGTTAAAACTAAAATCCAAAACCTCCTTGTAAAAAACTTTCCATTCATTTTCTTCATTTTTAAAGGTATAATAAAATGGCATGTTTTTATCTGGTAGATAAGGCACTCTATAATCTTTATATGGGCCAGTGATTTTACCATTTTGATAAATAAACCATTCTGTTCCAATTAAATACCTGAAATTGATATTCTCATTTGAGAAATTTTGTAGATCAACTTTGTCGTAAGGACCATATGTTTTATTTTCTTTATTTACGTAGATATAAGTTTTTCCTTCATTTTCATAACGATAGTCTAAACTTTTTACATCTGAATAATTTGAAATTGAATTAACATAATCATAAGGTCCAATTTTCTTTCCAGATTTATAATTCAAATAGTATTTTTTTTGACCGTTAATTTCGATGTCGCTTATCCATGATTCATCACTTGAAAAATGATAATTCGGAAATTCGCCTAATTTTTTTCCGTTTTTATACGTTGTAGATCTTCTTGTTGAATTCTCAATTATAAATTCATATCCAACTGCGTTTTTATCTATCATGATTTTTGATTCTCCACGACCTAAATATTCACCTTCTTTCAAAGTATGAATCAATTCTTTGCTATGTTTGTTTCTAACAGTAATGATATTTTGAGAAAATATACAAGCGTTAAAACTTAAAATTAGGAGTGAAATTAAAATAAGTGCTTTCATATTTAGAATTTTAAGTGTTTATTTTTGAATTTAGTTTCTCATGTTTTTTTGATAATCTTTTGCCAACTCAGAATATATGTAATTTTCACTTTGATTTTTAATTCCATTTGGAAAAGCTCTAACTTTTGTCCATTCAATTATTTCTTTTGATGAATTTTGAAATCCATAATTATATGCTGCTGAACAAAATGAAATCTGATCAATTTCAATTTTTTCCTCCAAATATCTATTTTTCATGAATTTTACAAAACAACATAAATATTCAATTTTCCAGGCTTGGTTCATCAATCTATCTAGTCTTGCAGCACGGATTTCTTTGACATTTTTGGATTTATAAGTAAATTTTGATTTTTGTTTTTGAAATATAGTATCATTCAAAATTATTTCTTCTAGATTTTCGATAAAACTTGGTTTCATTTGAAAGTATCCTATTGAAAAATCTGCACCAGAAGTCGTTTTACAACCATTTTGAACATAAAAGTATTCTAAAATACTTGTTTCGAAAATATTTGAGATTGAAGAAAAACGAGAACATTCTGGATAAATTATGGGAATTATTTCATCAGAATTTAAGGCATATTTGTAGGCAGTTTTTTGAACCTCTTCATTAATTTTCCGACAATAATTTTCAGCAAAATTAAAGTCTAAATTTGAAGCTTTTTTGCCACTTTTAAACGAAGAAAAGCATAAAAAAAATAGCGAATATAAAAGTAGATTTTTCATGAATTATTTTTTAAAATACTGAAAATATAAATTTTCGTTTTTTTAAAGATAATGCAAAAAATATGAATTCGTTACACTTTTAACTGAGAATACGTAATTTGTCGTAGGAAAAATAGCGATTTAGAAAATCCTACAATAAAAATCTAAAGTTTGTTTTAAAATTTTTCTTTCTAGGCATTTTTAAAGTGAAAAATTTGGATGCAGCCCTTTGGCTGTTGACATAATATTTCACAAAAATAACGACAAAAGAAATTTTTAAAACAAACTTTAAGAGAACCAAATGTCGCGAATCATATCATAACCTGCAGTTTGGTTAACTCGTTGAATGATAACAGATTTACCATTTAATAATTCGTCTCGCATGACAGAAGAATCTAATTGCAAATGCAAAATTCCATTTTTGATAGTCAAATTTCTTGTACGCATGAAAACTGCTCGTCCCATCATTTCTTC
>CANLGD010000115.1 GCA_947490145.1 Flavobacteriia bacterium
ACTGTTACCACAAGAATATATTTTTTAAAATGAATTATGGTTTAGTTCGTTAAATCGTGCCTCGAAAACGTAAATCTGGTACCTTTCGCAAAAAGTAAGCGTATAAAAATCAAGTGTTTGAGTGCAACGAGTTTTGATTTTTTAGCGTCGTTTGTTGAAAGGTAGATGCGTTTTCAAGCACTAGACTTTTGGTTCTTTTTGGCAATGAAAAAGAACAAAAATTAGATTTCAGTATTAAATTCAGTTTTAGTGGTAGATATGGGTTTAATCAATTCTTTTATTTATTTTTGAATCGATGATTAACTCTCTTTTCTTGGATTGGTATTTTAACGATAAGCATGATTTTTATGACTTTTGGTGAAATATTGAACTTCCCTTTCTTAAATTCCCTTGCTTTTCAAAGCGCAAAAAAAGACAATGTAGGAGAATATATGGCACTCTATACAATGGCATTTTCTTTTGCGCATATTTTGGGACACAACACGGGTTTGCATTTGATTAAAAATTTTGGTTATAATATCACATGGTGTATTATGTCAGGAATTTTAATTATCTGTTTATTTTTATTAATTTGGCATAAAAATATGAGTAATAATGAATCTTCTAAGTTAATTTCTGAAACAAATGAAAATTAATAAAACAGCATATTTCACACTAAAAATTGCGCTGAAAAGTGTAGGATATTTTGTGCTTTTTATTTTTACATATTTGACTTTTGCCTATGTTTTATCTCGAATTCCTGTAAAAGAAAATCCTGTAAAACCAGAAGTTAAAAATATTGACATTTACTTGCTTTCAAATGGAGTTCACACAGATCTTGTTTTGCCCTTAAAAAATAAAATACACGATTGGAGTAAATATGTTTTGCATAAAAATATTCGCCAAAATGACTCAACTTTCCACTTTGTCGCTTTTGGATGGGGAGATAAAGGGTTTTATTTAGAAACCCCAACCTGGGCAGAACTAAAATTTTCTACAGCTTTTAATGCTTCTTTTGGATTGAGTACTTCTGCGATTCACACTACTTTTTATGCCAAAATGAAAGAAAACTCAACAAACTGCGTGAAAATTTCTATTAGCCAACGTCAATATAAAAAATTGACTCATTACATGACAGAAAGTTTTGCAATGAACAAAGAAAGTGAACTTTTATTTATTCCAACAAAAAATGTCTATGGAAATCACGATGCTTTTTATGAGGCAAAAGGAAACTATAATTTATTTCAAACATGCAATACTTGGACAAATAATGCATTAAAGAGTTGTGACCAAAAAGCAAGTTTTTGGACTCCTTTTCAAGGAGGAATATTTAGTCATTATCTATAATTATTAAAGTGAAATAATATACATTTAATTTTAAAACTGAATTTTGATTTTCTAACTTTACAAATTATAAACAATTCATTTATAATAAATTACAAAAAGATTGAAAGAAATTAAATGAGATAAGAAAAATGTCACTTTGCTGGAAGTCATTCCTAACTTCATAAAGTTTACTCCACGCACTGAATCTTCACAAGAAGTTTTTACTGCAATGACAACAAATTTTATGCAAATAATTGAAATTGGATAATTTGCGATGTATTAAGTCTTTGTTGCAGCAAAAAATAATTTTAAATTTTTACTCACAATTCTGAAAACAAGGAGAAAAAATTGAATTAAATATAGCAGTAATTTTTAATGTTAGTTCTTCTTTCATGCGATATATTTCAACAAATAAAGCTGTAATTGAAAAGAAAATCATGTAAATTTGAATGTTACTGATATTTTAATCGATGCTTTTATTGCCCGATTAAATGGTGAAAAATTACCTACTTAAAAACCTCAAACACGTTGGAGAATTTAAGTTAAAAAAATTGAGTGAGCTTGTTTTAAGTAGATTTTCCTTAACTTTGATAAAAAAAATTACGTAACAAACTGTATATCAAAGATGCAATTCGAAAACACACTTACTTTCGCTCAAAATTTAGACCAGTTAGATCCCTTAAATTCATATAGAAATCAGTTTTTCTTGCCAACATTTTTCGGAAAAAATGTTAGATATTTCACAGGAAATTCTTTGGGTTTACAAGCAAAATCTACTGTAAAATACATTCAACAGGAATTAGACGATTGGGCAAAATATGGGGTTGAAGCACATTTTCACGCTAAAAATCCGTGGTTTTCATATCATGAAAATTTAACAAGCAAAATTGCAAAAATTGTTGGTGGCTTAGAAAAAGAAGTTGTTGTAACGCATTCTTTGACGACAAATTTACATTTATTAATGGTTTCTTTTTACCAACCAAAGGGTAAACGAACTAAAATCATTTGTGAAGCAAAAGCATTTCCAAGCGATCAATATGCTTTGGAATCTCAAGTGAAATTTCACGGCTTGGATTTAGAGGAAAATCTAATCGAAATTTTTCCGAGAGAAGGAGAACATTTGATTCGAGAAGAAGATATTTTAGCAAAAATTGCAGAAGTTGGAGAAGAACTTGCTTTAATCATGATTGGTGGCGTGAATTATTATTCAGGGCAATTATTCAATATAGAGAAAATTACAAAAGCAGCGCATGCAGTTGGCGCAATCGCTGGCTGGGACTTAGCGCATGCGGCTGGAAATGTACAGTTGAAATTACACGAATGGCACGTTGATTTTGCTGCTTGGTGTTCGTATAAATATTTGAATTCTTCTCCTGGAGGAGTTTCAGGAATGTTTGTTCATGAAAAACATGCAAATAATAGCGATTTACCAAGATTTGCAGGTTGGTGGGGACACGATAAATCTACCCGTTTTTTAATGGAAAAAGGTTTTCAACCAATGGAGGGAGCAGAAGGTTGGCAGTTAAGCAATGCACCAGTTGTTGGAATGGCGGTGCATTTGGCTTCTTTAGATATTTTTGATGAAGTTGGAATGGAAAAATTAGCAGCAAAAAGAGATACTTTAACTGCCTATTTAGAATTTATTATTGATACTATTTCAGAGAAACACAAAGAAAAATGTACATTTGAGATAATTACTCCAAGAGATAAAAAACAACGTGGTGCACAACTTTCAATGTTAGTTCACGGGGGAGGAAAATCAATTTTCGATAAATTAATGTCAAAAGGTGTGGTTACAGATTGGCGTGAACCAAACGTAATTCGTTTAGCACCAGTTCCATTATATAATTCTTTTGAAGATGTATATTATTTTGGAAAACATTTAGAAGAAGCGATTGTTAAAAATTAAAAATCTAAACATATGAAAAAAATTGCAATTGTTGGAGCAGGATTAGTTGGAAGTTTACAAGCTATTTTACTAGCAAAAAAAGGCTATAATGTTGAAGTTTTTGAGCGTCGACCTGACCTTCGAAAAGCAAATTTAATTGCAGGTAAATCAATTAACTTAGCACTTTCAGATCGCGGATGGAAAGCACTTGAATTAGCAGGAATTGCCGAAGATATCAAAGCAATTTCTATTCCAATGTATAAACGTTGCATGCACGCAGTTGATGGAACATTGAGTTATCAAGCTTATGGCAAAGAAGATCAGGCAATCTATTCTGTTTCTCGCGGCGGTTTAAATCAAAAATTGATGAATTTGGCTTCAGATTATGAAAATATCAACTATTTTTTCAACAGAAAGTGCCAAGATTTAGATTTAAAAACGAATACCTTAACTTTCGATAATTCAGAATCAAAAGAACAAGAAAATAGAATCTTTGATAAAATTTTTGCAACCGATGGAGCTTTTTCAGCTGTAAGAATGCGCATGCAAAAATCAAGTTTATTTGATTATTCTCAAAAATATCTGGACCACGGTTACAAAGAATTAGTGATTCCAGCAAACGAAGACGGAACACATAAATTGGATAAAAATTGCTTGCACATTTGGCCTCGCGGAGAATTTATGATGATTGCGTTGGCAAATTTGGATGGAAGTTTTACTTGTACATTATTTTTCCCAATGTTTGGAGAAACTTCTTTTGATAGCTTAAAAACAAGAGAACAAGTTTCAGATTTTTTTAATAAAATTTTTGCTGATGCCGTTCCTTTGATGCCAACTTTGCTTGATGATTATTTTGAAAATCCAACCTCAACTTTAATTATGGTTCGATGCAATCCTTGGAATTATCAAGATGATGTTTTACTTTTAGGAGATTCAGCTCACGCAATTGTGCCATTTTATGGACAAGGAATGAATTGTGGTTTTGAAGATTGCACCGTTTTCAATGAAATGTATGAAGAAGCAAATGGAAATTGGGATGGATTATTGAGTAAATTCTCAAATCAACGTGTTCCTGATGGAAATGCAATTTTGGATTTAGCATTAAACAATTATGTTGAAATGAGAGATTTAACTGCTGATCCAGAATTTTTATTGCAAAAGAAAATTGAAGCTAAATTTAGTAAATTACATCCAGAATTGTGGTTACCTTTATATTCTCAGGTAACTTTTAGCAATATTAGATACAGTGATGCTTTAAAAAATGGCGAAGCTCAAAATAAATTAATGCAAGAAATTTTGAAAATGGACGATATTCATAACAATTGGGATTCTGAGGAAGTAATGGAAAAAATGTTATCTTTACTTTGAATGAGTTTTTAATTAATAGTGCTCAATTATAAGTTTTCGAACACTTTCAATTGATTTTTTTTACTAATTTTATTTCTAATTTTATTAATATGAAAAAACTATCCCTAATTTTAAGTTCATTTTTTTTAATTTCTTCGATTTTTGCTCAAAAAACTTTTGACCCGAGAAAAGGGAAGAAATATTTTGGGGGAAGCAATAATGAAGTGAAGAAGTTGAGCAATATTGGTTTACAAATTAGTCTTGGACCAACATTTACTTTAGCATCTTTAAATAAAATGGAAAAATCTGCTTCAAAAGATGTAAATTTAGGGCATTTGGGAACTTATGAAATCAAATCTTCCGGAAAAATTGGTGCAAATATTGAAATTGGTTTAGCGCATTATAACATGAATTCCAAGAACTTTAGTTTCGGAAGAATTGTGGATTACTTTGATTACGGTGTTGGATTCAAATATTTTCGAGGAACGGAAAAAATTGATTTCTCTAATGGAATTAATGGTGAAGGAAAACTTGCAAATGGATATTTCAATGGGCGATTTTCGGTTCATAAATTAATTTATATCAAAAATTCACCTTTAAATATTGACAATGGACTGGGAATTAATTGCGATTATTTGTTCATGCAAAAATCAAAAGATTATGTAAATTTTATTCAAAAATTTTCAAAGCCACTAATAATCAATTTACATTATTCTTTAGGTGTTGGAATTCGCT
>CANLGD010000116.1 GCA_947490145.1 Flavobacteriia bacterium
AATTCAACTTTTTCACAAATTACATCTGGGAAAATAGTTTTTGAACGTAAAACCAATTTAATGAAAAAATTTACGGACGAAAGAACAAAAAATTGGATTACTGAAGAAAATAAATATAACTTAGATGTTTTTGAATTGTATTTTAACGACTCAATTTCTGTTTTTATTCCTTCAGAAGAAGAAACAGGAAAAAAAGGAATGGGTTGGGCGACCACAAAAAATTCAGTAGTTCAAAATATCAAATCTGGTTCACGTCTTTCAATTTTAAATATTTGGGGAGAAAATGCCTATGTACAAGATTCTTTAATTGATAGAGAATGGAAAATCACTGAAAGCAAACGCAAAATTGGTTCATATATGTGTCAAAAAGCGATCTATAAATTGAATGATTCTGTCACAATTTATGCTTGGTACAGTCAAGATATCATTCCTGCAATTGGCCCTGAAACTTTTCGTGGTTTACCTGGAGCAATTTTAGGTTTAGCTACAGAAGATGGTGGAGTGGTTTATTTTGCAAAAAGTTACGAAGCCTTAAAACCGGATTTTGATTTTGAAAAAATTACTCCGAAAGCTGGAAAGAAAACTTATACGCATGAAGAATTAAAGACAAAATTGAAAGCAGATTTTGAAAATAAACCTTGGGGGAAAGGCCTAGTCGATGAAATGTTTACTTGGTAATGCCCATAAATTTAAAACTAAATTATTTTCTTTGCGGTGAAAAACAATTTATTAACCGCAAAAAATGCGTCAAAAAGTTGTCAATGCGATAAATAGTATGTACATTTGTTGCATATTATACGTTTATGTCTAGATACGTTCATCAAACAAAAGATTGGCCAGAGTTTCTCTGGGATAACGACCTGCTTTTAAATCTTTTAGGAAATGTTAGAAACCTCCAAGGTAAATTGGTTGGGAAAATGGAAGCATTGGGATTTGATTTTCGTGAAAAAGCGCTTCTAAAAACGTTGACTTTAGATGTTTTAAAATCTTCTGAAATTGAAGGAGAAATATTCAAATTAGATGAAGTAAGGTCTTCTTTAGCAAAAAAATTAGGAATGGATTTGCCTGATTTAGTTCCTTATGATAGAAATATCGATGGAATGGCAGATGTTTTAGTAGATGCTACGAGAAATAACACGCACTCATTAAGCGCAGAAAGACTTTTTTCCTGGCATGCAGCTTTATTTCCTGCAGGTAGAAGCGGAATGTTCAAAATAACTGTAGGAAATTGGCGACAAAATGAAGGTGGACCAATGCAAGTTGTTTCTGGAGCAATGGGAAAAGAATTTGTGCACTTTGAAGCACCTGATTCTAAACGTGTTCCGCAAGAGATGGAAGAATTTATCTCGTGGTTTAATTTAGAAACCCAACTAGAACCCGTTTTAAAAGCAGCCGTTGCACATTTTTGGTTCATAACAATTCACCCGTTTGATGATGGAAATGGAAGAATTGCTCGTGCACTTACTGATATGCTTTTGGCTCGTGCTGATGGGATAAATCAACGTTTTTACAGTATGTCGGCACAAATTCGTTTAGAACGAAAACGCTATTATTCTATTTTAGAAAGTTGCCAAAAAAGTTCAGTTGACATCACTTCTTGGAATGTGTGGTTTCTAGAATGTCTTCAAAAATCACTTTTAGCAACGGATGAAATATTACAAGACGTTTTACAAAAATCAGATTTTTGGAAAAATAATGCACAAACGATTTTAAATGAGCGCCAAAAATTGATGCTCAACAAAATCTTAGATGGTTTTGATGGAAAAGTTACCAGTTCAAAATGGGCAAAAATCTGTAAATGTTCGACCGATTCTGCTTTGAGAGATATTCAAGATTTAATCACAAAAAATGTCTTAAAAAAAGAAGATTCTGGTGGAAGAAGTTCAGCTTATGAATTAGTTGATTAAAACAAAGCGAGATTTTTATTAAATCTCGCTTTGTTATTTGAAATTAAATTAGGAAATATTATTAAGAATTTTGTTCAAAAAATTATTGTCGATTATTCTAAAATTGAAGTTTATAAACTAAATTAGGAAAAAAACCAAGTTGATACGTTGTACTTAAGCTTTGAATTTTAGCATCATAATTTTGAGAAAATACATTTTTATGATTGGTTACATTCTGTAAGTCTAGAGATATTGTTTGGGCAACTTTTCTCTTTGCACCATTCATAACCAGGGAGATTTTTACATCTAATCTATAATATTTATCATAAAAACTGGAGTAAACAGAAGTTGAGAATTGCTCACGTCCTGTTGCATTAGAAAGTGTCAAATCAATTGGAGTGTAGGCTCTTCCACCCGCCGTTGTAAATTTAATATCAGCGGATAATCGATTTCTTTTTTCCTTTCCAACCTTCCATTCCTTACCAGCCAACATATTAAAGACATATTTACCATTAAAAGCGGTATTATGAGATTCACCATCACTTCCTTTATACTTTGAGGAATAAACGGAGCCGGTAATTAACGCATAATAACTTTTACTAAAAAATTTTTCAATTGTAAGTTCAATTCCATAATTTTCTCCCGTCCCATTATTAACTAAACTGTTAGTTAAATCAGTTCTAAATGATGCGCCCGTATTCAACATGGAGTAATTTCCCGAAGTAATTGTTACGGGAACATTGAAAATAGATTGATAATATATTTCACTTTTAATTCTCCAATCACTTGATGGTTGCAGATTATAAGCCAAAACAAAATGATGACTTTTAGTAAAATCGAGATTTTTATTATTGTAAGAAATATTCCCAATACTATCTGTGCTTTGTAAAAAATATACATTTATTGGTTGTGTTTGAGAATGTAAACCGTAGCCTAAATTGAGACTACTTCTTTTACCAAGGCCATAAATCAATCCAAATCTAGGTTCTATTGATTTTGAACTGTTGAGGAAAAAAAACTGAGAATGAATTCCCATGTTAAGTGTCAATTTTTCTGATATTGAATATTTTAGATGGGCAAATGCTTGAGCCAGGTTTGTGCTACTATTATAATCCCAGATCTGTTTTTCAACATCAAATAATTGTTTTTTTGTTTTGTAAAAAAGATCTATACCTATTATTTCATTTTGAATTCCAAGTTTAAAAAATAAACGCGAATTAATTTTTAAATTATAATTGGTATTTATAACATAAGTTGTTTTAGCTACATTATTGGTTTCACCGATAAAACTACTATCTACAAATTTATCGTATGAATAAGAAGTTTGATTTGTTCCAGCATAATTTACTCCAACCAGCGAGTTTATAAATGATTTGGAATTTATTCTTTTGAAATGAGTTAAACCTCCAATTCCAATTTTACTACTAAAATCCACTTTGTTTCCATTACCATATAAGGTATTTGAAGATCCGCTTCCAACATTTATTGTGCTTGATGCTAAAATTCCAACAAGAGAAAATTTCCCCAATTTCGTTTGTCCGCTATTGAATTTAAATGACAAATCTTGATATGAAGGAGTAGCTGTCGTTCCAATATCGATACCAAATGCTTGTGCAACTCCAGCTAAAGAATACCTATAACCAACTAAATAAGAAGCATCATTCTTTTTACTAAATGGCCCTTCAGTTGTGACTTCAAGACCAGTAATCACACCTGCCTGAACTGTAGTTTCTCTTTTTTTGCTATTTCCATTTCTAAAACCTAGATCGAAAACTCCAGCTGTTGCATTTCCATATTCAGCAGGAAAAGCTGAAGTAAAAAAATCAGAATTTTTTAAGAAATTTGTATTTATCGCGCTAACTGCACCACCTGTTGTTCCTACTGAAGCAAAATGATTTGGATTAGAAACATTCATACCATCAATTCGCCATAAAACACCCACAGGCGAATTTCCTCGAATCACAATATCATTCCTACTATCGTCAGGTGCACTAACACCCGCAAAATTTGCAGCAAGTCTAGCGGGATCACTTCTTCCTCCTGCATATCGATTTACCTCCTCCATAGAAAATGTTCGTGCACTTACGCTTGCTAATTTATTTATTGTTCCTTCTTTATTACCAGCCGTAATTACAACCTCATTAAGTTTCATTACTTCCTCTTCTAATGAAAGATCTAAAATAACCTCCTTACCAGAAGTCACAACGATATTAGGAAGTGTCATACTTTTATAACCAGCATTAGAAATTTTTAATTCATAACGATCTGGTGGAATCTCAGATAAAGTAAATTTTCCAAATTCGTCTGAAAGTACCTCTTTTTGTAAGGAATTTATTTGAATTAAAACGCCACTTAAAGGAGTTTGAGAAAGTTTGTCAATTACAACACCTCTAATGTTTTGAGTGTTATTTTGTGAAAATCCAAAAATTGGAATTAGGAAAAGAAATAAAAAGCGCATCAAATAAAAATTTAATTAAGTTAATGAAAATAGAATACTAAAGCTACATTCTACCTATTAGAAGCTAAAATTTATATTTTCGTGCGCGTTCAATTAATTTTTTTATTACTCCACCTATTCTGCTTTAAGAAATATTCAAGATTTAATCACAAAAAAAGTTTTGAAAAAGAAGATTCTGGTGGAAGAAGTTCTGCCTATGAATTAGTTGATTAAAAAAAGTGAAAATTTTTTATTTTTCGCTTTTTTTAATTGAAATTAAACTCGTGAAAATAAAATATACACCTAGCTTAAAAGAGTTATTCAACAATTTTTACACTTTTACTTTTTTCAATAATTCGTTATATTCTTCTAAGAGTGTGTAATATTTTTCACGCCAAAAGTGAAGATCTTGTTTCACATAAATTTCTTGTGGTTCTGATACCATTGAATTCATAGATCTTATTTCATTAGAAAAATCATGGTGTAAAATCTTGCCTAATGCTACAATAGTTTCATGAGAAACGTGTGGATTTTCAAACATAAGGTACATCCAACGACGACTTTTACCCAGTTTTTCCGCAATTTTTGAAATAGCTAAACCGCTACTTCTCACCGCCTGCTCTATTATTTCTCCCCTGTGTTCCATGTTACGCAAATTTGAAGCAAGATACGTGAAATAAATTTACCTTAAATTACACATTTATGTTAAATTGTTTTATATTTGTGAGAAATTTTTGAATTAATTTACTTTTGCCATGAAGAAAATCTACCTATTATTCTTCTTAACACTCATGTATAGGGCAACATTTACCGCTAAAACCTTGTCAAGTTCTTTTGATCCAAATAGAACTTTTGTGGAGAGAATCTCTCCGGTTTATAATTTAATTGA
>CANLGD010000117.1 GCA_947490145.1 Flavobacteriia bacterium
TAGTAATCATTAAAGGCACTTGATTATTTTTTGAAGTCAATGCGTAAACTTATACTAGCAAAAGAATCATGATACACAATTCCCTGTAAGCTCGTTAATTTTTGGACTCATTTTAAAGCTAATTTTTTAAATTTGGGGTGTGTTAACGCATTAAAAGAATTGGCTGCTTAATGAGAAAGAAGAAATTGTTCTTTTTAAGCTGTATTCCGACATTAATTTAGAATGACTTCGTCGCTACTCCGCTGTCAGAATATAATTTTTTATGGAATAGACGAGGTGTTTTCCTAAGTGATAGCGAGCTTTCATGCAAAAAATAAACGAAGGATATTTCTTTTAAAAAGTATCATTTATTTTTCGGACACCTAAAAAAAATGATCTTTTTCATCTAAAAGCTCAAAATAAGCCGTTATTTTTTCAACTCCTCTTTAACAGCCATTTTACAGCGGTTGCTGACCATATACTTTATAAATAGTTTCAAATTGATTTTTATAAATAAGCGTTAATTTATTGTATTTTACAAAGTACGCATTTTAATCGAAGTAAGCACTTACATAATTAAAATACATTGTTGCATAATTCACAGATTGTCTGCTTAATGAAATTAATTTATCTTAACATTTTTAAGATAAAGAAAACCATTAAACCCATCGTGACGAAAGTCATCAAGAAAATAGCAATGTATTTAGATATTCCAAATTCCTTAACAAGAATTCTAATTGGTTTTGTAATTACCCTCATAACTAAGCGGCTAATTTGATTCCAAGAACCACGCCCTTTTACAATATAATCTTTTGCTCCTGCTCTAAAAGAATCAATTGCAAGTGCAATATCTTCATTGCTCGAAAGCATGACAACTTCAGTTTTAGGATTTTTTTCTTTGATTAATTTCAAGATTTCCAGACCATTTTTGCCATCCAAAAGGTAATCTAGAATTACTATGTTAGTCGTATCATCAATTTTCTTGAGTGCATCTTCACCACTCGAGAAAATTGTGATATTAATGTCTATTCCAAATTTTATTTCTAAAAATCCTTTGAGTGTAATGCTCATTAATTTATCATCATCAACGATAAATAAATTCATTTTTTTTTGTGCGTCCATAAACTTTTGTTTTAAGTGTTATTTAAAGCACAAAGAAGGTTTAAAACAAACGATTTTTATTTACACAAAATTAGATTAAAGTTATAAAAATCACTGAACTAAGTGAGGTAATATTCTGTTAAGTGGATAATTAGAATAATATTTCTTAATTATTAAAAAAAGTCAGCTCACCTTTTTTCATTTGATGAAAAGCTCTAGATAAAAAGGCGATGCAGATACGCATTGAGTCAAAAGATTCTTCACTTTCAGCACTAATTTCTTTTTTCTGTAGTTTTAAAAGTAATTTCATGTACAAGGCATGAAACATAATTTCAATGTGATTTTTGTCTTTTAAATTTGACTTATTTTTAAATTCTTCAATATGATCAATTGCAGTATCATAAAGCGTTTTATATTTGTCATCTGCTGACATATTCAACAAAGTATTATGCAAATACGATAATTCAATCATCACTTCTTGAATCAAGAACAAATGCCCCTTTTCCTCAATTTTTTGATTCTTCATCTGTTGCATCAAATCCAAAAACCAATTTTTATATTGCGCATGAAAAGAAGTATCAGGTAACTGAGGTGTTACAAAATATTTCATAATAACTTCAATGTCAAACTTTGAAGAACGTATGACATCTTCAATTTGATACATGTACAAAATGTATTCAGCAATATTTTCCTGAAGTTTTTTTTCTGAAACGAACATTTATAACTAGAATTAAGAATTAAAAATGAAAAATAAAGGAGAACTTCAATAAAAAATTGAAAATTCTTCACTCTTAATTCTTCATTCTTAATTCACTATTATTTTTTCTTTGATTTTTTCTTTTCTGAACCTAAATCAGCCTCAATTTCTGCCTGATGCTGATTCAAATACGCTACAAATTGTTTTGTAACATCCATTGCCGGATTTATAAAATTAATTTGACCTCCAGGTCCATGAATTAATAATACATCTATTCCGTGTTTTTCACAATATTTTTTACCTGCAGCTTCAATTCTTTTTGTTAAAACATCTAAAATCTCAACCGTTCCTTCTTCTAAACTTGTTCCTTCTACTTGCTGAAATTGATACAAAGCTTGCTCTCTGCGCTGTGCTTCTTGCTGAATTGTCTGAATTTCGAAAGCAGATAATTGGCCTGTCTTAGCTTTTTCTTCATTTCTAGTCACGTAATCTTGTAAAGCTTTTTGTTTCTGCTCCAATTGAGCTTGAAATTTAGTTTGCTTTGCTTTCGTAGTTGAATCCATTTCACGGTAATAGTCAAAACTAGTTTTCAAACTATCTTGCACATAGAAGGCAATCTTTAAACCATTTTTAATAATAGGAACATTTGGAGTTGTATTTTCCAACTCTTTTTCTTTTCCTCCGCATGATAAAATAATTAACGCTAAAGCAGTGAATGTAATTAATTTCATAATTTTAAGTTTAATGGATTATTGAATTGCTAGAATTTTAGTTTGACCTGTTTAATTTTATGTGAACAGTCCAAAATTAAATTATCAAATAATCCTTCATTTAATTTATTTTTTAAATAAGATTTTTAGTTTTAAAAGCATTTTCCCAATCACTTCGCATAGAAATAAATCTATCTAAGCAATTTTGAAGTAAATCAGATGTAATCATTGCTTTAACATCATCCAAACCAAAAACGTCTGTTTCACCGATTTTAAATGTTTGTTCAAAGTCTGCTAATTCAATTTTCAAAGAATATTTATTATTATATAAAAAAATTTGAATTTTGAATCTACTGTGTGGAATTTCTGCTACTACTCTCATAATTACTACAAAAATAGTAAACAATCTGAAAATAATCTTCATTTTGGTTTTTTTTTATGTGAACAAAAAAACCATCAGATTAATCTGATGGCTCTCCAAACGTAAAAGTGTAATTTAAATAGTAATAAAGTGTATATATTTAGATTGCAAATGCCATATCTTGATCGTTGTATTCTTTGAATTCAAATGGTACTTTAACCATAAAAGCATAATCTTGACCTACTTCGTACATATCTTCGTCAGACATACGGTAGTACCATTCAACTTTAGCTTCAAAGCCTCTCTCAACGATTTCGTTTAGTTTATATAATAAAAACAAAATTCTTTTTGATGAAGAAATATTAAAATATTCTAAATCAATTTTAAAAACCGTAGTTTGACAAGGATTTTCAGAATATGTGTCAAACCATGCCAAAGCATCCCCCCAAAAAGGTTCAGGATTATCAGGGATTGCGCGACCTTTAATAATCATAACACCATCAATATTAAAGATAATTAAAGGTGTTTGTAATGTTGCTTCCCGTAAAAATTCAGTCATTTTTAATTTTTATTCGCGTGCAATTTCAGAATAATATTTGAATTAGCAGTTAAATTGATTAAATTAATTTAATATAATTAGATGAATGGTCGTATTTTGCTAATTAATAGTTAAAAAAAAGAATTTAAACTTGAATGGTTTTTTAAAAGATTTTATTCTATTTATTTAATACTTTTGTTGAAATGAAATCTCCTGTAAATATTAATGATTATGTCAATCTCAAAACTTTAGGGAATGTAAAAAATCGAAAATTTAACACGGTCCATTTAGTAGAAAATAAACGTGATAATTCAAAAGCAGTTCTTAAACATTTTGTTAAATCTCAAAAAAACATTCACTTACAAGAATTCATTCGAAATGAAGGGAATCTAAATTTTGATAGTCCATTTTTACCAAAAATTTTAGCTTTTGAAGAATCTGAGACTGAGATCAAGTTTATTAAAAATTATTCGGAAGGAATTCAATTAGATGAATTTTGGGGAAAAATTAAGAGGATCAATCGATTTCTATTTTTAATTGAATTTTTGAAAAAATTAGAGCCGATTTTTGAAGAATTAAGAATAAAAAAATTGGTACATTGCGATATTAAACCAAGTAATTTTTTAATTCATGGAAATCCACACGACCCAATAATGGGAAATTTTGACGTCTATTTAATCGATTTCGGATTGGCATTTTATCCACAAGAAAATCAAAATCGAAAGTTTATTTTTTCTTTAGCCTATTCAGCGCCAGAAATAATTTTAAATGAAACAAAAATCGCCAATCATTCAAGTGATTTATTCTCCTTAGGAATAGTTATCTACCAATTACTAAGCGGGAAATTGCCATTTAATCATGAAAATCCAGCTGTTTTAACAAATTTACAACTCACCTATCCTATTCAAAAATCTAAACATATTCCAGAAGAATTATTTCAAATAATTTCAAAAATGTGTTTTAAAACGAGGTTTTCTAAACCTCCCAATCTACTTTCCAAAACGAAAATTCAAGAAAAATTAATTTTGGGAATAAAAAACAGGTATAATTCTTTAAAAGAAATTAATGATGAAATAGCAAAAAATGATTTTAAGAAAGACTCAACATTTAAAAAATTAATAAAAATCTTTTCTAATACCTAGATTGAAAGTGAAGAATAAATTAGAATATTGTGTTGATGAGCTAGCAATAGTATTACTTGCCAATGCTAACAACTTATAACTTAAGCCTGCATCTAAAAATACTGTTCCAAATGTAAATGAATTTTTCAAACCACCATTTAATCCTAAAGCGAACCCAACAAAAGAACCAATACTTGTTTCACTATTTGAATTTTGGTATTTTGTTTTATCATATTCTCCTACTTCAAATTGAACCTTATTGAAAACGAGTGATAAATTGGAGCCTCCATAAACTCCGAAACCACTCTCGTAACCATCACCGAAATAGTAACGCTTTCCAAATTCTAAAACTGAATAATTAAATTTTTCAACGGTTTGAACTTCCAGATTATAAGGATTGTCATTTCCTGAGATACTAGAAACTAGAATCGGGTTTGAAGGTAATTTTTGAGATGGCATAAATGAAAATCG
>CANLGD010000118.1 GCA_947490145.1 Flavobacteriia bacterium
AATAAGTATTTAAATAATAGGTTTTTAAGTTAAATTTAATAAGGTTTTGTCCCTATAGTTAATTCTAGTGGTTAAAATAAATACACACACAAATTCACTAGTGTAAATTTAAAAGCAATCTAATTATTGCCTTTAAATTTGCAGTGAAAGATTAGGGACAAAAGTTATTTCTATAAATAATTATAAACACGTTTTAAGTTTTAAGAGAGATGATTGGTAACAAGCTACATAATTTAATTAATGAATTAAACGTATCGCAGACTAAAATATTAATTCACAGGTGTTCAATTAGCCTGGATAAGAGAATGCCCATTTTAAAAACATTTATTCTAGAAGAGGAAAAAACCATAGAAAGTTTAAATAGATTTCTAGAAGTTGAGGTAGAAAAAACATGGCCAAATTCTAACAAAAAGGAAAAAGAATTAAAAGAAAGAAGACTTTCTAGTTACTATTCGGAGCAAATAGAAAAGATAATTTTAGAAACATTTTTAGATAAAAATTCAAGCATTAAAAACCTATTGTTAGCTGAATCAATTGAAAAAAACGGGAATTTAAATATCATAAATCATTATTATGACAAAGCTTACTTTAAAGCCTTAGAAGAAGAAGATTTGTATTTTCAACTCCTAAGTCTAAAAGGCAAAATTAGGATGCATTATGCTTCTCAAAATGAAAAAGAGCTTGAGAAAGCACTTTTATTAAACGAGGAACTGTTGAAGGTCTTAAGGCATACAAACAATGATAAAATAACGGAATATTATTACAATGTTTCAAATATTTTCCTGGAAAAAAACTCTCTAGTTCGTGATCTAAAGGAAAAATATGAAACGGAAATAAAAAGTCTTTTAAAATCAATTGATTACCCTTTAAATCAAGTTTCTTTATACGTTTCACTAGCGAAATTAAACTTTGACAATGAACAATTAGATGGATATTTTGAAAAAGCGAAGGAAATATTGAATTCCGTAAAAAATAAAAATAAAGATTATTTCGATTTAGAGCGTAAAATTCGCTTTTTAGAGTTAAGACTAAACTTTTTCAGTGGAAAAGATTTAAATTATTTGTTAGAGATTACTGAGGACATAATGAAGGATTCCAAGGCTTTTTCAATTATTAACAACAATACCTTATTTTATAAAATATTATTTCTGATTTTAAATAATCAAATTGATGAAGCAAATGAAATTTTAAATGAAACGCATAATTATTTTAAAGCGAATGGCAAAATTTTAGAAGAATTCCTTCAAGCTTTGATTTATGAAAAAACTGGCGAATATAAGAAAGCAATGCAGCTTTTACAGCCCTTGATGTATACTACAAATTACTTTTTTGCTATTTTCTCTAGGTTATTGGTGATTAAAATTCATCAATTAAAAGCAAATAATGTATTGACAAAATCGATTATTGATTCCACTTCAAGACTGGTAAAATTAAACAGTGGAAATCCTCTTGGGAAGGAAGCCAATGAATTTGTTTTGAAATATTTCAAAAAATTTCCGAAGCTAGATGAAAAAATAAATGTAGGACAAATACATAATTTCACAGAGTTGCACCGCTATATTTTGAGTTAAACATTTTGTTACTAACGATTTTTGAATATATTTGCATTAAAATTAGAGCAAATCTTCATGGTCCAAATTGAATTAGTAGAACTATCAAAAATCGAAGTACTTAGATTAATTCATTTATTTACGTGTCTTTTTGGAGGTGTTTTTTTGGTTCTAATTTGGTATAGAGCAAAAAAAATTGCAGATAATTTAAAGCAAGATTTAGGTTTAATTTTTATTGCATGTGCTCTATTTTTATGGGTAGCTATGGATTTATATCGCTTTTTAGGATTTATGAAGCCAGGTTACGTTTCTTTGGTGATTAAAACGTTTTCGGCATATAACAACGCTTTCTTTCTCGCTTCTCTTCCCTTCTTCTCCTACTCATTTGAATCTATTAAGATCAAATTCCCATTATTTAATAACAAAGTGAAATGGGCATTATTTGTTTTACTTTCCAATATTGGGTTTGTCTTTTTTTATTCAATGTTTTTGGGAGAAAAACAAGAAACAAGTTTAGTTGTAAATTATTTTGATTTTGTATATTCAACTGTTACCTATGTATTTTTGGGCTATGCAATTGTGCAATCTTTTTATAAGAGATTGCATTATAGACATTCATTTTTTTATATTGCTTTGTTGTTAACTTTTCTTTTATTAATTTCTCAAATTGGTTTTGCTCCATTTTTTAAAATGGCAAATTATGATCTTCTCAGTGTAATCGCTTTTATTTCCCAATGTTTACTTATTTTTATTTTCATATTTTTAGGTCAAGCATGGATTATTGAATACAATAATGAATCAAATCAAATAAAAAATAAAGAGTTACAAAAAAAAATTAATGAAGTTGAAATAATTAATTTTTCATATAAAACAGAATTAGATAAAATCAAATTAGACTTTAATAACCTTAGTAAAAAAACCGAATCATTGGAGTTTAATTTGCTGGAAAAAGAAACAACTATTCAAACCGCTCAACAAATTAAGGAATTATCCGAAAGAGAACTTGAAGTTTTAAGTTTAATTGATAAAAGTTATTCTGAAATTGGAAATCTTTTACATATTGCTAGAGAAACTGTTATTTCTCATAAAAAGAATATCGAAAGTAAACTTGGCATTAGCAATAAAATTCAATTAATTGAGTATGCTGAAAAGATTGGAATTCTTAAAAAGTAAGTAAATCTTAAATTTATTCGTCATTTTTAATACTTTCCTTTTTAACTTTATGAATTTATTCTTTAATTTTTTATTTGTAATATTTTATATTTATTCCTGATGGTTTGGATATTATTTTGTTTAAATATTTGTAAATCAATCAAATAATGGGATTTTTTTTTAAATTTGTCTCTATGGTTACCTATAGTGGTTAAAATAAATACATACTCTAATTCCCTATCGATCTAATTTTTTTTTAGCTTATCATGAAGTACATTTACAAAAGAAACAGAAAAGAAATCAAAGCGGTTTTAAAATTATAGGAGCTAATAATATTACAAAATTTAAGAAATTAATTTACTTTATTTTACTATGAAAGCTATTTCTGGGTCCAAAAGTTTTAAGGTTCTTAAGTTTGAATTGGTAAAGTTCGGTTTTCTTTTTATTTTGTACCTTATTTTGGCTGGTCTATGCGTTAATTTATACGCTCAAACTTTTACAAGAACTTGGGGAACTTCAGATGATTTAAGTGCAGCAGTCGGATCTTGCGCTACTCCGGGTGTTGAGGATGTTTCTTGGTATAGATTAAATGTGAGTGGTGTAGGAGTGCTTAATTCAACAACCAAGGCATTGACTGCAATTACAATCAAACTTGATAATTCATGTGATGCAGGGAGTGTTAGTATGAGGCTAATACAACTCAGAGTCATGTCTCCAACTGGAACGTGCGCGGGAGTTTATTATGGTGATAATGCAGGAGCAGGAGCGGATGCTTCTATTAATCTTTCTGGAACTCAAACGTTAACTTTAATAACGCCCCAATCATGCACGAATTATCCAAATTCAGTAAATACAGGAAATGGTAACGTTCAAGGGGTTTTTGGCGCCAAATTTGGAAATGGTACAACTGATACTCCCACAAATTTGCAAACAACGTTTAATGGAGTAAATGCAGATGGAGATTGGAAATTTATTTTTTCTGAAGGTACAGCTTCTGAACCTTGCTTAAAATCGATTGCTTTGACTTTTGGAGATGAAAGTATATATAATGCCTTTGATGCAACAGCTTTAGGTGAAACGTGTGCCTCAGCAATTTCAATGTGCCGAAAAGCAGCTTGTTTAAGTACAAATGGTAAAAATAATGAAGCTAATTCACCTGGAGCTGAACAAGTTAACGATGTAAATACAACCGTTTTTAACAATGGAAATTGTGCTTGGAACAATGCAAATAACAACGATACTTGGGTTAAATTTCAAGCGGCTTCGACTTCCGTGACAATAAGTGTTTCGAGTCTAGATTATCAATTGCAATCAATTGTTGTTACAAATCCAACTGGTAATGGTTCCGTTTGTCCTGCTTTTGGAACAGGATGGAATTACGTTTCTTGCCCGAGAGATGCGGTATATGGGTCTATACAAGGAGCTACAATGAATCACAATCATACTTTTGCGACTACAGTTGGACAGGTTTATTACCTTGTTGTTGATGGCACAGGAGGAATAGAAAGTCCATTTTATATAAATATCGCTGATGGTACAACTTGTACCCCTTTACCCATCATAATTGGAATCATGGAGGCGAAAAATTTATGCTCTGAAAATGTAATTTCTTGGACCACATTAAGTGAACGAAACAATAATTATTTTATAATCGAAGAAAAAGTAGATGATTCAGATTTTATAGAGGTTGGAAGGATAAGAGGTGCTGGAAATTCGTCATCAGAAATATCATATGAATTTATTCGTAGTTTACAAGAATTAAGTAAGCTCTATTATTACCGAATTACCCAAGTCGATTATGATGGTAAAAAGGAATCATTTAATTTAATTGCAGTTAAAAATGATTGCAACAAAGAAAATATCTTTTACAGTAATAATAAAATTTTAACTATAGGATTCGATCATGTTGAAAATATTATTATTTTTGACATGCTAGGTCGCAAATTGATTGAAACCAGTGAAACATCAATTGATTTTAACTCTTTTGCATCAGCGTTTTACAATGTTGTTGTAACAAGCAAAAATGGAAACCAAACATCAAATAAAATATATAAACCCTAAAAGAATGAAAAATTTATACGTAACTCTAGTTACCCTGATAACTTTTACAGTTAA
>CANLGD010000119.1 GCA_947490145.1 Flavobacteriia bacterium
AAAGGAGCAAACTTCAGAAATTCAATACTCGTAACAGATGGTAGATATGGAGATTATTTTGAAATAAAATATTTAGATAAATTCATTGAAGTAAATGCAAATGACTATTTAATTAATGGAAAAATCTTAAATTCTGCGCAAGATAAAGAATTAAAGAATTTTATCAAGCCTTTCGAAAAAACTGCAAAACCTACTGGGTATTCAATCACATCTTTATCACCAAAATTCACACTTTATTATCAAGGAGAATTAGTGTCAATCCAAAAAAACAAATTAGTTACAACAAGCGGTAAAGAACTGAAATACACAGACATGCGAAGATTACAATCATTAGCTTGGAATATTCGCGACAATCGAGGAGACTTTTTTTACAAAGGAAAATTAGGTAAAGATTTTCACATTTACTACAAAGGAAAAGAATTAAAATATAAGGAAAGGGCTTTATATTTTGGTAATAAAATATTATCCGCACCTCTTCAATTAAAAATCAATCAATCTCGAGACACAGCAACTTCATATTTATATATAATTACAATTTTACACCTTTTACACATTCTTGCTGCCATTATTTACTTATTTAGAATGGTTCTAATTACGTTTAAGGCAAGTTTAACTACTGATAATCAATTAAGTATAAAATTAGGTTCGATATTCTGGCATTTTTTAGGTATTTTATGGCTATATTTGTTGGTATTTTTACTTTTTATTCATTAAACTTGCAAAAAATTTAAAAGAATGGCAGAGCACGCTTCAACACAATTAGATAACGCTACCTTATGGGGTGGAAAAATTTCTCCTTTTAGCACAAGTTACGGTAAATTAATGATGTGGTTTTTCCTTGTATCTGATGCTTTGACATTTGGAGGATTACTGATTGCTTATGGTTTCACTAGACATGACGCTCAAGATGCGTGGCCAATCGGTGAAGAAACGTTCAATTCATTACCTTTTTTAGGTCATGGCTATCCCTTAATTTATGTTGCATTAATGACATTTATCTTGATTGTTTCTTCAGTAACAATGGTTTTAGCTGTTGAGGCTGGTCACAGAATGGACAAAAAAGGGGTTCTTAAGTGGATGGTTGCAACAATCATTGGTGGTTTTTTCTTCGTAGGTTCACAAGCTTGGGAATGGTATCACTTTATTCACGGTTCTGAATTTGGAAAAGTTGAATTAGCTGACGGTTCAAGAGCAATCGTTAAAGGTCACTTTGGTGAAATCAAAAATTTTACTGTTGTAAAATCTGGAAAACACCATAAAAAAGGGGAAGTTATTACTGACGATTTAATGCATACATTCCAACATGCAGTTGTTGCAGGAGACGTTGAAAATGGCATGATTCATCTTCACGATGGAACCATTGCGAAAATTAATAAAGAGAAATGTCACGAGATGAAACTGATAATAAAAGAGTCAGGTGCAATCTACAAACTTCAAAAGAAAAAACAAACGATTATTGAAGGCGCAAAAGCTGAAAAAATGTATTGGGAAGCAATTAACAGTGGAACTGCTAATCGCGTAATTTACGGTGCAAATCTTCAGGCTAATGAATATGGACCAGTGCAGTATGGTCAATTTTTCTTCTTTATTACAGGATTTCACGGATTCCACGTTTTCTCTGGTGTAATAATCAACATCTTAATTTTCTTAGGAGTTGCAAGAGGAACAAATCACAAAAGAGGACATTACGAAATGGTTGAAAAAACTGGACTTTACTGGCACTTTGTCGATTTAGTTTGGGTTTTTGTATTCACATTCTTTTACTTAGTTTAAGTAAAACATATTAGCAAAATAATAACAATTTAAATCTTTGAATTATGTTAAGAGATGACTGTATAGAATATTCATTAGACACTCACCACAGCGAGGAACATGGAAAAAAATTAAGAGCAAAAATATGGAAAGTTACTGCTCTATTAACTGCTATTACAGCAGTTGAGGTTTTTTGTGGAGCTTTCATTAAACAAAGTTCTGACTATTGGGAGTTAACAAAATGGTTTTTCATTGTTTTGACATTAGTGAAAGCTGGCTATATCGTTTTATCTTTCATGCACTTAGGAGACGAGAAAAAAAGTTTAAAATACATGATTTTAGTTCCATATTTTATCTTTATACTTTACTTAATTTTTATCGCTGGGCTTGAAGCAAATGCAATAGATAGAGCATTGAAAATTTACATAGGTTAATCTACAAATATAAATGGCTGAGAAAAAAGCTTCTGCCGGTCTAAAAAAAGCAACAATATTGACGTTCCTTTTATTTGGTCCGGCTTTATTATTGATATTCATGTCTTCTAGAGGATGTGAGCATAAATTCAAAGAATTGGATGACCTTGGAGAAATTCCTTCTTATTCATTTACTGGAATCAACGGAAAAAAATATTCTAATAGATCATTCAAAAATAAAGTTGTTTTATTTACAACAATTCAACAAACCTGTCCAGATTCTTGTTCAATTTCTCTTTGGCATTTTGATCAATTGATTTATCAACATGTTAGAAAAAATCAAAAAAAATTAGGTCATCTTAGAATTGTATCTTTTGTTACAGATGGGAAAGGTAATCCAATCAAGGATTTAAAGTCAACAGAATCTATTTTGAAAGATCAGTTTGAAGAGTATGATCCGAAAATTTGGATCCTTGCAAATGGAGATTCAAAGACAATTTTTAATATTACTAGAAACGGTCAACAACTTTCTAAAGAGGCAGGAAATTCTTATCAAGAATTAATGCTATTGGGCGATAAAGAAAATCATTTAAGAATGGTGCTAAGTGGCAAGAGTGAAGGAATGATTCGCAGAATGAAGCAACACATGGCTTTACTAGACAAACAGTATGATAAGAATGATGCGAAGCATCTGAAGACCAAACGTTAGTGCCGGGAATGATGCGAAGCATCTGAAGACCACCACCGAAGGTAGACACGAAGTGAAACGTTAGTGCCGGGAATGATGACAAAAAGTGAAGAATTGAGAGTGAAAATTTAACTTAATGTCTTTCTGAAAAAATATAAACATGAATTTTTATAAAATGAAAACAAGTTTTTTCATATTGTCGCTAATATTTTTATCTTCGTGTAAAGAAAATAAAAAAGTAAGAGTTCTCCCAATTATCGGAAATTACGATGTTGAATATTCAAATGTTGAAGGTAAAGAAGTTACAGATACAATTTACCCAAAAATACCAGAATTCTCTTATTTGAATCAAGATTCAGTCGTGATAAGTTCAAAGTCAATGAAAGGAAAAGTTTGGATTGCAGATTTCTTTTTCACTTCATGTCCTACGATTTGCCCAAAAATGACCTCTCAAATGAAACGATTATCTTTTCTAACGAAAGATTTAGAACAATATGTGCAATATTTATCATTTAGTATAAATCCTACAAAAGATCAACCATCAGTTTTAAGAAAATATATTAAACTAAATGGCATAACAGCAAAAAACTGGTATTTTCTAACAGGTGATGAAGAACAAACACACGATTTAGGTGTTAATTACTTTAATGTCTTTGCAAATAAAGATATCGCATCAGAAGGTGGCTATGCGCATTCACCTGCATTTGTTTTAGTAGATACAGAAGGTTATGTAAGAGGCGTTTATGTTGGTACAGATACAAAGCAAGTAGATTTATTACAAAAGGATTTAAGAAAACTTTTAAAATACGAATATAATTATGAAATCAGCGAGTAAAATTAGACGTTTCAAACTATTAACTACTATTACATCAATTGCAATTCCATTAGTAGTTGCCGTTTTATTTAAAGTGAAAATTGAGGGGCTAGATTTCAGTATCTTACCTCCAATTTATGCCACTATTAACGGAATAACAGCAGTGTTTTTAGTTTTAGCATTACTTGCTATTAAACGAAAAAATAGAAAAACACATGAAATTATCATGAAATTTTGTTTGGCATTATCACTCGTGTTTTTAGCACTCTATGTTGCTTATCACATGACATCAGATTCTACACCTTATGGTGGAAATGGAATAATTAAATACCTTTATTATTTCATATTAATATCACACATTCTATTGAGTGTAATTGTTATTCCAATGGTTTTATTTTCGTATTTTCATGCTTGGAAAGGCGATTTCGTTAAGCATAAAAAGTTAACACGCATTACTTGGCCTATTTGGTTTTACGTTGCTGTAACTGGTGTTATTGTTTACATGATGATTTCACCCTTTTATAAGTAATTCAGAATTACAGAAATTAGCAGATAAGTTTTCAATGCTTCAAGTGGTAAAAATAAATAAGTTAAATTTTATTTTTTATAACTCTACAACATGAATTACGAAATGATAAAAGCCTTGCACATTATTTTTGTTGTAAGTTGGTTTGCAGGTTTATTTTATATTGTTCGTCTTTATATATATCATTCAGAGGCGAAAGATAAATCACCAGAAGAATATACAATTCTCGCAAATCAGTTTAAAATAATGCAGAAAAAATTGTGGTGGATAATCACAACACCAGCAATGATTTTAACCGTTTTATTTGGAACATTGATGTTTTATATGAATCCAGGATTATTAAATCAACCTTGGATGCAAATAAAGATTGTTTTTGTTAGTTTATTGCTTGTTTACCATTT
>CANLGD010000120.1 GCA_947490145.1 Flavobacteriia bacterium
TCAACCATTGTTTTCAAAGATTCAATCTCTTCTTCACTCAAATTTACTTTATTTATGCGGTATTCTTTGTCCTCGTAATAATATCCTTGATGACTATTACTGAAATTTATTGGAGCATAAAATTGCAGTTGCTCATCATAACGCATTGCCCGAATATCTTTCAATAGTGTTGATTCTGAAAATGTACGTCCTAATTTTTTTTCACAAGCAAAAACAAATTCAGGAATACCAGGATAATGCATTTTACTGATACATTCATCAATTATTTTATAGCGGAGATATGGTTCTTTTTTGAAGGACATGTCTTATTCTAAATTTTTGTGTCTAAAATTAAATTAGTTTAGATTTTAAAGGGAATAACTCAACAAAATGAGACCATGTCAATTTTGCCGCCAGTGGCGGTAAAATGTTTAAATCAGAAAAATCTTGAGCAAACTTAGTCATTCTTCTTACATTTTTTTCTGTAAAATTGCGACCATATTTGTTTTCCAATTGTCGTGCAACTGTCCCGACAATTTGTTTTCCATATTCTGCACGTTGATTTTTCAAAACAACATCATTGATGCGTTTGCCCACATGCCAAAATAATAAAGTCAATGAACTATTCGCAACTTTTGATACATGCTGCTTACTTTCTTCAATTAATACAGAGATTTCCTTGACTAAGGAAATAGTATCTAAATCATATTTTTTTATATCGCTCATAAATTTTCTAAAAATAGTTATAATTCAAATTATGAAGCCAGTGGCGACACAATTGAAAAATCGGGAATGACATTTGCAAATTGCATCATTCTTCTTAATTTTCTGAGTTCATAATCATTCCCATAATGACTAACCAATTGTGTAGATAATGTCGCCACAATTTCTTTTCCACAAATTTAGAAAATAAATGCACAATTAAACAGTAAAAGATTATACGAATTAATTTGATAGAAATATTGTTACATTTGTAAGAACATTAAAATAAAATTTCAGAATGTCAATATTCCAAAAATCAGTTATAAAAAAGTATTTAGAAGCTCAAAACTCTTCACAAATTGATAAAAAATGGTTAGAGTTTCAAAAATGTTTTCATAATATTGAAAAACAAGAGAATATTCGTAATACAAATGAAGACCAATATCAAGAAGGTTTTTTGAGAGAACTTTTTGTAAATATTTTAGGATACACGATTAATCCAGATGTAAAATGGAATTTAATTCCTGAAAAGAAAAATACAACAGATGCTAAGTCTGCTGATGGCGCAATAATAATTGAAAATAAAGTCAAAGCTGTCATAGAATTAAAAAGTACAAAAGCTAAAAATTTAAAAGAAATAGAAACTCAAGCTTTTGGCTACAAAAATAGTCATGCAGAATGTGATTACATTATAACTTCTTCTTTTGAGAAATTAAGATTTTATATTGACAATAAATCGGAACATGAAGAATTTGATCTTTTTACTTTAACAAAAGAAGAATTTAATCTTCTGTACTTATGTCTTTCATATGAAAATTTGAAACGAAATATTCCAACTCAATTAAAAGAAGATTCTGTATCAAAAGAAAATATTATTACAAAAAAACTCTATAAAGATTACTCAGAGTTTAAAAGTGCAATTTTTAATAATTTAGTTTTACTAAATCCACAATATGACAAATTACTACTCTATAAGAAGACACAAAAATTATTAGATAGGTTTTTATTTATCTTTTTTGCAGAAGATAGACTTTTAGTTCCTACTAATTTAATTAGAAAAATAAATTTAGAATGGCAAAATTTTCAAAAAATGAGAATTCCTGTAAAAATCTCATTATATGATAGATACAAAACATATTTCAATGATTTAAATGAAGGAGCAACGGTCCATTTACCAGCCTTCGGTAAATTTACTAGTAAAAATATTGAAGAGACACATGAGATTTTTGCATATAATGGTGGATTGTTTAAACCTGATGATATTTTAGATAATGTTCAAATTGAAGATGATATTTTATACAAACATTCCATCATTTTAAGTGATTACGATTTTGATAGTGATGTCGATGTAAATATTTTAGGACATATTTTTGAGAACTCTTTAAACGAGATTGATGAAATTAAATCTGAAATTGAAGGAAATACTATCGATAAAAAGAAAAGCAAACGTAAAAAAGATGGAGTTTTCTATACACCAAAATACATCACGAAATATATTGTTGAAAACACAATTGGAAAACTTTGTGAGGAAAAGAAAACAGACTTTGAAATCATTGACGAAGAATTTGCCAAAGGGCGTAAAAACCGTAACAAAACAACGATTCAGAAATTAGATAAGTCTTTACACGATTACCGCGATTGGTTGTTGCAAATTACAATCTGCGACCCTGCTTGCGGTTCAGGTGCTTTCTTAAACCAAGCCTTAGAATTTCTAATTCGAGAACACAAATACATTGACGAATTAGAATCGCAATTAATTGGAACTTCTCTCGGTTTCCCTGGAGCAGAATTACACATCTTGGAAAACAACATTTATGGTGTAGATTTAAACGATGAATCTGTTGAAATTGCAAAACTTTCTTTGTGGTTACGAACTGCTCAAAAGGGCAGGAAACTAAATTCTTTAAACAACAACATCAAATGCGGAAATTCTTTAATTGATGATGTTTCTGTAGCTGGAGATAAAGCTTTTTCTTGGGAGAAAGAATTTCCTGAAGTGTTTGAGAGAGGAGGCTTTGATGTTATAATTGGTAATCCACCTTATGTTGATATAAAAGGCTTAGATGCATTACTTGTTAAAGAATTATTTAAAAAATATTCTACTGCAGAAAATAGAATTAACCTTTATTCAATTTTTATTGAAAAAGGATATTACATAACAAAAAATAAAGGAATTTTATCTTTTATAAATCCAAATTCTATTTTAATAAATTCTTCCTACACAAAAATAAGGAAAATGCTTGTTTCCGCCATGACAAAAATTATTAAATTGCCTGACGATGTCTTTGAGGATGCAACGGTTGAAACAATAATTTTTCAATTTCAAAAAAATTCAAATATAAATACTCTTGAAGCTATTGTCTACAATAAAAATGAAAAAATCACTTTTGTAGATAATTCCAGAATTAAAATATTTGAAAAATCTATTTGGAAAAAAAATGAAGATTGTAATTTTAATATTTTTATATCGAAAAGTGAACAAAGTTTATTGTCTAAAATAGAGAAAAATAATAAAACATTAGATGAATATGCTGATTTTTGTTTAGGTATTACTCCTTACGATAAATATCGGGGTCATTCTTCTGAAACAATAAAAAATAGAGAATTTCATTCCATAGACAAATTAGATGCATCATATAAACCACTTATTACTGGTGAAAATATCACAAGATATACTGTTTCTAATGAAATTAAAGAATATATCAAATATGGTGAATGGTTAGGTGCAGCTCGAAATGAAAAATTTTTTAAAGAAGAACGAATTTTAGTTCGTCAAATTGTATCAGGCAATCCGCCAAGAATTTATGCAGGCTATACAAATGAAGAATTGTATTTCACTCAGATTGGTTTTGGAATTATTTCGAAAACATTGCAGACAAAATTTTTACTTTGCTTAATTAATTCGAGTTTATTAAACTTTTATCATAAATTCAGATTTTTGGACTTAGAAAAAGAATTGTTTCAGAAAATTTTGATAGCAAACTGTAAGAACTTGCCCATAAAATATAGTAAAAATGTAGATCAACAATCTTTCGTACTTAAAGCAGATTTGATTCTTTCTTTAAGCAAAAAGTATTCTGAAATTTCAAAGAAATTCTCTTCCTATTTCTCTAAACAATATAAAATAGAAAAACTTCCTAGCAAATTAGAAAAATGGTACGGTTTAGAATTTACAGATTTCATCAAAGAACTAAACAAAAGCATCAAAACTGTTGGAGGTACGCAATTATCTAAAAAAGATGAATTTGATTGGATAGATTTGTTTGAAGAAAACAAGAAAAAAGCAATAGCACTAAAATCCGAAATTTATAAAATCGATAAAGAAATTGATCTAATGGTTTACAAACTTTATGAATTAAGTTATGAAGAGATTCTAATTATTGATTCAGAATTCTCAATGTCAAAGATAAATTATGATTCTTATAAAATATAAAATTCTTTAAAACGAGTTATTGTCCTTTTAATTACTTTCGTGAAAATCCAATACGCATCAGACTTACATCTTGAGTTTCCAGCAAATGAAAAATTCTTGCTTGATAATCCACTTATTCCTGTAGGAGAAATTTTAATTTTGGGTTCAATTTCTAAATCGAATTTTAATACATTTTAATTCATATATTTGAATCTTTAAATCAAATGTAATCAATTATCATGGACTTAACTCAAGAAATCAAAAAATATTATAAAGAATTTAAGGGATTACCATCAAACAATCCAATTGTTAGAGAAAATCAAGAAAATGATGCGTTTGAAATTTTCGTCTATCAACTATTATTTAAAAATTCCAAATTAAATAAAAATGATATTGAAGAAATTTCTTCAAAAATTGTTTCCC
>CANLGD010000121.1 GCA_947490145.1 Flavobacteriia bacterium
TACTTCCACCAGCATTAAAACCGCCTGTGGAGATTTCTTTACCCTAATCTACTTTTACACTTAAACCTACTTCAAAGGCTTGTTCATTCACGCCTTTGATTTTACCTTTCTTGATTCCTAATATCCTTCGGTGATTTTATTTATTTCAATTCTTCACAAAAGCCTTTTGAATTTTTTGATTTGCTTTTTGAATTCTCACAAAATACATTCCGTTTGCTAAGTAGCTTACATCAAATTCTTTTCCATAAATTGCTTCGTTTGAAGTGATTTTTTCTGCTGAAATCATTCTTCCTTCTAGATCAAAAATTGAAATACTAAACTCGTTAGAATCTGAATCGCTGTTATCAAAAACAATCCATAAATTACCTGTTGTTGGATTTGGATAAAGTGCTAAATTCTCCTCTTTATCTAAAAACAAACAAGGTGAAAAAGCTTTTCCAGGCGAACCGCCCAAACAACCAGCAAACCAAGAACTTGCTTCAAATGGATTTCTGTATGAGTTTGAATCATTGTATTCCAATGTATAATTGGAATTTGAAGGCAAACTGGTCCAAGGATTTGAATTTTTATAAATCAAGGATGTTGTCAAAATTCCGTTTGCATCATACAAACGCAAAGCCTCAAAGTTTGAAGCCAAACCGAAATCAAAAAAGCCTGACTTATTCAAAACTGTTGGATGCTGTTTTAAAAACGCTGCATCATCACCAGTCAAAACCCAATATCCATTTGCTGGAATTGTAACATTTGGCAAAGTGAAACTATTTCCATTTTTTGCATCTTTGAAAACAAAGCCGTTTAATGATAAATCTGAATTGGAATTGTTTTTAATTTCTACCCAATCGCCTGCATAATACGGTGTGTTTGTGCTGTTGTAATTAATTTCTGAGAAATACACTTTTTCTTCGCAAGGCGAATACGCTTTCCCAGGTGAACCATTAATACATCCGCAAAACCAACTTTCGCCTAAAAGCAAAGATGCAGAATCAGATTTATGTTCCAAAGTTCTTCCCCAGCCATCAGCACATTCTGGAAAAGGCATGGAATCTTGGTAAACTGCCACTAATTTTAATTCTTTATAATGATCATATAGTTGAATTGAATCGGAAGAATTACTGAAACCAAAATTGGTTGAACCTATAAAATTACTAATTGCTGGATTAACTTGTTTGAACAAATTCGTGTCTTCACAAACGACTAAATATCCCTTTGCAGGAATTTTTGTATTTATTGGAAAAACATAGTTTTCATAGAAAATTTTAGATTTCATTTTCCATTCACCGATCGCTAAATCTGTTGCTCCAAAATTGTGTAATTCAATCCAGTTTCCGCCATTAATAGAAGCATCAGAATTGTAATTAATTTCAGAAATTGTCAAATTTAAAGCACTTGAATCACCTTGAAATAAAGCACGAAAAGTATCATTCGAATTGATGTTTAATTTTATTCCTGCATCTAGCAATTCATCACCTGGAATTTCATTGTTTGCTTGCCATGAAATAAATTCATAACCAGCATTTGGAACAGCAGTAATTTCAACAGGAACACCATCAAAATAAACTCCTGTCCAAGGTAAGGTTTTAGGAATAACGGTAGATATTTTGATATATCCAGCGCCTTTTGGTAAAACATCTAAAGTTACATCAACTTTTTTTGTAAGATTATATTCGGCAACAATTTGATCTCTCACGTAAACATTTCTGTTGTTAAACTGATACAATAACCAAACCAAATTATTCTCAAAAGTTGTCATTCCCCCAGCGACATCACCTGTCCATCGTTCGAATTGACGGGGCATTTCTGGTAATAATTCATTGTACATACTTTTTACAATTGGCTTGTAATAATCCTCTTGAAAAGTTGTATTCATTAAATCCGCATACCGATTTATGAAATAATCATGAAAATCAGTATTTGCCATCAAACCATTGAAAATTTCCGTGTATGGATTTGGTAAGTTTTGTGTTCGAAGATAATCAAATAAATTTGAATCAAAATTCCCCCAAATACCAAGACCAATTTCCATATCTTGCAAATTAAATCGCCACCTATTTCCTTTGGTTCTTGTGCGAAAAACTTTCATATTGT
Organism: Flavobacteriia bacterium; assembly: GCA_947490145.1. Taxonomy (GTDB): domain Bacteria; phylum Bacteroidota; class Bacteroidia; order Flavobacteriales_D; family Crocinitomicaceae; genus M2408. Next base: position 2,086 of record CANLGD010000121.1, read on the forward strand.
TGTAAATCCAGTCGAAATTTGCAAACCAATTTTCTGCTGAAATGTAATCGGCAAAACTATATAAATCTATTTTTTCATGGCATTTATCAAAGTAATCTGAATTTGTTGGTGAATAAGACGTTACAAAATCACGCATCTTATAAAAACCTGTATCAGAACCTTGTGAAATTCTCAAAACACTTGGAGCATAAAAATAACTTACTGACAATAAATCCAAACTATCGGGATCATTTCCATAGTTGCTTTCAAAATATTCTGCCTTGGTTTTTTCCCTTAATTCATAAACGCCAAAATATGCACCATTCAAATAAACAACAACTGGAGAATAAGCCTGTGAACCTACATTTGATTCATCCATAATGCGCATGATTGTAGCATCTTTTTGCGGATATTGGTTCCACAAATTACTTCCATTTCTCAAATAAAAAGAATGATATTCATTGATAAAACTTTTGGCAGGAATCAAAGGATAAAGAATTGGTTTTCCTTCTCCATAAACATCATTTGATGGTTCAATTGTAACACTATGTTGCGGATTTGTGCGGCTCCCTCCTGCCCCACCGTCAGGTTTTATGGAAGCTCGCGTATCAAATTTCTTTAAACCATTGACATCAAAATATTCTATAAAACAAGGCTTTTTCCAATCCGTTTGATTGTTGTCAAAAATTCCTGTTGGACCATACAAATTTACATCATCCGTAGATATTGAAAGCACCGGTAAAGTAAAATCTTCCAAGAAAAAATAAGATTCTGTAACTGTATTACTTTGTAAATAAGTTGTTAGTGTTGGAAAGCAAATCACTTTTAAAACTGAATTAGCATTCAAAACGATCGAATCAGGAAAAACATCAGAATTTATGGTTGGATTTTGACCATTTAAAGTAAAGCGTAAAACACCATTTGAAATGGAATTATTTATCACTTTCACTGTAATTTCTTCTGCGTAAAATCCACCATTAAATAAAATTGTTGGATTTAATTCCTTACCAATAAAAGCTTGTGAAACATTATTACTTTGTCCTGGACTTGGATTTATAAAAATAAAACTAGAATCAGCACCATCATTTTTCCTTCCATAAGACATATCTGCGTCTAAATCTGGAACAAACATGGAATCGATAATTTGACCCAAAGTATCGCTTAAATAAATACTTTCTCCATCTGTTTTTATGGTAAAATTGGTATGAAAAACATTGTTATTTTGGATGTTAAACCATTCATGAACATCTCCCCCATAATAAGTTGTTGCATCAGAAAAACCAAATGACAAATATGGAATCAGACTTAAATCTGAAGAAGCAAAACTAGAATTATGCACTTCTATGGCCAAAATATTTGTTCCATTTTTTAAAGCTGATTGAAACAAAACCTCATCCAATATGTATTTTTCAGGATATAAGCTTTGGTAAATTAAGGCTTCATGATCTGCCGAAAGTTCATCCCAATTTGGAGGATTCCCAGTCAAACCTGACCGCGCAATTTCAATTCCATTGAGGTAAGCAACAAAACCATCATCAAAATCCAAATCAAGAATTGTCTTTATTATTTTAGATGTATCAGCAATGTTAAAACTTGTTCTCAAATAAACAGAATAAGCAGATTGACCAATATCGGTGGCATCATCACCGTCACCATAACCAATTCCTAAAGGAGCACTTGTCCAAGAATTATCGCTAAAATTTGAGTTTTTCCAGTTTGAAGAAGTACTTCCGTCAGGAATCAAATATTTCCAAGAATTTGAAGGAAAAACTGCAGTTTCATAATGATTTACTAAATCATAGTAGTTTTTTCCCGAAGCAAAAATTGTCATAAAACTATTTGCCGCTAAATTCAAATCAGGAAAAAGCCATTTTTGCGGTTCAGAAAATTTATCTGATAAAGCGTAATTTTTTAAGTTAATACTTTGAGAAGATGCATTATAAATTTCAATCCAATCTGGGTCATCGCCATCAAAATCAAATAATGTAGTGGCATTTGCATTTGATGCTTCATTGATATAAACTTGAGAATTAAGCTTATACGAACAAAAAAATACAAAAATTAAAAGAAACAGAAATTTCATAAAAAAAAGTTTTTAGTAAAAGTATGAAAAAGTTATTTAATTACACCCATATCTAGCACTAAAACTGACTTTAATACTGAAATCTAATTTTTGTTCTTTTTCATTATTCACAAGTTCATGAGATCGCTTCGCTAAGTTGCCAAAAAGAACCAAAAGTAGCTTCGCTGAGACCGCCTTTGGCTAAGTTCTAGTGCTTGAAAACGCATCTACCTTTCAACAA
>CANLGD010000122.1 GCA_947490145.1 Flavobacteriia bacterium
TTAATTTCAATTGGCTTTAAAACCGTAAGTTCTTGTTCTGCTTTTGTACTAACTTTAGTATTAGAATTAAATTCTTCTTGAACAATTGAATAACCTTGGGTTATACAGCTTTCACAAATATGGCCAGTTAAACCAGCAATTAAAATTCCAACTTGATTTTTTGGTCTCCCACAAAAAGAGCACGATGTTTCTTTCTTAGACATATTAATAGCATAAAAAAAGGCTACCAAAAAATGATAGCCTTAAGTTTGTTTTTAGTAGCGGGGACACGACTCGAACGTGCGACCTTCGGGTTATGAGCCCGACGAGCTACCAACTGCTCCACCCCACAATATTCATTTGAAATAAATTTCTAATGCTCTGCAAAGATATGCATTTATTTTTAATCAACAAGCTTTTATTATAAAATAAAGTGAAAAAAGATTTTTTTGTAAATTTTTAACTAAAAATATTAATTTATATCAGAATAGCTATTACCTTTATAAACTCAAATTTAATATTAAACAAAAAAATAAAATCATGTTTGGAAAAGACGAATTTCATAAATATGCTACAAAACACATGGGTATCAGTAGCATGCATTTAGAACATTACATTGAATCTTCTGTTACGCCTTATATCATTGAAGAAAGACATTTGAATATGACTCAAATGGATGTTTTCTCTCGTCTGATGATGGACAGAATAATATTTCTAGGTACTGGAATTAATGATCAAGTAGCAAATATAATCAATGCACAATTATTATTTTTAGAATCAGCTGACTCAAAAAAAGACATTCAAATTTATTTAAATTCTCCAGGTGGGTCTGTTTATGCTGGCTTAGGAATTTACGATACAATGCAATACATCAAACCAGATGTTGCAACAATTTGTACTGGAATGGCTGCTTCAATGGGTGCTGTTTTAATGTGCGCTGGGGCTGAAGGAAAACGTTCTGCCTTAAAACATTCCCGTGTTATGATTCACCAACCTCTTGGAGGTGCGCAAGGTCAAGCATCTGATATCGAAATCACTGCTAGAGAAATTCAAAAATTGAAAAAAGAATTATACGAAATTATTGCTTTTCATTCTAAACAATCTTATGAGAAAGTTTGGGCAGATTCAGATCGTGATTATTGGATGACAGCTGAAGAAGCTAAAGCTTATGGAATGGTTGATGAAATTTTATTAAGAAATCCAAAAGCTTAATTTAAAACTAAATTTACAATTAAAGTCCATTCGTTTTTACGGATGGACTTTTTTATTGAATTAAATATTCTAAAATCCAAGAAGTTTTCTTACTTAATTTCAATCTTTCGAGAGGAATCACTAATTCAATGTTCTCGTAATATCTATAATTCATATCATAAAGGTAAAGAATTATTCCTTTTTCAGAAAGTGAAAATGTATGAGAAAATTTTTCAGCTAATTTTTCGTTAGAACTACAATCTAAATCTAAATCAGTTCGAGCCTGAATCGCTAATAAAATCTCATTTTGAAATAAATCACCTTTTTCAAAAAGTGAGTCAAGAGTTATTGGGATTAATTTATTATTTGACCAAATGAAATTTTTGTTTCCTGTAAAAGGTATTTTATTCTCTCCATAGAAATCAAAAGGAGTTTCATCAAGCATTGAATTGCCTATAGATTGAGAGTAAGAAACGAATTTTTGACCTAAACTAATTATGTTAAAATTTAGAGAATAAACTCTCTTATTCAAAACAAAAGGTTTTGAATCAAATCTTGCTAATCTTTTAAAATTTTCAGGTCTATTTTCCTCATATACTTTTCTTATTGTGTCATAAATAGTCATTTTAAATTTTTGAAATGTTTCTGAGGTCAAATTTGAATTTAACTTTGCTAAATTTGAATCAGAAACATGAATTCTAAAAGCTTCTGGAGAGGTGTTTTTGCGACTTTCAAATGCGAAATTCATTAATTTTATTTCGATTTTTTCTCTGTCATCTTCAATTCTTGAATCTAATTTATGACCACAATTACTCATTAAAACTTCATCATTTCCATTTTTAAATAAAAACCAAATGATCGAACTACTTTGATCTGAATTTGCAACTTTATAATGTTCCCAATGACTATAATTCCCAGCATAAATCATCTCAAAATCAGTGTAAATAGTGTCAAGAATTAATTCATTTTTCAAATTTAAAATCCCAAACTTGTTTCCTTTGGAATAAATTGCAAAAAAGTCTTTTGTTATTTGAGAAATTGCTCTATAATTTGGGGGAATTAACCAATCGTATTTTGCATCAATTACTCCTGCTAATTTACTGTAATACATCACGCAAGTATCTGATTTTGAATTTATTTCATCAAATTTATTTTTTGATTTTTTATTGCCAAGAGAGTCCAATATGATCCACTTATTTATTTTATTAAGATAGTAATCTTTATTGGTATTTTGGTTCCAAGCATAAACCATATTAGTAGGATTATTTTGAATATCTTTGTAAAAAAATTTTTCTTTCCCAATTTCAATTTCGGCCCAAACTAAATTATTCACATGATTATTCAAAAATAAATTGGAATATAAAGTGTCAATAATTAATTTTCCAGTGAATAAATCTAAAACACCCTTTTTATTTCCTTTCGTTTGAATTATTGCTTTTTTACCGTCATAATTTTCTAATTTCGTGATTTTATTTTTTCTCCATGATTTTCCGTCTGAAGTAAAAATTTGAACTTTTTCATTTATATTGACAATAAAAAACTTCCCTAACAATTTATTCCCAGGGTATTCTAAATGAATACTTTTTATTCTTTTGGGATTTTTTTTAGACGTAAAAAATGGAAAAAATTCGTCCTTAAATTTATAAATGATTAGAGTGTCATGTGTTGATAATAATGTCATTTTTTCTAATAAAAGAGTATCTTTATCAAAATCTATATAATATACAGTTAAATCTTTAGTCAAGATGTAATTGGGTTTTTTAGCATAATCAGCTCTAAAATATTCGTCAAAAATTGCTTCTGTCAAGACTTTTCCTTGATGTGAAATCAAACCATATTTTCCATTTTTTCGATAAAAGAAATTTGTTCTTGTAACTTTTTTATAATCATTTTCCCAATTTAATCGTTGTTTGGGAATAATCGTGTCATAAACTGCTTCTAAAGTTATGTTTCCGTCGGCTGCCAAAATTCCCATTTTTTTGTTGACGTGAAAAAAATAACAAGCTAAAAAAGAAGTATCTAAACCATCGAAATTGGTAATCCAGTCAATTTCGGCTTTACGAATAATTTCTCCATTTCCTCTAATTAATCCAACTTTTCCATTGTCTCGAAATTGCCAAATTTCTTTGTCGTTTAAATAAGGAAGATTGTCTGAATAAGCACCAGTTATAGGCTCAATCCAATATTTTGCTTCAAGCAGAACTTCATTCTTGAAATTTAGTTTACCAATTTTACCGTCATTTTGAGTGATTACAAAATCATTGCAAATTCTTAATCTATCATAAATTCTGGGAATTATTTCTTCACCTTTTCGGTTAATAACTCCAACTTTCCAATTTAAATCTCCATTTTCATAATCTAGATAATTTTCAAATAATGCAAAATTTTGAGCGTTAAAACATTGAATTGTTCCATCTATTTCAGAAATTATTATGTCTCCTTCAATATTTATAAAAGTTGTAGACCGTGGATTCTTCTGATGTTTATAAAGCATAATATGATTTGAACCATCGAATAAATAGGAATCATATTCAATTTCTGTCAATTTGGAAATTCTCAGTCCTTTAAATTTATACAAACCAATTTTGTTGTTTTTACTGACTTCAAAAAAACCGCTTCCAATTAGCTTAATATCATCATATTCGTTTCTCAATGGATAACCATCAGAACTAAAAATACCTTTTCCTTCGGCTGTTGTAGTTTTATAAAAACCTAAACCAATATCTTCAATTAATATGTATTCAGGTTCTAAAGCCCATTTTCCTTCCGAATCTTTTAAGCCGTAGGTACAATTCAAGTTATTTTTTACAACTTGATATTGTGAAAAACTAAAATTAAGTGAAAATAAAAATAATAAAATCAAATATTTTGACATTTCTAGTGAAATAAGTGTTTCCAAAAATACAAATTCGATACAAAAACGTTCAAATAATATTAAAAATTATTGATTAACCTAACTGTTACCACAAGAATATATTTTTTAAAATGAATTATGGTTTAGTTCGTTAAATCGTGCCTCGAAAACGTAAATCTGGTACCTTTCGCAAAAAGTAAGCGTATAAAAATCAAGTGTTTGAGTGCAACGAGTTTTGATTTTTTAGCGTC
>CANLGD010000123.1 GCA_947490145.1 Flavobacteriia bacterium
GGCTTAATAAATTAATACCTCAGAAAAGAAATGAGTAATGCCTTAGGAAACCATATTTTAGTTGAATTTATGGGTTGTGATCCGCACATCATGAACGATGTTTCATCGATTGAGCGAGATATGGTTGGAGCTGCGCAAAAAGCAGGAGCAACGGTTATAAATTCTACTTTCCACCATTTTTCTCCCTATGGAGTTTCTGGTGTGGTAGTAATTCAAGAAAGTCATTTAGCAATCCACACTTGGCCAGAATACGGTTACGCAGCCGTAGATTTATTTACTTGTGGCGAAATGGATGCATGGATTTCTTTCGATTTTTTGAAAGAAAAATTTGGCGCTAAACAATATTCAGCAATTGAAATGAAACGTGGAGCAGTTCAACTATTAGAAAGGACTGACTTTGATTTCTCTTCAATGAGAGAAAAAGCTGCTGAATGGAGAAATCCAGAAATGTACACAAGAAACGTTTGGTTCACAGATAAAGACGAAGATCAAGCACTTTCTTTACGTTTTACAGGTGAAGTTTTCTACGATGTGCAATCTCCTTTCCAAAGAGTAAGAATATTAGAATCACACAAATATGGAAAAATGTTGACACTTGACGATATGGTCATGACAACAGAAAAAGACGAATTTCATTACCACGAAATGATTTCTCATCCTGCGATGTTTACACACCCAAATCCAAAAAATATTTTGGTTATCGGTGGTGGTGACGGCGGAACTGTAAGAGAAATTTTACGTCACGAAGGTGTTGAAAAAGTTACCATGGTTGAAATCGATGGAGAGGTAATCAAATCTTGTAAAGAATTTTTACCAAACATTGCCTCAGCGTTTGACAATCCAAAATTAGAATTATTGGTTGACGATGGAATTGCGTTTATTCAAAATGCAGCACCAAATACATACGATATTATTATTGTTGACGGTTCAGATCCAGTTGGTCCAGCTGAAGGTTTGTTCTCAGTTTCTTTTTACAAAAACTGTTACAATTCATTAAAAGCAGACGGAATTTTAATTGCACAAGGAGAATCACCAAAGTTTAACGAAAAAGCATTTGCTGAATTAAATTTCACTTTACAAGGGATTTTTGGAAAAGATAAAGCGCCAGTTTCTTTATTCTTTGTACCAACTTATCCAACAGGAATGTGGAGTTTCCAATATGGAATTAAAGGTGATACTTTACCAAAAAATATCGAAAGAGTTGAAGAAATTGATGCTTTTGTTGACGCTAAAGGTTTAAGATATTACAATTCTGATATCCACAAAGGAAGTTTTGCTACTCCTAATTTTGTTAAAACTTTATTGAAATAATAATTTTGATTGCAGACTGGAAGATTACAGATTGCTTCGCTTTCAGAATAATTTTCTTGAAAGCGAAGTAATCTGCAATTTGCCAATTTGTAATCTGTAATCCTGATTTATGTTCGATCCAAACGGTGTTGGTATTGCCAACGGAAATATTTTCGGTTTTCCAGTTACAGAAAACGAAGCAAATATCGTAATCATTCCAATTCCTTGGGACGCAACAGCATCTTATGGAAAAGGTACAAGCGATGGCCCAAAAGCAATTTTGGACGCTTCTACACAATTGGATTTTTACCACCCAAAATTGGAAAAAGCTTTTGAAACGAAGGTTTTTATGACCGAAATTTCTGAAGAATGGAGAAAAATTAATGCTGAATTATGTGTTTCAGCAATTGAATATATTGATTTTCTTGAAAACGGAGGGAACATTGAAAATAACGTTCATTTTCAAGAAGTTGTAAAGGAAATTAACGAAGCACAAAATGCTTTGAAAGCGAATTTAAAAGAAAAAGCGATCAACTTAATTCAACAAGGAAAAATTCCTTCGGTGCTTGGAGGCGAACACTCTACCCCACTCGGTTTGTTGGAAGCAATTGATACTCAAGGAAATTCCTTTGGGATTTTACAAATTGATGCTCACGCAGATTTACGCAAAGCCTACGAAGGATTTGAGCAATCTCATGCGAGTATCATGTTTAATGTTTTGAAAAATTGTCCAAATATGGAACGTTTGGTTCAAGTTGGAATTCGCGATATTTGTCAAGATGAAATTGATTTAATCGAAAATTCTAAAGGAAGAGTAAAAACTTTCTTCGATTGGGACATTAAAGAAGATTTATACAATGGAAAAACGTGGGCTTATTTAGTTCAAAAAATAATACATAGTTTACCTGAAAATGTTTATATTTCCTTCGATATCGATGGACTAAAGCCATATTTATGTCCAAATACTGGAACACCAGTTGCAGGAGGATTTGAATTAGAAGACATCAATTATTTGTTTTTTGAATTAATCAAATCTGGAAAAAAGATTGTTGGCTTTGACTTAAATGAAGTTGGAACTTCTGAAGACAGTGATTGGGATGCAAATGTTGGAGCAAGAGCTTTGTGGAATTTGGTTTGTGTTGCAGAAAAATTCCGACGAAACTAATTTACAACAACAACTTTCGGGCCATCGGCCCTAAATTCAAAATGGCATCTAAAACTGATAAATCTGAAATAAAATTTTCTTTTTCTGAAAAAACCTGTTGGTAAGAATATTCACTTTCAGAATTTTGAAACGCGAAAGAATTTCTAAAATCTTTTTCTACTTCGTTTTCACCTTTTAAAGGAAAATACTCGCTTGTTAAATTGAAACTTTGTTTTTCATTTACTAAAAAATATAAATCAAGCCAAGAGCAAATTCTTTTGTGAATATTCAAATTAAATTCAAGTAAATTATCACATTCAAATTCTAATAATTCTTGAATTTCCATTCCATAATAATCAAAAAATGGAGCAGAAGCATAACTTGAATTAATTGTTCTCCAATGCTTTTTTTTCCAATCTTCTGTGAAATCAATTTTAACATCTTTAGTTCGAGTTTTTGAACCAAAAGGTTTACTTAACGGAACTATCAACTCTAAAACCCCATTTGGACTCAGAATTTTACAATGATTTCTGATAGAATGCCTTGGATAAGTTTCCCAAAGTTCAAAAGCTGGATTTTTTGTTTCTACTAGTTTTTTGTAATAAGAAATTGAGCCAAAATAAGCAATTGGGAAAATTGATGGAATCATAAATTAGAATTTTGATTTTAAAAAATTAGTTCAATTTCAAGGCTTGTGAAATTTTAAAACTTTAAGTCAGCTAGGGCTGATGATAATTTTTAAAATAAGCATAACGAAGAAAGTGAACTAAAATTTTTAAAATCATTTAATAAACTTAAATATTCTTTCCCAACGTACTCCCATATAAGGACTTTTCGAGAACCAAACGATTGAAGCTTTTCCTACAACGTGATCTTCTGGCACAAATCCCCAAATACGAGAATCAGCTGAATTATATCTATTATCTCCCATCAACCAATAGTAATCCATGGCAAATTTATAAGAATTTACTTTTTTCCCATCAATTAAGAAAGTTCCATCAGTCTTTTCAACTAATTTATGACCTTCATAAGCAGTAATAATTCTTCTGTACAAAGCAATATTATCTTTCTTTAATTTAATAACAACACCTTTTTTAGGAATTGTAATTTTCTCAAAATTAGTTACATTATTACCATGATGAATATCTTTTGGAAATGTCATTAAATTACTTATTTGTGCCTGATAACTATATCCGTATTTTGCAAAACTATCTTTTCCAATAACGTCAGAAAAATGAGGAGTGATATCTAAAGTAAATTTAGCTAAGGGGAAATCTTTTTTTAGATTTGACAATTCACCTCTAGTTAAAATCATTCGCAACGTTTTCAAATCTTGACCAATATATCCATAATCATCTCTTTCTTTTTCAAGCCCGTACTTCTCTAACATCATATTGTCAAAACTAGAAGTAGAACCTGTATAAAGAAAATTATCAACAGTATAACTCAATGCTTGATTTTCAGCAACCCATGCTTTTTTGCCATTTATCATTAAAATGGAATTTTTTATTTCTAAAACATCTCCCGGAAGAGCAACACATCTTTTGATATAATTTTCACGTTTGTCAACTGG
>CANLGD010000124.1 GCA_947490145.1 Flavobacteriia bacterium
ATGTATCAAAAAATCTTGAACGAAGCGATGGAAGAATTGAGAGAATCAGAATTTAAGGAATTATTTGAAGATAGAAATACGGATAATTTCTTAGCTTTTGTAAAAGATTGTGTCATAGAAACTGATTTAGAAATCAGAATTCCAGATGATTATGTAAACAATGTTGCAGAAAGATTGAGCTTATATCAGCAATTGGATAATTTAGAAAATTCAGAAGCTTTGGAAAAGTTTTCTGTTAGTCTTATAGATCGATTTGGAGCTTTACCACGATCCGTTAAAGAATTATTCAAATCATTTGAATTACGATGGTTGGCTCAAAATTTAGGAATTGAAAAACTAGTCATCAAATCAAATTCGATGGTTTGTTATTTTATTGCCAATCCGCAATCTAAATTTTATGATTCAGAATCTTTTCAAGCAGTTTTAAAATACATACAAACATCTCCAAAAGATGCAAAAATGAGCGAGAAAAATGATAAATTGAGGTTAATTTATAGTCCCATAAACTCCATCGATCAGGCATTTAAGAGGTTGGAGGAAATATGAAATTGTTGCCTTCGATAGCATCACACAGCAATTTTAAATTATTAGTGTTAGGATCTCAAAGTCAAATATTTAGCCCTGATAGAAGTGGCATCCTAGGTTGTAGACTGAGGTTTTACATTGAGCCTTTCGAAATGCACTCGAAGACAATAAAATAGATAAAGCGAAAAGCAGGAAAAAGCTCCCAAAAATAAAATTGGTTCTCTTTTAAAACAATCAATTTACCTTCATTCGTAATTTCAATTAAATCTGATTTTAAAGGATTTACATTCACTCTGAAAGCTCCCTGATTATTAAGACTTATTGAATAAATACGATATCGAAACCATTTTATAAAACACCAATAAAAGTTGAAAAAATAAAAATTCCTCCTTCGTTTCCTGCATCCATTTTACGCATTAAATTTTTCCAAACTCTCCTTCAACAAAATTCAATGATTTGCCACCTTCAGTTACAACGGTTGAAACTGCTAAAACAGTAGCTATAATTTTAACAAGGATTAAAGAAATAATTCCTAACAAGGCCATTATAGAAATTGTCTCTTTATTCAGTAGATTGTCAAATTTATATCTAAACCTTTGTGTGAATGTGATTTTTTTCATGATTTTAACTTTATTATTTAATGATCAGATTTAATTAATAATTCTGTTTATTTAATTTATTTTTTGATTTTTTCTAAAATACCTTTTTTGAGGTATTGTCTTACTCTTTCTCAAGATATACTTTTGTCTTGTTTAAAACAATTCTAAATTAGATGAAAAAATATATAATATTAGGTTTGGCCTTTTCTTCAATTTTAGCTTCATGTAAAAAAGAAGGTTGTACAGATACTGCGGCAACAAATTATAATGATAGAGCAGAAAAAGATGATAATTCTTGCACATATGCTTCTGGAGAACCGATTCCAAGTTACACGATTCCTACAACATATTCATTTGTCAACTCAAGTAATCAAAATACAGTTGATTACCCAGGTCAATTGGATAGATTGGAGCAAATTAGACAGATAATTTCAAAAATGGATCAAGCGACTTCTTCTGTAATTAATGCGCAAGATTTGAAGGATATGTTTTCAAATGTAAACGGAAATGGAAATGGAAATTTTTCTTTTGCATCAACTCGCCAATTGAAAGATAAATGTTTTTCTTTAGACCAATCTTTAATTGAATCTTGGATGGATTCATTGGCTGAAAATTCAACTCATTTTAGTCAATCAGCTTCAAATGGTCAAGCTGGAACCTTGATGGTTGAGGGTTCTTTGCATTTGTTTAGTTCTAAAGGAGTTGAATATGCGGAAAAAATTGAAAAAGCATTGATGGGCGCAGTGCAAATGTACCAAGCTTTAAATGTTTACTTTGGTTCAAGTAAAATGGATGTAGATAATAGTTCAGCAGTAGATCCTGCAAATGGATTATACTATACAATAATGGAACACAGTTGGGATGAAGCTTTTGGATATTTTGGGGTACAGTCAAATTTCCCTCAAGTAGTTCCGCAGGATTTATGGGGAGAATATTGCAACAATCAAAATTCCTGGGGTTCAAATGCGGCGATAATGAATAATTTTTTAAAAGGTCGAGCAGCTATTTCAAATAAAGTTCTTGCTGACAGAGATGGAGCGATTGTAGAAATTAGAAATGCGTGGGAAAAAATTTCTGCTTATCAAGCAATGGATTATTTGAATGAAGCAATCGTAAATATTGGAAATACTGGTTTATTTTTTCATGCTTTGACTGAAGCAAATGGATTTGTAACAAATTTAAAATATGCTCCGGAGGAAACACGAAATGTTACTCAATCTGAATTGTCTGCAATTTTAAATAAATTCGGTACAAATTATTGGAATTTAACCTTAGCAAATTTACAAGCAATAAAAGCAGATTTAGATGCGAAATATTAAGAAAATAGTATTTATAGGTTTTGCATTTTTCATTCTTTCTGCAAGTTGCAAGAAGAAAGAAGAAATTGAACCAGAAATAACTTTTGAGAAAAAGCAGATAATGGTTCAACTTGCGGATAATTATATTGTTCCAAGTATTGCGAAAGTTCAAACGGATGTTAATTCTCTTTCCACTTCTTGGCAATCATTTTTGTTTGAGCCAACACAAGTAAATTTTGATGCAATGAAAGATAGTTGGAAAGCTGCTTACAAATCTTTTCAATATGTGAAAATGTTTGATTTTGGTCCTTTTATGGAAGTTGGCTATGCAAATGCTTTGGGGGTTTTTCCGTCTGATACAACTCAAATTGAAAATAATATTTCAGTTGGAATGTATGATTTAGCAACTGTTAGCAATATTTCAGCCATTGGATTTTCGGCTCTTGATTTTTTGCTTTTTCAAGAAAACGCCCTGACATTACTGAATAATTCTGCCAATAGAAGAGCTTATGTTTCTGCTTTGATTTCAAAAATGAAAACTGAAACAGATTATGTTGGAACAAATTGGTCTTCATATAGTTCTACTTTTAAAGATGGAACTGGAACGAGTTCTACAAGTCCATTTTCTATGCTTGTGAATGCTTTTTGCAAGGATTATGAAATTACAAAAAATGCCAAAATCGGGATTCCGTTGGGGAAACAAAGTCTTGGTATCCAACGTTTAGATTATTTGGAAGCTCCTAAATCTGGAATTGGAACTGAACTTATTGTTGAAAATTTAAAAGGATTAAGAAAAATATTTTCAGGAAATTCATTTGCTGGAGCAACAGGAACTGGATTTGATGATTATTTAATCGCATTAGAAAAACAAAGTTTGGCTTCAACAATTGAATCACGGTTTGACTATTTGATTTCTGAACCAAGTTCTTGGGCGGGAAATTTAAAAAATATGATGCTCAATTCGACTTCAACAATTGATTCTTATTACACTTATTTTCATGGAACGGTTGTTTTTATCAAAACGGATATGTCTTCTGCCTTTGGAATTTTAATTACCTACCAAGACAACGACGGTGATTAAAAACCTTCAAAATATATTTTTCAAACAAATTAGCATTGCTCCATTAATTGTATTTAGAATAATTTTTGGAGCTTTGATGCTTTTTGGCACTTTGCGTTTTATTTCAAAAGGTTGGGTTGCTGAATTATATATAAATCCAAAATTTCATTTCACTTATTTAGGTTTTGAATGGGTGAAACCGCTTTCAGGAAATTGGATGTATTTGCCCTTTATTTTGCTTGTTTTTGCTTGCGTTGGAATCATTTTAGGGGCTTTTTACAGACTTTCAACAATCGCTTTTTTTCTGCTTTTTACTTACATCGAATTGTTGGACAAAAGCTATTATTTAAATCATTATTACTTCGTAAGTTTAATTGGTTTTCTGTTGATTTTTCTTCCAGCAAATCGTTTTTTTTCGCTTGATTCGTTGCGAAATCCAGCAATTTCTTCCGTGAAAACGCATGCTTGGACAATTTGGATTTTGAAATTTCAGTTGGGCTGCGTTTATTTCTTTGCTGGAGT
>CANLGD010000125.1 GCA_947490145.1 Flavobacteriia bacterium
TTGTAGAAAGCAAATGAACCAAAAGATTTAAAAACACATTTATAATTGTCATCCTTAGCATCAATTGTTGGCACATCAAATGGAAAATGATAATTAGATAATGTAATTTGATTTACGACAAAACCTCCACCGCTTGCATTTTCTTTGTAAATTCTCATTAAAATTCTGTTTGCTCTATTTACTTTTACTGGTAATCCTTTTGAAAGTTTATTTACTTTTGAGCTTATGTCGTTATGAAAAGCGTTTTTGCATTTATCTGAACAAAATAATTTATCTTTTCTTCCTACTGCAATTTCATTGCATAAACTAAAGGCGCAAGTCTTATAATATTTGCCTTTGATGTATTTGGTCGCGCTCATGATTTTTTGGAATTTAAAAAAGTTAAAGCTTCATTTTCAATCTCCTGTTGACTCTTTATTTTACTTTTAGAAACATAATTTTCTAAATCTTTAAAAGCAAACAACAATTTCCTACCTTTTTCTCCTGATTTATAAAAGGGAATCTCCCTTTTAGAGACTTTGGAGTAAATTGTGTTTACTTTTAACTTTAGGAAATTTGCGGCTTGAATAGCATCTAGGAAATCTCCATCGCAATAGTTAATTTCAATTTGCTTCTTGTTGAAAGCTTCAATAATTTTTTCAGTTGACTTTTTTAATACCCCATCGATATACTCATAAATCTGAGGAAGGATGTCTGCAACTTCTTTTCTGTTCTTTTTCATTATTCTATTTTTTTATAAGAACAAAAGTAAATCGAAAAACAAAAATATAATGGACCATTTTTTTAGGAAAATTTTCACTTCTTAGTTAAAATTTTTCTGATTCTGCGGTTTTGATATTCATCATACAAAGCATCATAAAATTCATCCTTTTCAATTCCAAAATCCTCTTCATTTAAAAGATTTTTATCTAGTAATATTTTCTGAAGTAAAGGGAAAAATTGAATATAGGTTTTCCTTTTACTATAACCATAATTGTAGGTATGGTTAAATACTTGAATAAAAATTGATGTGTCTGCTTTTACTAACTTTAGAAAATTTTTATCAATTTTTTTTTGGTCTTCAATATTTAGTTCTAATTTTAAATTCTTTAGATAAATTAGAACTAAATATTCAGCTAAATTATATTTTTTCTTGTTAGGGGTTAAATGCTGATATTTATCTCTGTTAAATAGATTATCAAAAGATTTATAAAGAATATTAGTTTTTGCGTTATTATGTTTTCTATCAAAACCAAAAGACAACAGAATTTCATTGAAAATTTTTACAATTAAATGAGAATTAATAGCAGACAACAAACCACTTTTAAATACGAATAATCCTTCTTTATTATTTAATTTTTCTATTTCTAAATTAATCTCGTCAAAATCAACTAACCATCGTGTAATACTATCATCTATTCCCATTTTCTTTAATTTTGTCATTACAACTTCGTCTGCAAACAAAACTAAATGTTGCAATATTTCAATTAAATCAATAATGTATTCTATTTTATCTTCTTGAACAATTGGAATCAATCCTAAATCAGATTCCAACAATTGTCTTTTGGCCTCAAGACTAGATTTTTTTAAACTTTCTTTTAGCTCATCATATTTAAATGATTCTACATCACGAATGGATTGAATATTAATAGGTTCGTTCATATTTTTAGATATTTAACTCAATTACATTAGCAGCAGCAACTTTGGTTTCGCTTAAAATTTTTGCATAAATCATTGTTGTTTCTATTTTCTTATGTCCAAGCATTTTTGATACTGTAAAAATATCTACCCCTTTATTTAATAAAAGAGTTGCATAGGTATGTCTAAAATTATGGAGTGTTATTTTTTTATGAATACCAGCTTTCAAAACCCATCTCTTTATTTTATCGTTGTTTGAATCACTGTATTTTAATCCTTCAAATATTTTTTCATTATATTCACCTCTTACACCTAAAAAAGTTATAGATTGAGCACTTATTGGATGCATCATAATTTCCTTTGTTTTTTGCTGTCTGTTATGAATAAAATAGCCACCATCGGTTTGCTGAATATCTCCCCAAGTTAGTTTTTCACAATCTCCCCAGCGAAGGCCTGTCAATGCTGAGAACAAAGCTGCATCTTTTAATCGTGCGAGATCGCAATCTGTTTTTGCTAGTTTTTCTAATTCTTCTTGTGTCAAAAATTCTCGCTTACTTTCAGCCTGCTTGATTCCCTTAACGTTTTTTAATGGGTTTATATTAATCAAACTGGATTCAAATGCTGCGTTTATAGCAGCTCTAAATTTATTAAAATAACTCACTGCCGAGTTTTGAGCTAATTTCAATCCCTTAACGGTATTCAACCTATCAGCACTTAACAAATATTTTTTGAATCCTTCGCAAAATTGAGGAGTTAAATCCTCCATTTTACAATCCCCATTTGAATAGGCAACCAAATAATGAGCCGCACATGACCAATTATCATAATTTCCTTTACTCTCCATTCTATCTTCGGCCAAACTTTTAAAATATTCTATAAAGTCACGCTTCATATTCCCCATATTAAACAAGCCATCTTGGTCGTTTAATATTTCCCTTTCTCTTATTATTCTGCAAGAATCGGCGAAAAGAAGGTTTACTTTATTTATTGATTTTTCTTCTTTATTTTTTGGATTGTCGTATAAATACCTTTCTAAGAATTCCCTTCTTGTGGGTTTCCCGTTTTTGCCTTTCAAAGGTGGATAAAAATCCAAATAAAGACTTAACATACCATTAGCTAATTTTCTGGTTCTAACTTTTACTCCCATAGTTTTACATATTTAATAAATTGTCAATTGATTCTCTTTTTATGATTACTCTACTACCAATTCTTACTGGTTCAATTAATCCAATGTTCATATAGCGATTTAAACTCATCCTGCTTACACCAATTAAAAGACAAGCTTCCTTAATTGAAAGAAATTCTTTAGAAGAAATTAATTTCATGTCGATTGCTGCAGATTTATTATACGCTTCCTCTTGAGCACAGTCTAAAGGTGCAATTTTTTTCTTCAGACTCAAAGCTTTTTTTATGCATTTATTTGAACAATATTTTGTCACCTGTGTCTTGGCAATGAAATTACCATTGCATATTATACACTGTTTAGAAATTTCGATTGTTGATTTCATTTTTTATAATTTTGCCTAATTTGTTGTAACTATTTGTATTTTCCTGTACCTCATTGTTGCCATTTTTTTGGGCAAATGTCGAGGTACAAAATTTTAAAATTTTTGTACCTTTCAAACCAAAGGTACAACAAAGGTACAAATATTATATCAATCCATACAAATCAATATGAAATAATATTATCAACAAATTTACGTAAAACTTTTAAAATGAGGTGTTTATTAATATTAATTCAGATTAATTAATATTAAGAAATAGGGGGTTATTTCCCGATACAAAACTTACTAAAAATATTCCCCAATAAATCATCGGTAGAAATATCTCCTGTAATGCTTCCAATATGATACATCGCTTGGCGAATGTCCATGGCAATAAAATCTCCTGTGATATTTGTTTCTAAACCTGTATTTGCTAGATTTAAAGAAAGTAATGCTTTTTCTAAAGCTTCTAAATGGCGAGAATTGGTAACAATGGTGCTTTGCTCAAAATCAGTATTTCCCATGATTTGGTTTACCAACCAAGATTTTAATTCTTCTATCCCTTTACCAAATTTTGCTGAAATTAAAATTGAATCTAATTCTTCATTATTGATTGTATTTTGTGTTGAAAGTAAATCGCTTTTATT
>CANLGD010000126.1 GCA_947490145.1 Flavobacteriia bacterium
AGAATTTAAGGGATTACCATCAAACAATCCAATTGTTAGAGAAAATCAAGAAAATGATGCGTTTGAAATTTTCGTCTATCAACTATTATTTAAAAATTCCAAATTAAATAAAAATGATATTGAAGAAATTTCTTCAAAAATTGTTTCCCCACCCGATGAAGGTATTGATATTTTTAATGAAGAATTATCTCTATTGGAAGGAGTTGATTATAAATATTCTGTTATACAAGTTAAAAATTCCAAGTTAGACGAAAGTAGTATAAAAGATTGCATAAATAAAATGAAAAGGACAATTAAGGATTGCCTTGAAAATAAGGCAAAAATTAATGATAATTTAAAAGAAATAATCTCAAAAAGTAATTTTAGTAAGGAAAATGAAAACCTCATTGAGTACATTATTGTTCATATTGGTGATTTAAATTCAATTAAAAATCAAAAAGAGGACGAAATAATTATTAATATTGAAGAGCTAAGAACGTTATATTTCGGTTTAAAAAGTAAGAGTGTTCCAAATTTTGAATTTGAATTAACGAGGCATCCCAATGTTATTCAATACAATGATGATTCTATAAATAAAAAATCTATAATTTGCTCATTAACTGCATCTCAAATCCTTCCTCTTTTGGAGCAATATGGGAATACTGATCGTGGAAAAAACATACTCTTTGGTGAAAATCTTAGAGAACCACTAATAAAAGGCTCTAGAACTTATGAAGGAATTAAACAGACTATTGAAAAAGACTCAGCAAAATTTTGGTATTATAACAATGGTATAACTATAGTTACTGAAGAATTAAAAAATGAAAATAATAAAATAAGTTTAAAAAATTTTTCCATTATTAACGGAGCTCAAACGACAAGTTCTTTTTTGAGATATTTCAAAGAAATGAAAAAAGATTTTGACGGAAAGGAATTAGAAAATAGACTTAAAAATTTAGAAAATGTTTCAATAATTACAAGAATTGTTGAAACAAAAGATGATAAAGAGTTTAAAGAAAATATTACAATTTTTAATAACACTCAGAATCCTATTTCAGATAGAGATTTAGTCTCTAAAAATGCAGAACAAAGAGAACTTCAAAAGCGTTTAAATAATACTGATAAACCAATTTATTTAGATATAAGGAGAGGAGCATTAAGAGATATTAAAATTTCATATCAAAAACACCGTATTATAACGAATACAGAATTGGCACAATTCATTTTCGCAAGTGATTTGCAATCTCCATTTTTTGCTAAAGATAAAAAAACAACTATTTTTAATAAAGATAGCAAGGATAATTTAGTAAATGAATATTATGAAAAAATATTTGATCGTTTAAAAGGCACTGCTTTTTCATTGACAATAGACGAGATAGATGAAATTTTATTTATCAAAGAAATCCATAAAAAAGCTAAACAAGTAAAAAACAGTGATTATAATCAAGAATTAGAAGAATTATTTAAAAGGCAGAAAAGTGAAACAGAACCAGATGAAATTAAGAAAATAAATGAAGAAATAGCTTTATTTTCTAAATTAAAAACAATAAACAATGTTAATACATTTTACAATATCACGTTGTATTATTACTTTAAAAAAACATTTGATAAAAGATTTAAATTTGAAAATAAGAGATATAATTTTGAACTTTTTTATTCCAAAGCAGAAAAGTATCAAAATAATTTGATTTCAAATTTTGCTAAATTGTTTAATAGTTTAACTACCATAATAATTAGAGAGCTTGCTTATGATAATCCTTCAGCTTTTGTTCGTTCAAAATCTTCTGAGGCAAGTTTTAAATCAAAATTGGTGCTTAAATTAGCTGATGATTCAAGTTGGAAAGAAAAATACGAAGAGTTTATGAAAAGTTTTAAAGTGTAAAAGGCGAAAAACTTCATTTACTAAAATTAATTTCATGAAAATCCAATACACATCAGACTTACATCTCGAGTTTCCAGCAAATGAAAAATTCTTGCTCGCTAATCCACTTATTCCTGTGGGTGAAATTTTGATTTTGGCTGGCGACATTGTTCCTTTTAGATTTATTGAGCGTTTTTCTTGGTTTTTTGATTCTATTTCAGAAAATTTCAAAACCGTTTATTGGATCGCTGGCAATCATGAATATTATGGCGAAGATGCGAGCGAAAAGGAAGGGGAATTTCACATTGCAATTCGTGAAAATGTATTTTTAGTAAATAATTTTTCACTTGTTCTTGAAAACACAAAATTGATTTTCTCCACTCTTTGGACAAGAATTAGTCCACAACAAGCTTATTTCATAAAAAATGGCTTAAATGATTTTTTTCAAATTCGATATGGCGAAAAATTATTAACTGTTGAAAACTTCAATGCTTTCTTTGAAGAAAATTTAAAATTTATTCAGAGAGAAGTTTCAGAAAACACAAGCAAAAAATGCATTGTTGTAACACATCATGTTCCCACTTATCAGCATTACCCTCAAGAATATCTAAATAGTAACATCAATGAAGCCTTTGCAGTCGATTTAGATTCTTTTATTTTAGATTCCAAAATAGATACTTGGATTTATGGTCACCATCACAGAAATGTTCCACCTTTTCAAATTGGTCAAACTACTTTAGTAACAAATCAATTGGGCTATGTTCAATCAAAAGAGCATTTAGAGTTTCAGAGAGATTGTTTGATTTCTATTGACTGAGTTTTTTGTTTTTTTTTGGCTGCTTACACGGTCTCCATTTCCAAGTCCCGATGAAAAAATCGGGAGCTTTCCAATTACGCCCTAGCAGAAACTCAACAGATTTATTCCAAAAATGCGGCCACAAGAAAAATGTGGTCAGCATTTCTCAAATAAAACCGTTTCGTTTTGAGATTTTCTCTTCGACCTAGTATTTAAAGTGTCAAGAGAAATAGCTTCAAATGATTATTATTTCCTCAATCATTTTTCGTTTAGCTATTTCACTTGCTTACGCTGTCCTCACAACTTTAGATTTTTTCACATATTAATTAAATAATAAACCCCTTCAGTATAAGGTTCTTTTACAAAAAGTGGATTATTTTCTAAAAATGGAATTACAGCAAGTTTTTCATATTTCGCTATTAGTCCTTTTTTTATTAATTTTTAAAACACAATATTTGAGTGTTAAGTAGTACTTTTTTTGATAAAATCATACCCCTAAAATCGCCTATGTTCATAACTTTTTTACAATTTTTGTAATTTCAATGTAAGAATAATGTATAAAAGTGTAATTTTATCCTATCAAAAATCGTAAAGAATTGACCTACAATAAGGTACAAAATTCGTCACTTTTTTGTACCTTTTATGTGTTTTTACACCTGTAAACCCTTGATTTTGTTGATAAGTTACTTTCTGTATCG
>CANLGD010000127.1 GCA_947490145.1 Flavobacteriia bacterium
ATTCTATTTATCAGAATTTTCAATTGGTTATTTTCTTATCTTCGTACTTTATGAGAGGAATTGATTTAAAAGTATATTTAATAGTCACAAGAGATGTCGAAGATGGCTTTGAAATGATTCATTCTGTAAATGATAAAGATGTGGACATACGAAAATTAATTTCTAATTATTTGCATCATCTTACTGGACATGATTTCCTTCTCAAACCAGCTGAAATTTTACAATTTAAAGAAAAAATGCAATTTTTAATAGGATATGATGTGAAAAAAGAAAATACTTTTGTAAAAGGTTGTTTTACTTTTACTTCTAATGGTTTTTTCGATATTGATGTGCTAGAAGTCGATTTTCTAACTTTTAAACTCAGTGACTTTGTCGAAAAAAGAAAAAATGCAATAAATACATGTGTTGAAACTTTTGATTTTTCGGAAAATTGAGGTAATTTTTCATATTAAAAAAACTTATCATCTATTTTGACAATCGTTTAGTTCGTTTTCTAAATTTTGTATTTCATATTTCAGGTTACTATTTTCTGTTTCTAAAAAATTAGAATTTGAATATTCATGGTTTTTTGAAGATTCACAATCTTCTATTTGACTTTCTAAATCAGATATCTGGTTTTCTAACTCCATTTTCTGAAAATCTAAATCTGAGTTTATAAATACTAATTCAACAATTTTTGAATATTGAAGATAGTTATATCCAAGCAGATAACAACAAAAGAATAGAAATTCCAATTAAAATTATCTTTTTTCTCATCTCTGTATATTAAAATTAAGATAATTTACCTTTTGGTTACTTTTAAAATCCAACATTTTTTAAAATTTGAACATTATAATCTTGTGAAACACCTATTTGTTCAAAAACATTTACGAGTGTAATATATTCAATTTCAATTGGCTGACCTGTTAAAATTAAAATCTCCCAAGAAAGCATAATTATTAATTCCTTTTGTTCTTTATTTAGTGATTTTAGATCTTCAATCATTCCTATTTGACCAAAGCTTTCCAAATAAAATAAATTCTCATGACTATTAAGTTCAAGAAAACTATTATAGGAATTCAAAAAATCATGCCTTATTAATGCAATTTCTTTTTTATCATCACAAACAACCAAGGTCATCAAAAAATTTATAATTGAAATTTTTTGAACTTTTTCAAGATTTGAAAAAGTATTTATTATTAATTTCTTTTCCATCTTTCAGAATTCATCAAACCCACCCATAACTTCCGATTGATGATTTAGTTTAGTTTTCACCATTTCCTCTATAATAAAATCAGCCATTTTAATTTGATGTTCTTGACTTAATTTAGATACATCTCTAAATCTTTTTTCTAAAATAACCTCATTTTGAAAATATTTGAATTTCCATATAACTGTCAAACCTCCAGTAAAATAATTTAGCTCAATAATTTGATTTTTCCCATCTTGATATAAATTTAACTTCCCTTTACTTACAATTGTGATTACTCCATTTCCGTTGAATGCATTAATATTTAACTCTTCCAATAAAAATACAAATCGCTTTTCTAAAGACTCTTTATTTAATTCTATTGAATCCTTGGATTTATCAATCAAAAAACCTCCAATTACAACTACAATTATTACGACTATTATAATTTCCATTTTTACTCATTTAAATTAAATTCAAGGCTCCAAAAATAATAGTACCTACTAAAACTAAAAAGCCTAAGAAACATGAAATTAGACCAATATATCTAGATTTATATTTTTCTGGATTAGATTGATTTTTTGAGAAATTTACAATTCCAAAAATGACAGCTAAAATTGCTAAAATCAATCCAATAATCCATGAAACCCAAATCCAAAGTGGGATTGAAATAATAGTCAATAAAATAGATAAAATACCAAAAATTTCTGTTTCCTTTACAATTTCTAAACTCTGTTTTTTTGTACTCTTTACATTGTTGTTTATATTTTGATTCCCGTCATTAAAAACTTCCTTGTGTCCACTAGCAAATTTTATCATGAAAATTTTACTTGGAGAAATACTAAATAATGCCCCGTCTTCATCACCGCACATTTTGTACTTAATAGCTTCTTCACTAACCAATTCAACCTTAACTTGCTCTTCTGAACCATCAATAAAAAATATAACATCACAATCAACAACTTCACTTTCAAAATTCATTTTTGATTTTATTAATTGAATTTTCTTTTTCTCAAAAATAGTCTCGCCACTAGGTATATTGAACGACTCATCTTTAATAGAAGACAAATCTAAGTTTATTGTATCTCTAATTACATTTTGATTTGGTTTATTATCATAATTCTCTTGAACGGTAGAATTTTCAAATTTTTTATAATTCCACTCAACATGAAATCCTTTATTATGTATTCTTTTTTCAATTGTACAAGAACAAAAAGTTGTCAAAATGGGAAAAATTATTAAGTATTTATTTTTATAAAACATATTTTTTTATTAATTAGATTTGCTACAAAGATAGTATTAAAAATAAATAAACGCTATATAAGTAGGATTTTATTTAGAGTAACAATAAAAATCCATTTTATATTCCTTTGGTACATGTTAAGAGATGAAGAAGTTGAATTATTTAAATCAGTTGGTACAAGACTAAAACAATTGAGAAAAGATGCAGGGTATTCTAGTCAAGAAACTTTTGCATATGATGCAGAAATACCACGAGCTTTATACGGCAAATATGAAAAAGGTTCAAATATGACAATTTCAAGTTTAGATAGAATTCTCAAATTTCATAAAATATCTTTTGAAGAGTTTTTTTCGCAAGGTTTTAAAGAAAAAGAATAAAATTTACATGTAAAAACCTTAATTAGAAATATAATACCCCACTTTCTGCAGACATTAACGAAAATTTTAATTCTCACGGCAAATAACAACTTTCTCCCAACTTTTTACTAATTTTGTGGCTTAATAAATTAATACCTCAGAAAAGAAATGAGTAATGCCTTAGGAAACCATATTTTAGTTGAATTTATGGGTTGTGATCCGCACATCATGAACGATGTTTCATCGATTGAGCGAGATATGGTTGGAGCTGCGCAAAAAGCAGGAGC